>DULM01000116.1 GCA_012840405.1 Syntrophomonadaceae bacterium | reverse complement strand
TTTTATCTCTCTTAAACTTCCGTTCTCCAATTCCTTCTTAACTGCTGCCTCATAGAGAAAAGTTATTCCACAGCCGTATTCCACCAGCGATTTGATGGCAGTCATTCCTCCGATTTCAACTGCAGATTTAAAATCTTCAATTCCGAGATTTCTGGCCTCTAGATATTCTTCTAGGATTCTCCTTGTTCCGGAGCCAGATTCCCTCACAATAAGCCGTTCTGGCAAGAGATCTGTTAATATCTCCGGTTCCTTCTCAAATTTATAATCTTTACTACATACTGCTATATATCGTTCTTGTGAATAAACTATATAATCATAATCCTTCTTGTCAAAGTTACCCTCTATTAATGCGAAATCAATTTCTCCCAAACTGAGCTTTTCCAACAATTCTTTTGTATTACCTATGATCATCCGTACTTGTGTGTCTGGGTGTAGCTCTAAATATGATTTGATAGGTTTTGCCATAACAAATTCACCGATTGTTAAGGTTGCTCCAAAAATCAGTTTGTTTTTTCCTTTTTTTAAAGCATTGATGCGTTCCTTTAAGAATATGTCATCGTGCTTTATTGTAGTCGCCGCCTGATATAACATTTTGCCGGCTTCTGTTAAGCTCATCTTTTTCCCTTCAAAGGCAAATAACTCAACACCGTAATAATCTTCGAGATATTGTATGTGTTGTGATACGGCCGGCTGTGTAATATTAAGAGCCTTAGCTGCTTTTGTAAAGTTCATTTGTCTGCACACTTCTAAAAAGGTATCTATTCTAAAATCCATCAGCATAGTAAAAGCCCCTTTCTTTCCCTTTCCTTCCCATGGTATTACTCAATTTCCTGGCTGCTCTCCAGCCTGCTGTTGTAGCGGTTAATCGTCCTCTTCCGCCAGAGCAGGCAAGCTGCGCCTCTCTCCACCCTGATGCCCTAGCAGGCCGGACACCCTTCCGAAGTAATACTCTATTTCCTGATCTCCCGCATAGCTATTATAAGATAACATTATCGTTTTATAAATAATTATAATTTTTCGTTATTGTTTTATTATGGTAACCTATTGACAAAGGCAAGAGATATACCAAGTAAACATTTGGAAGGAGGACTGAAGATGAATTTTATCAAAAAAAGTTGGCCAGGATTAGCGCTCTGTCTAACCATTGCCGTGCCGTCATATATACTTGGCAAACACTTTCCGATCATTGGTGGCCCCGTAATTGCAATAATTATTGGCATGATCGCCGCGTTATTTATTAAAGATAAGAGTAAATTTGAATCGGGCCTTCGCTTTACGTCAAAAAAGATCCTGCAGTATGCAGTTATTCTTTTAGGTTTTGGGCTGAACTTGTCTGTGGTGCTGAAGACAGGCAAACAATCACTGCCAATTATTGTGGGGACAATCGCTGCTTCACTCATTATTGCATTTTTGGTTCATAAGGTAATGCACATACCATCAAAGATATCGACCCTGATCGGTGTGGGTTCATCAATTTGCGGCGGTTCCGCGATTGCTGCTACTGCGCCGGTGATCAATGCTGATGACCAGGAAGTTGCCCAGTCAATCTCAGTTATTTTCTTTTTTAATGTACTGGCTGCTATTATATTTCCAAGCCTTGGCGTATGGCTTGGTTTTTCAAGCATATCTGGTGAAGCCTTTGGGGTCTTTGCGGGAACAGCGATTAATGATACATCATCTGTAACTGCTGCTGCCGCAACATGGGATAGCATGTACAATTTAGGTTCGGCTACCCTTGATAAGGCTGTAACAGTTAAGTTAACAAGAACTTTAGCTATTATCCCTATTACACTTGCCCTTGCATTCTTGAGCGCAAAAAAGAAAGGAAACACTGGTGGGAAAAAAGGGATGAAAGTAAATATCAAAAACATTTTCCCCTTCTTCATTGTTTATTTTGTATTGGCGTCTGTTGTTACCACAATAGCTACCGGTTTCGGTGTTCCCTCATCAGTGTTTATGCCATTCAAAGAACTAAGCAAGTTCTTTATCATCCTGGCCATGGCAGCAATTGGCTTGAATACAAATATAATAAAACTTGTGAAATCCGGTGGCAAGCCGATCGTTTTGGGTTTTTGCTGTTGGGTAGCCATTATCGTAACAAGTCTGGCCTTACAGCATGTTCTTGCAATTTGGTAGGAAGCAGGGGGAAGCAGAAGCAGGGGGACGTTCTTTCTGCTTCCTTTTGGAAGCACGGGGACGTTCTTTTTGCTTCCTTTTACTGCATTCCTTCCCGCTTTTGCATATGCAATCACCCATCTGCTCCATTTGCAGAAAATCATTAAAGTCCCAAGAGCCGAATATTAATTTCTCTTTTTATAAATAATAAGGGGCAGGAGGGATGACACAATGGCACACCAGTTGACTAAAAAAGAACAATTGTTACTGGAAGATCTGAAGCAGCATGAAAAAGTATGTATCAAAAAATACCAAGACTATGCGAATCAGGTTCAGGACCCACAGCTCAAAGATCTATTGAACAACTACGCTCAGCAGGAACAGAATCACTTGAACAGTATCAACGAAATGTTGGGTGGACGGGTTCCCTCTATTGGGCAGGGACAACAAGGCCAACAAAGCCAGCAAAGCCAACAAGGCCAACAAAACCAACAGCAGCAGTTCTCGCAAACAGCTGCCGGACAGTCTGGGAGCGCAGCTAACCAAAATGACGCTATGCTTTTGAATGATTTACTGATGACGGAGAAATATGTTTCCAGTGCCTACGATACCGCCATTTTTGAATTCACTGACCCGCAAATGCGACAAGCCTTAAACCATATTCAACAAGAGGAACAGCAACATGGGGAAGGTATTTTCAATTATATGAGTGCCCATGGTATGTACAATACCCAGTAATCTGGGGCCAGGCTTTAAAGCAGTGTGAAGAATGTAGTGGGAACGGGGTCTTGTCACACGGGGGAAGCAAAAGGACATTCTTTTTGCTTCCTTTTTGTTTTGTGGGGGTTACAGTGAAACGGGTGCCAGGGAGAACAGGGATTTTGGTACGCTCGTACCTGTGCCGTGTGTCCGGACCGATCAAAGGGACAGGATGAATGATCGGGCAGATCACCGGGATTATCCCTTCGCCCGATCAGAGAGACAGGTCTTGCCTTATGCTAGGGGGAAGGGGTTGTTGTATGTGAGTCAAAATCAACGTCGCCTTGATCAAGTGGTAAGGGTTTCCTTTGCCACATCACTGAAAAATAAAATACAGGGGTGAGAAAGGTGTCTTGAAGTGCCTTGGGAAGGAATGTTCTAACGAATGTTTTTAAGGCTTGAACAAGGGATGCTAGGAGCCGATAATGGTCACAACAACGCGGCGCCTTTTCCGCGGGCCGTCGAATTCGCAGAAAAAGATATTCTGCCAGGTGGAGAGTCCCAGTCTGCCATCGATGATGGGCACGGTCTCACTGGGGCCGACCAGCCCAGCCTTAAGGTGGGCGTCTGCGTTGCCATCCTGCTGGTCATGTTCCCAGATACCGTGTGGGATTAGCTTGCGCAGAAGAGTGACTACGTCATTTTGCACGCTCTCATCCCAGTTCTCCTGGATCATGATCGCCGCAGTAGCCCCCTGGGCATAGATCGAAACCAACCCATTGTTAATGCCGCTTTGCTCCACCTTTGCTCGAACCTGTTCGGTTATATCATAAAGCGCCTCACGCCTTGTGGTCTCCAGTTCGATAATGCTTTGTTTCAGTTGCATGCCTCTCTCCGGCTCCTCCTTAGGTGAGAAGGGTAAGAACCGTTCAGGTAGACAATCCCCCGCAATCGGAGGGACAGGTTGGCTGAACGGGCCTTTCACCATGACAGTTCCTCCGTGCCATCAGAGGAACTGGTCTTTCCCTGTAGGGGAACGGGTCTTGCCCGACAGTCAAAGTCACTGTCCCATTGACTCACATGGGACTGAACGTCCCCATTCCCTTAACTCGTTGACTCACTTTGATATTTTGACTGGCCTTGCCTCCGGGAACGTTCGCCTGCCACCCCCGAAGGCCACATGCCACAAGAAGGGGGTTCAGGTGGTTCACAAAGGTTCGGGCAAGTACAGCGGAGTGGACAAATACTTTTCGCCCCGGTCCGGGAACAGAGTTACAATTAGACCTTCATTGAGTTTTTTAGCTAGTTCTACGGCGACATGAAAGGCTGCGCCAGAGCTCATTCCGCAAAAAATACCCTCTTCCCTGGCCAGCCGCCTAGTCATGGCAAAAGCATCTTCGTCAGCAACATTTATCTTTTCATCAAGTAGGGCCGGGTTGTATATCTTTGGAACGATCGCTTCCTTCATGTTTTTCAAACCCTGGATTTTGTGATGTTTAAACGGTTCCACACCAATTATTTTTATATCGGGGTTAAATTCCTTCAGGCGGCGTGAACAACCCATAAGAGTTCCTGTTGTCCCCATTCCTGCGACAAAATGGGTAATCTTGCCCTTTGTTTGTTCCCAAATTTCAATTGCTGTGGTTTCATAATGGGCTAGAACGTTGCTGGGGTTATCGTACTGGTTGGGCATAAAATAGAGCTCAGGGTTTTTAGCATAGAGTTCATGTGCTTTTTCAATAGCCCCGTCTGTTCCTTTTTCGCCTGGGGTTAAGATGATTTCGGCTCCAAATGCCTCCAGCATTTTTCGGCGTTCTTCACTCATCCATTCGGACATGGTGACCAGCATGCGGTATCCTTTAACTGCTGCGATCATGGCTAGCCCTATACCGGTATTGCCGCTGGTCGGTTCCAGGATGATTTTGTCTTTGGTTAATTCTCCTTTTCTTTCAGCCGCGGTGATCATGTATAAAGCAATTCTGTCTTTAACGCTTCCGCCGGGGTTGGTACCTTCCAGTTTGGCAGCAATAGTTACACGGGGGTTGGGGTTGAGCCGTCTGATCTTAACCAAAGGAGTATGCCCAATTGATTCTAGTATGTTTTCTTTCAAGGATAGCCCCCCTATCTTTTTCAATTATAACATATTCCATTGGGGGAACGGGTGACAAGGGGTGTTAAGTGTAAAGGGGACTAGGGTGTCGTCACGGATAGAAAAAGCAGAATCATTAGCTGAATTCAAAGCAAAAAGAGGTGGAACTGCCTAGGGTGAGGACATTGAATCAGGCTAGTCTTTATAAAAGATCATTAGGGCTCACCCTTGGGTCAAACCTTTGCGTTTTTCGTTTCCAAACTCCCGTTTGTCCGCCGGCCTCTGGTCTGCACCCGTTTATAACAAGGATTAGCAGTTTAGACAGCGAATAATACTAGGACGATAGGTTGATAATTATTTGGGGCTATTTATGAATTGCGATAATACTTTTTATCTGGGGATAACGGCTAAAACTACTGATGAAACGCATATTGCAATCTAGTGTTGCAAAAGTAACAAGTGGTGCTGGGTGAAAGGGGGATGGTAGGCACATTATTGGCGATTCAGCAACTACCCCTTAAGGTTGTCTTGCCGCGGGGCTCTGCCGGGGCATGACCTATTGGCAATCAATGGCTGTCCTATGAGCGGGTAAGTATCTTATAATAAAAATTGTTTTAAGTCAAAGTCGCCGTCAGACTGTGTGAAAACTCCTATTTGGAATTGATAATCACTAAATATAGACTTGTTTATCACTTATTAAGCCATATGTTAGAGTGTCAGTCTGCAGCAAACGATTATTTTCACAGTCTGCCGTCCCTTGCGTCCCTTGACTTATGACTCTTTTGAATAATAGTGTTGGTAAAAACGCTGTCGAAAAAATTATTAAATTATACAACCAAGAGGTGTTCCAAATATGCACATATTAGTAACAGGTGGTGCCGGCTATATAGGTTCACACACCAGTGTTGCCTTGCTGGAAGCAGGCCATGAGGTGATTATTGTTGACAATCTTAGCAACAGCAAGATTGAGACAATAGATAGAATAAAACAAATAACGAAGAAGGAGCTGATCTTCTATCAGGAAGACGTCACAGATGAAGCGGCAGTGGATGCTATTTTCTCCAATCACTCCTTTGACGGAGTCATTCATTTCGCCGGTTTTAAAGCTGTGGGCGAGTCTGTTGAGTTCCCTTTAAAATACTATTACAACAACACAGTCAGCACTATGGTGCTGGCAAAATACTGCCTGAAATACGGAGTAAAGCAGTTTGTTTTTAGCTCATCGGCTACAGTTTATGGAGAAAATGACGTGCCCTTTGTGGAAACGATGGAACTGCTTCCCACTACTAATCCTTATGGTGAAACTAAGGTGATCAGCGAGCGGATATTGACCGATGTTGCGAAAGCCAATCGGGATTTTGCGGTTTCGCTGCTCAGATATTTCAATCCGGTGGGAGCCCATGAGAGCGGGTTAATCGGCGAAGATCCCCGGGGCATTCCCAACAATCTGATGCCCTATATAACTAAGGTTGCCAAAGGGAAGCTCGAAAAACTGCGCATCTTTGGCAATGACTATCCAACTCCAGATGGCACCGGGGTGAGGGACTATATTCATGTG
>DULM01000231.1 GCA_012840405.1 Syntrophomonadaceae bacterium | reverse complement strand
TGCGGTAAATAATTACCGCACCCGTAGAGAAACGCTTATTCAACCGGATATAGACAGTTCTTCAAAGCCCTGACATAGGCCTCTACATGTTCTGGAGGTGATCCAAGAGGAACGGTAGTGTAATAACAATGCCCGCCGCCTTTACCACAAACCTTGTGCCAATCGGTTACCAGTTTTTCGATCCTTTCAACTGGCCCTTCAAATATTGTCTGGGGCATTAGGCTGGTAGATAAAACAACTTTTTGCTGCCTACAGATCTCGTAAAATTTTTCCAAATCAATGGTGCTGTAACCGGCACGGCCTACAATATCTTCCTCAAACAAGAAGCAAATTCCGGACCCTGAAGCATTGAACATGCGCAGGAAGCGTTCTGTGTCAGGAACTATACTATAACCCCAACCCAGGAACCAATTACTCTTTTGGCCGTTATGTGCTTTCAATGCTTCCATTAGCCGTGTGGCATAGGGCAAGGCAAATTCTTCCCACTGCGCAGGTGTAATATTAGGTGGAGCTGCCCAGGCATCGCAAGGTACAGGTGCACCGCCAGCATCAATGATAGCTTTATTGAATACAATCTGTACCTCAAGCATATACTCCAACATTTCATGAACAAAAAGTGGATCTTTTCTCATATCCATAATTACGTTTTGATAACCACGCAAACCAACCACACCAGAGAAGGGCATGTTTGTCGCTACACTACAACCAAACAGGTCCCCCACCTTCTGGCTAAAAAGATTTGTGAGCTCCAGCAAATAGGGCATACGACCATCTTTATACGGATCTGGAATGCGCAGTTTAGCCAAATCGCTCTTTTGTTTAATTGGGTGTTCTTTGATTACAGGTATGCTGTCTTCAGGATATTCCAAAGGCGTGCCACATGCTTCAACATCTATATTGTACATATCGGCAAAAACAGCCGGAAAGTCATGCTCAAAACGCTCAGCCGCATATATCTGACAATAACACATCTTAACCGGATCAGTATAAAACTCTTTTGTGCTGATATCAGTTATACCTACAGATCTGGGATCCCAAAACGCAAATCCGCCAAATGCATGATCTAAAGTGGTATCCCAAGTAAATACCTTAGCTGCCCGCTGGGCTGGCGTCATTGGCTCTTTGCTGACACGGTCCCTGATCTTTGCTACTAATTCATCAATCCTATCCATATAGCCCGCCATCTAATATCCCTTCCTTTCGATTTATTTTTTTAAGAGGTTATTTATCGTTTCAACTGCGTCCCAGGCTGTTTCACCCCATCCGTCTGCACCAGCCCATTCAACATAAGCCTCAGAAGTGGCTGCACCACCAATAACAAATTTCACTTTATCACGAATTCCAGCTTCCTTTAGAGCTTCGTTAACTTTAGGCAGCATTGCAGTGGTCGTTGTCATGTATGCTGAAGCACCTACAACATCTACTCCAAGTTCTATTGCCTTTTGAGCAAAAACTTCTGGAGCGACATCAACACCAAGATCGATAACCTCATATCCAGCGCCAACCAATGTGCTATGAACAATAGATTTGCCTACATCATGTACGTCTCCCTGAACAGAACCGAGAATAACTTTGCCTTTGAATGATGCTCCCGTAGCTTTCAGGTTAGGAAGAATGACATCTAATCCTGCTCTCATAGCATTGCCACTGAGAATCAAATCAGGCAAGAAATACTCATTCTTTGAGAACTTTTCACCTACAATATTCATTGCAGAGATCATTTCATCTAAGATTTTCTTACTATCAACACCGTTCTCAACTAATTCTTTTACATTATTGCTTACCTCATCGATATTACCGTTAACAAGGTTCTCCTTTAATGCTTGCAATAATTGCTCTGACATTACTTGTTCTCTCCTTTCATGTATTGTGTTTACCCTTATTACAACTAACTACAAAAGTCCCCGGTTCTCACCTCCGTCCAAGTATTCCATACACAACTGATGTCGTAGACTATCGCTAGTCCTCCCAGATGGCAAATGCTCTTACAGGACTGCCTGTTGCCCCAACGAATTTAAGAGGGAACATGGCGAAATAAAACCCTTGATGCCGCGGTATATGAGTAATGTTTTTAACATTTTCAGTGTGGATGACATTCTTTTCACCATGGACAGTATGATTGGGATAATTTATGTCAGCTGGTGTGTCTAAACTGGTAGCATCTGTACCGATATTTACAACCCCTTGGTCTAAAATCCATCTGGTAGCTTCTTCGTTTAAGCCGGGATACTGATACAGGTAAGTGGCATGATCATCCCAATATTTTTCAATTCCTGTGTAATACAGCAGTGTCATTCCTGGTTGAAGAGTTACATTGGCCTTATTCAAAGCACTTTTAACATCATCAAGAGTGATATGCGCTCTGGCAGGCATTTTGAATAACAACTCCAAAAGCCTGCCCTATAAAACTTGCCACCCAAGGATCCCAAAAATTTTTCACACAAGGGACTGTCCGGAAATCAATCCAGTGGTGCTAACCAGTCCCCCGATTAGGCGGA
>DULM01000115.1 GCA_012840405.1 Syntrophomonadaceae bacterium | reverse complement strand
TCAACCTGTCCCCCTGATCGGTTGGCCTGGGACCATTTATGTTTGCAGGGGGTAGACCCACTGTGCTATAATAAACAGCGTTAGATCTGGAGGTGAGGTTAATGAAAAAGGGTATTCATCCGAAGTATCAAAAGGCGACAATTTCCTGTGCTTGTGGAGCCCGTTTTGAAATAGGTTCTACTGTACCAAGCATGAGGGTAGAGGTCTGCTCTAACTGCCATCCTTTCTATACTGGAACCAGGACTAGGGTTGTGGAAAAGGGCGGACGTGTAGAAAGGTTCAGGAAGAAATACGGGGCAGCCAACAGAGCTTAGCATCTCTTCTCCCATTTGTTTTTGATAGCTGCAGAGGGAGGGGATGTTTTGTCCGGGAAAACAGGGAAGGCTGCTTTTCAGTATGGGGGCCAGGCGGTTATTGAAGGTGTAATGATGCGAGGCCCTCAAAAAATTGCAACTGCGGTCCGGTCAGGTGAGGAAATTATTATCCACCAGGAGAAGATTACTCCCTGGTCGGATTATTTTTCATTTCTAAAATGGCCTTTGATTCGAGGGGCAGTTGTGCTCATCGAATCTATGGTCATCGGGATTAAAAGTTTGAACCTCTCTGCCTCACTTGCTCTGGGTGATGAGGAAGAGGAGGGTTTGAGTACTTTTGAGATGGTTATGACCGTGGCTGTTGCCCTTCTGTTAGCTACAGGTCTCTTTATATTATTACCCACCTGGTTGGGGCATCTGACCAGTGGTAGGTTTCCTGTCTGGGTGCAGAACCTTGTCGAGGGGATCACCCGGTTGGGGCTTTTTCTGGCCTATCTGCTTGGGATCCGTGCTGTGGAGGATATCAGGCGGGTTTTTCAGTACCACGGGGCCGAGCACAAGGCGATTAATACCTATGAGGATGGTGCAGAACTCACAGTTGAAGAGGTTGCTAAACGCTCCCGTCAGCATCCCAGTTGCGGCACTTCCTTTATTCTCTATGTGCTGGTGATCAGCATTATCGTTTTTTCCTTTTTGGGGAATGGTCCCTGGTGGTGGAAGTTTGGGTCCCGTCTCTTGTTGTTACCCTTGATAGCTGGCCTGGGGTATGAATTTATTCGTTTATCCAGGCGGTACAGAAAGCAGATGAGGTTTTTGATTGCTCCGGGCCTTTGGGTACAGAATCTTACTACTGGAGAGCCGGATCCCAGCCAGATTGAGGTGGCAATTGCAGCACTGAAAAGTGTTTTAATTCCCCCGCCTGGTGCTGCGGCTTCAGGTGATTGAACTTAAGTGTTTGGATGGAAGGGGGTTGGCCGATTATGCTGGAAAAACTTGAAGAATTAGAAGCCCGCTTTACGGAGTTGGAGAGCAAGCTCAGCGATCCAGCTGTGCTTAAAGATATGAATCAGTATCGGGAGTTCGCCAAAAAACATGCAGAACTGTCTGAGATAGTGACAGCCTACAGGGAATATAAAAAAATTATTGAAGATATAGAGAGTGCTAAAGAACTGCTTAATGAAGATGATCCTGAGATTCAGCAGCTTGCAGAAACCGAATTGGCTCAACTCAAAGAGAAAAAGGATAGTATGGAGGAAAAACTGAAGATTCTGCTGCTGCCCAAGGATCCCAGAGATGAGAAGAATGTTATTGTGGAGATCCGGGCCGGTACTGGAGGGGAAGAAGCTGCCCTTTTTGCCAGTGATCTTTTTCGTATGTACTCTTATTATGCTGAGCGGCAGGGTTGGAAGGTAGAGGTGCTAAGCTCACATCCCACAGATATGGGGGGCTTCAAGGAAATCATCTTTCAGGTGAATGGAGATCATGTTTTCAGCAAATTGAAATATGAAAGTGGTGTTCACCGGGTGCAGCGCATTCCGGTTACTGAATCGGGAGGACGTATCCATACCAGTGCGGCCACTGTTGCAGTGCTTCCTGAGGCAGAGGAGGTGGATGTGGAAATCAATCCCCAGGATCTGCGGATTGATATTTTCTGCTCCAGCGGCCCAGGTGGCCAGTCTGTGAACACTACCCAGTCTGCGGTAAGGATCACACACCTCCCTACAGGTATAGTGGTTTCCTGCCAGGATGAAAAATCCCAGCATAAAAATAAGGAAAAAGCGCTGCGGGTTCTGCGTGCCAGGCTGTTGGCCAAGGCAGAGGAGGAGCAGCATGGGGAGATCTCATCAATGCGCAGGTCCATGATCGGCAGTGGTGACCGCAGTGAACGGATCAGAACCTATAACTTCCCCCAGGGAAGGCTTACCGATCACCGCATCGGATTGAGTATTTATCGTTTAAATGACATCCTAGAGGGAGATCTGGATGAAGTGATCACTGCTTTGATCACAGCACAGAGAGCCGAGCAATTGCAGGGGGAATTATTCAAGGAAAATTCCGCTAGTTAAGAGATGAAGTGTAGAGAACTGCTGATCAAAGGAACAGAACTATTGAAAAAAAGGGGGATCAATTCTCCCCGTCTGGATGCAGAGGTGTTATTGGCCTCTGCCTGGGGGCGGGAGAGGGCTGATCTCTTGATTTTTTCTGAAGACCAGGTGCCAAAAGAGGCCGAACTGGTTTTTTATGATCTCCTGAAACAGCGCAGCAACGGGATACCTGTTGCTTATCTCACCGGAAAAAAGGAGTTTATGTCTCTTGATTTCTATGTTAATTCTGATGTTCTAATCCCCCGGCCGGAAACAGAACTGCTGGTAGAAAGGGTTTTGGAATTCCTGACGATGCTGGATAAGCCTTTGCAAACTGCTAAGAGGGATATGACACCAGATTATGCAATTGGAGTTGATGAAGAACATCTGCTGGCTGATGTAGGGACTGGTTCGGGGGCGGTTGCAGTGAGTCTTGCCTATTATAACCCTAAAGTTAAAGTTGCTGCTATCGATATTTCTCATAAGGCTTTGCAGACAGCAGCCAGAAATGCTGAACACCATGGTGTAAATAGACGGGTCCGATTCCTGCAGGGGGATCTGCTTACTCCCCTCCTTGAGCAGGGATTGATAGGCATGGGAACAGTTGTTGCTGCTAATCTCCCCTATATTCCTACAGCTGATCTGCCAGACCTGCCTGTAGATGTTCAGTATGAACCGAAAAATGCTTTAGATGGCGGGAAGGATGGGCTGGAGCATTACAGAAGGCTTATCCCCCAAGCTGAGCTCTTTCTTGCCCCAGGAGGCCTATTGGCCTGTGAGATAGGTATCGGGCAGGGTGAAATGCTGGCAGGGATGTTAGAACAAGAGGGATGGAAGAGGGTTGAAGTCCTCAAGGATTATGCAGGAAGGGAGAGAGTTGTTACAGCGGTCAAACAGGACCGGCTAGGGGGACAGGTTGACTGATCGGGCCGTGCGCAGGGACAGTCCCCCTGATCGGTCGGTTTATCCCTGCCAGCGCAGCGACCTGCGAAGGTTACTTGCCCTTGACGAAGGAGCAGCTAACGACAGCTGAAGCGAAACACAGTCACTGCACTGGTAACAGTCACTAACTGGGCACAAAGTCTTAATCCAACCAGAGTTTCCGGTCATAAACAGTTAATCACCGAATTCAATATATAAATACCATTTCAAAGCTCTAGTGTTTCTATTTTTTCTGACTTCTGACATCTAGCCTCTGACTTCCACTATCATAGGAGCCGGTTGGCTGGCGTCTGCGGATAGTATACGGGCAAGTTCAATCGAAGCTTATGTCGCAAGCGGCAGGGATAAAAAGCCATACTAATCGCGTGGCCGGACTGTCCCCTGCCTGATCAGGGGGAGAGGTTTTGATCTCAGTGCGGCTTTTGATAAATGGAAAGTAAGAGGTTAAAAGTGAGAATAAAAAAGAGAGGATCTGGATTATCGCTCCTCTCTCCTGATCAACAGATTTTTTATAATTCTAAATAATAACAAAGATAATTAAGTAGTAGATAATCAGCATGGCAAGCCCCAGAGGCACCCCTAGTTTTGCCCACTCGGAACTGGTAATTTTCAGCTTGCCAGCGGAGATGATATTGGGGATATTCCCTGGGATGAGCATCCCTCCGCTGACCAGCAGCCCCATGAGGATTGCTTCGATCTGTAATCCACTCATAGCTGGGCTGATTTCTGCGGCAGCGAGTGTGGCATTGTCGAGGACCGCAGAGATCATATTGATCCAGTAAAGGATCCGTCCATCCAGATGAATAATATAAGTATTGATCACCGGTTCGAAGCCCTTGCCCAATAGTTCCAGAGCCATGATAAACAGGAAGATCTTCCCTGCTCTCAGCACAACACCTTTAGTTGTTTCATCTTCTAGGTCAATGGTCTCACCGGTGTCACTGTCTTTTGATGCTCGTTTTACAGAGAGACTGCTTAATAATCCAAAAACGATAACCCCTGGGATAATGAAAACACCCAACAGTTTCAACAGGTAGAAAAATTGCTCACCGAGTTTAGAGATAACAATTGTGGAAAGGGGTTCACCGATGGGTGTCAGTGCAGCACCTAATCCGATAGAAAAACACCCTATGATGGTGGTGTTGATCTTTTCTTTTCTTTGTAGAGGGAGGGCGTTTATTATCTCGGAAAGGATCAGTGCTGAAATGATTGCTGTGATGATGCTAGAACATAGACCAAGCAGTACTACTATGAAAAAGACAAATAGATTGAGCGGTATGTGTTCGAGGATTTTATTGATCCATATGTGAATATTGTTTTGAAAACGGGCGAAAAGCAACCCGAAAATGAGAACTGCTGCTGTGATCATGTACATCAAATGATTGGTAAGTATTTCGCGGATCAGTTCTATATTCAACACTCCGGAGACGATAGTTGCCGCAAGGCCCATCACAAAGAGGAAGGGTTCCAAGTTGCGTTCTATCGGTTTAACAAAAAAGGGCAGGGTCAATACCAACAAGATAATAATTATTAAGCCAGCTAACAAATGACAGCGCCTCCTTTTAAGACTATAATTAGTGTGTATAAGTAAAACACATAACCCAATTATTCTATTATTATACAGCTTGTCCTTTTTTGCAACTATAATGAGATTCCCCAAAAGAGGTAATGTTATTCTAGTAGGGTAGATCAGTGATGCGGAATTTGGAGGTGCTTAAAACGCAATACTTGAAAGTAGATCCTGAATCCCCTGAACCTGAACTGATCAAAAAGGCAGCAGAGGTGATCAATAAAGGTGGTCTGGTGGCTTTTCCCACAGAGACCGTTTATGGGCTGGGTGCTGACGGGCTGAACGGAGAAGCGGTCGACAAAATATTCCAGGTTAAAGGAAGGCCCCGGAAAAATCCTTTGATTTTACATGTTTCCTCACTGAAACAGGCAAAGTCCCTGAGTTCCAGTTGGCCGCAGACAGCTGATATCCTAGCGAAAAGCTTTTGGCCGGGGCCTATGACTTTGATACTTCCCCGTGCAGAGGGGATCCCTGATGCAGTTACTGCTGGTTTGCCTACTATAGCTCTGCGCTATCCCAGCAGCAAGATTGCACTTGCTTTGATTGAGGCAAGCGGTGTGCCTATCGCTGCACCCAGTGCCAATCTATCTGGACGCCCTAGTCCTACACGGCCTGAGGATGTTCTTTCGGACCTCAATGGAAAGATAGATATGATCCTAGATGGAGGGCCTGCAGAGGTGGGTGTGGAATCCACTATATTGAGCCTAACTGAGGAGCAGCCGGTTCTCTTGAGGCCCGGTGGTGTAACCAGAGAAGAGATTGAAAGTGTTTTAAACCAGAAGATTATTGTTCCTGATGCTGTTCTGTCCCCGGACAAGCCTGCTGGAGAAGGTGCAGCTCCCTGTCCCGGCTATTATTTTAAACACTATGCACCCCAGGCTCAGGTGATTATGGTTACCGGGGAGCCGGGGGAACAGGCAAATAAGGTGGAAAAATATTTAACACAAAATCGGGGGAAACGTATAGGAGTATTGGCCACCAGTGAAAACTACTCCCTATACCGGAATTTAAGTGTTCCGCCCTTTTATCTGGCTTCACTGGGTTCAAGATGTTGTACAGAAGAGATCGCTAACCACCTGTTCAGTGCTTTGCGCGATTGCGATAGGGCAGGGGTTGAGGTGATTCTGGTGGAAACAGTGGCACCTGAAGGTATGGGTTTGGCTGTGATGAACCGTTTGTGCCGAGCTGCTGAACAGCAGAAGATCTGACAGAAGAGAGGTTTCTTGAGTGGATGTTCTATTAACTTATTTCCTTGTTGCAGTTGCTTTAGGGGCTGATGCTTTTTCCCTGGCTCTGGGGTTGGGTATGAACAATCCTTGCCGGCGCTATATTCTGCGTACATCTCTCTGTGTGGGAGTCTTTCATGTGTTCATGCCCCTAGCTGGTATCCTGGTAGGGGGGTTGTTGGGAACAGTAGTGGGAAATGTGGCTGTATGGATTGGCGGTACCATCCTGGTTTTATTAGGGTTGAAAATGGTCCGGGAGGGCTGGCCCTGGCGGAGGGAGGTATTTATTTTCAAAGAGGCTAAAGCAACTCTGTCACCTCAGAAAAGCAATCCATTTTGTTGGGCGGGAATTTTGGGGTTAAGCTGGAGTGTCAGTGTAGATGCCTTCGGAACAGGGGTAGGTATAGGAGTTACGGTCAGCGGGCTCTCCAGTTTTGTGATCATTCTTGGGGTGGTTGCGGCTTTGATGACCGCAGCCGGCCTATTGCTGGGGAGATGGCTGGGAAATTGGGCCGGCAAATGGGCGGAAATGTTGGGTGGATTGGTGTTGATTGCTATTGGGATAAAGATGTTTATTGAATAGGAAACTATGCTCCTTATCTATCATGGGTCAGGAAAGCATGCGCTTCAAAGCCAGAAATCACAGGCTGGCGGCATTCTTATCCATCATAAGTCAGCGAAACCGGTGCAGTTCATTCACCTGTTTTGCTGTTGTTGATTACCATAAAGATTAGGACATCCAACTGTTCAAACTTTAAAAGGGAATCACTTGACAGCTGCTTGGCAAGGAGTTTTTGAAGTTTGAGCAAGGCTCAAACTTTAAGAGGGGATCACTTGATTATAAAGGGGTGAGATTTTGCGGATTTTATTCGTCTGTACAGGAAACACCTGCCGCAGCCCTATGGCAGAGAAGTTAACAGCAAAAATGCTGGAGCGCTTTAATTTGGGGGATGATATCCAGCTGATGTCTGCAGGGTTAGCGGTTTTGCCCGGAGAACCAGCTAGTTCAGGGGCCTGTTATGCTCTGCGCAGAGAGGGGATCGATCTATCAAATCACAGAGCGCAACAGCTGACAAAAGAAATGGTTGAGGAGGCAGATTTAATTCTCACGATGACTGCCTCTCAGAAGCGCCATTTGCTGGAGATATTCCCTATGTCTGCTGGAAAGGTGTTTGTTCTCAAGGAATTTGCGGAGCGCGGTTATAACCTTGAATATTCGGAAAAACTGCTTGCCTTGCTGCGGCGGTTAAACGCAAAAAAAGAGAGGTTTTGGGAAGCCAATAGTGATACTGTGAGGGAGTTAAAAGAGGAGAGAGAGGGCCTTTTGCAGCGTCTCCAGGAGATAGAGGATAAATTGGCAGCCATAGAGGGCTCTTTGGCCAGGGAAATACAAGAGGAGAAAGATGCAATCAGAAAGCTGGAGGAGCAACTGATGAGATATGACATAACAGATCCTTTTGGGCAGTCTGACGAGGTTTACTGCCGGTGTGCTGATGAGCTAGCCCAGGCTGTAGAAGGTGTCTGCAGGCATCTACAGTCTGAACAACTGAGAGATTAAATTTATTGATAAAAGGAAATAAAGGAAATAAAGGATAATATCTCGAATACCTTCACTATTTGTTGCAGAGGTGGTCCAAGTGATCAAAATTGCAATCGGCAGTGACCACGCCGGTTTCCGTTTAAAAAAGGAGATCAAGGAATATTTTCAGGGCAAGGATCTGCAGTTCACCGATTTTGGGGTCGACAGCACAGACCCTGTTGATTACCCTGATATAGCTCTGATGGTTGCGGAATCGGTTGCCCGGGGTGACAACAAATATGGAATCCTGGTCTGTGGAACAGGGATTGGCATGGTAATGGCTGCCAACAAGGTTCCAGGGATCAGGGCTGCTCTTTGCCATGACCCTTTTACAGCCCGGGCTGCCCGGGAGCACAATGATGCTAATATTATTGCTCTGGGGGAGAGGGTGACCGGGGCTGGTCTGGCTTGTGCCATTATTGAAAGCTGGCTTAAGGCAAGCTTTCAAGGGGGGCGTCATCAAAGAAGGGTTGATAAGATCAAAGCCATTGAAGCAAAGTACTGTTCTACCAACAAAAAATAGAAAAGATCGAGGGATTTATGATGGACCTAATTGAAAAATACCTTGCACCAATCGATCCAGCAATTGCTGATGCCATTCGCTGTGAGGAAATGAGACAGCAAGAAAAACTGGAGCTTATCGCCTCGGAAAACTATACCAGCCGGGCGGTGATGGCCGCTCAAGGGAGTGTTTTGACCAATAAATATGCAGAGGGCTACCCTGAGCGACGGTACTATGGTGGCTGTGAGTGTGTTGATCTGGTAGAAAAGCTAGCTGTTCAGCGGGCAAAGGATCTCTTTGCAGCAGAACATGCTAATGTGCAGCCCCATTCAGGAGCCCAGGCCAATACCGCTGTATATCTCTCTCTGTTAAAACCTGGAGACCGGATCCTAGGCATGGGTCTAGCCCATGGCGGCCACCTTACCCACGGATTTAAGGCCAATATTTCAGGTAAATATTTCGAAGGCTACTTTTATGGAGTTACCCCTGAGGGTTTTTTGGATTATGAGGAGATCAGAAAGCAGGCATTAGAGATACGCCCTGCGCTGATTGTTGCAGGGGCCAGTGCTTATCCCCGCATTATCGATTTTAAAGCCTTTGCAGATATTTGCCGGGAATGCGGTGCCCACCTGATGGCCGATATGGCCCATATCGCAGGCTTGGTTGCAGCAGGGGTGCATCCTAGCCCAGTGCCCTATGCTGATTTTGTGACAACCACAACCCATAAAACCCTGCGGGGACCCCGGGGAGGGTTGGTTCTATGCAAAAAGGAGTATGCTAAAAAGCTTGATAGTGCTGTTTTCCCCGGTATTCAGGGAGGCCCCCTGATGCATGTCATCGCAGCCAAGGCTGTCTGCTTAAAAGAGGCGGGAACAGAGGAGTTCCGCTCCTATCAGCGTCAGGTGGTGAAAAACGCATCTGTGCTGGGAGAGGTTTTAAAGAGCTATGGTTTTGATTTAGTGTCCGGAGGTACAGATAACCACCTGCTCCTTGTGGACCTGCGCAGCAAAAACCTGACCGGGCATGCTGCAGAACTAATGCTTGATGATGTAGGCATAACTGTGAATAAAAATATGGTGCCCTTTGACCCCCAGAGTTCACGGGTAACCAGTGGGATCAGGATCGGCACCCCAGCAGTGACCAGCAGGGGTATGAGGGAAAGGGAAATGGAACGGATAGGCACAGCCATCAATCTGGTCTTGTCCTATCCTGGCGAACAGAGCAAACTGGAAGAAGCACGCCGGATCGTACAGGATCTCTGTGTTTCTTTTCCCATTTACTCATCGTAGAAATAAAACTATCTTTTCCTAAGCTCTGGCATTTCCTCTGACATCTATCAAAAGGGGGTGGGTATTTGACAAGGCCGGGATGGCAGGATTATTTTATGGAAATTGCCCGGGTTGTGGCCAAGCGGTCAACCTGCCTCCGGCGGCAGGTGGGTGCGATTATTGTTAAGGAAAAGCGCATCCTCTGTACCGGATACAACGGAGTTCCTGCAGGTGTTGCACACTGTGGTGAGGTGGGATGCCTCAGGGAGCAGTTGCAGATCCCCTCAGGGGAGCGTCATGAACTGTGCCGGGGTTTGCATGCAGAGCAGAATGCCATCATTCAAGCAGCCCTTTATGGGGTTTCTATAGAGGGAGGGGCATTCTACATCACCCATAGTCCCTGTGTTCTTTGTGCCAAAATGATCTGCAACGCGGGCATTAAAAAGGTTTATTTTCAAGGGGATTACCCTGATCAACTGGCAAAAGATATATTCTCTGAAGCAGGGGTGGAGTTGATCTGTACAGGAGGAGGAAAAGGATGGAACGAATGAAAACCAAAGATATTACACTGCCGCGCCTCAACAATCTTAAACCCACTCTGGAATCAACAGCTTTGAAATTGATGGAGGAGGCAGGGGAACTGGCCCAAGCCATTGGGAAATTCCGCGGGATGAGCGGGGAACAAACCAGTATGAGCGAACAGCAGGTTGTGAAACTGATCTTAGATGAACTGTTGGATGTAGCCCAAACTGCAGTATCCTTAATGTTTGTGCTGGAAGAGGAATACGGGGCCGATATCGGTGAGGCCTTGCAATGCCACATCCAAAAACTGATCGATAAAAACTACCTGCGTGTGGAGTAGAAAGATGACAAAAAGTAATTTCAAGGTTTTAAGTATTTTTGGGACACGTCCGGAAGCCATTAAAATGGCTCCTGTGATCAAAAAGTTGGAGTCTTGCCCTGATATAGAGAGCAGGGTTGTGGTAACCGCCCAGCACAGAGAGATGCTGGACCAGGTGTTGGCAACCTTTCAGATCAAACCAGATTATGATCTGGCAGTGATGCGGCCAGGCCAGAATCTATTCGATGTGACCGAAGCGGTGTTAAGAGGTTTACATGGTGTTTTGGAGGTTGAACAGCCTGATTTGGTGCTGGTGCAGGGAGATACCACAACCACCTTTGCCGGAGCACTGGCTGCATTTTATTGCAAAATACCGGTGGGGCATGTGGAGGCAGGGCTGCGCACCTACCAAAAATATTCTCCCTTCCCTGAGGAGATCAACCGGGTGCTGACCACCCAACTGGCAGAACTGCATTTTGCCCCGACTCTCAAAGCCCGGGATGCTCTGCTCCAGGAGGGCATAGGGGCAGATCATATTTTTATCACCGGCAATACAGTTATCGATGCCCTGTATATGGCCCTGGAGCAGCCTTTCTCTTTGGATTTTGAAATATCCAGAGCCTTCAGGGAAAATAAAAGGGTGATACTTTTGACTACCCACAGGAGGGAGAATCTAGGGTCTCCGCTGCAGGATGTTTATATGGCTTTGCGCCGTGTTCTTTTATCACACCCGGATGTGGGAGTGGTTTTTCCGGTACATAAAAACCCAGCAGTGCGGCGTGAAGTGGCCAAAGTATTGACCGGAATTGAGCGTGTTTACCTGACCGAACCCTTAGATTACCTGCCTTTTATTAATGTGATGAAAAATGCCTATTTGGTGCTAACAGATTCCGGGGGAATCCAGGAGGAGGCACCAGCCCTGGGCAAACCGGTGTTGGTGCTGCGGGAGGTGACCGAACGGCCTGAGGCCATTGCTTATGGCACCGCCCGCTTGATCGGAACCGATGGCAAGCGGGTTGAAGAAGAGGTCAATCTGCTTTTGGATAATGAAGAGGAATACCTGCAGATGGCCAATGCTGTTAATCCCTATGGGGATGGTAGGGCTGCTGAGCGCATCATTCAGGCCATTTATGCCTATTTTGGCATCGGTGATAAACCTGAGGATTTTTCTCCTTGACCTAGAAGAATATTTTTTAAAACCGATAGAAAATAAACTTGAAAATAGAAGGAGTTTTTCCTGATACAGAGAATATTAGAGAGATAAGATTTTATTTTTTTATATATTCAAGGGCATATTGTAAATGATACAGATAGGTGGCAAGGGGATGGTGAAAAAAAAGGGAAGCAGTGCATGGCGGGCTTTAGGTTTAATGACAAATATAGGTATTACTCTTGCAGCATCGGTCTTAATAGGATATTATATAGGATATTAT
>DULM01000114.1 GCA_012840405.1 Syntrophomonadaceae bacterium | reverse complement strand
GGGTGTACCTCTTTTCTCCTTTATTCTTTAGACAATAATGGGAATGACAGGCAGTTCGGTATTGTCCAGTCTGTGGTTCAGGGGAGTGTGATCCTCAAATACAGTTGGTTTCAGAACAGGAGACAGCGGCAACTGGAGATCCGCAAACTGCGGGGGGGCGGTCATATCACCGGCAATCATTTAATGGAGATCACTGAAAAGGGCATACAGATATTTCCCGATCCGGGAGGTTTAAGAACATGAGCAGAAGGTGTTTTTTTGGGGTTGATGGTTTGGACCAGATTATCCCCCAGGGAATGGATTACGGAACTCAAATCTTGGTCAGTGGGGATACAGGAGTAGGCAAGACCGTCCTAGCAGGGCAATTTCTGCTTGAGGGGCTTCTTTGTGGTGACACCTGTATTTATGTGGCTTGTGATGAACCACCTGCGGTAATGCGCCGTCACCTAAGGGATTATAAGGTGGGTGTGATGGCCTATGAAAATGCAGAGCAATTGATTTTGGTTGATGCTTATGAGGAAGAGGAGAGCAGTGAGAAGTATTTTATTGCCAATCAGTACAGCCTGGAAAAATACGCGGTTATGGAAAGGCTTCTTTTGCAGCGCTTTGCCGGCAGGAGACTGCGTCTGGTGGTTGACAGCCTGAGCACTCTCTTGATCCCTTTTACACAGGAGGAGATCCTGGAGTTTCACAGAAACAGGTTGAAATTTTTGCGCAAAAGCGGAGTATTGACCATGGATATCATGGTTGACGGAGTGTTGGATCAAAGGCTGATGACTATCGCTGGGCATTTATACAATGTAACTGTGCGGATGAAGTTCGGCGTCTTTGAGGGGCGGCCGGATAGGATGATCCAGGTAGGGAAGGTCAAAAGCGGCAAATTTGATGCTGTTCCCCGTCGGTTCGGGATCAGCCCAGTTTTCGGCATTATCATTTATGCCGCGGATATGGAGGTATAAGGGATGAACAATACAGCAGAGCTTTACCAAAGGATTATCAACTTCATCTATTTATCCTTGAGTGAAACAATCGCAAAAATTCCATTCGGCGGTAAGTACCTGCTGGAAGAGGTTACCCGGAAGGTCGGGGAACACATTTTGCAGGAAAATGAAAACAAATATCCACCTGGGAGTAAAAGGCCTGTAGATATCTGTACTGCCTATTTGAAAGCCATTGGTGCTGCTGACCCTCTACAAATTGGTGCTATTGAACTGCAAGCAGAGGGTATGGATGTTTTGATCACCATGACCCAGGAAAACTGTATTTACCGCTATTATTGTGAAGAGGCAGTGAAAAATGGACTAATATTTTGCTGTCCGCGCCTGGGAGCTTTACAGTCTGTCTTAGCCAATACCTTAGGCACTACCTATTCCACAGAGATGGAACTGTTTGATCAAAAAACAGGGAAATGCAAGGGTCGCCTTTTCCCTATTAAACGGCGGTTGCGGTCAGAGATGGTGCACAGTTCAGGAAATACACTGACCCTTGCTGGAGAAAGGGCGATTCTTTTTACCAGAGATGTTTATATTTCCCTTTTGGCTGCTATCAGGGATTATGCCCCATTTATCTTAAAAAAGGTGCTTTTTGAAGCCGGATACAGATCATGTCTGCCTTTGGCAGAAGAGGCCTTGGCCTTCTATAATACTGCTGAGGAAGCATTAGATGTCTGCTTCGAAGAGTTGAAAAACTGCGGCCAGGGGAGATTAGAGCTCGTATCTCTGGATAAAAAAGCAGGGCATGCTGTGATTCGTTGCTATCAATCTTTTGAAGTAGACGCTGTTAAGGGTATCAAGCTCTACCGTACACCCCGGGTGAGCTGTGACCTGCTGCGGGGGGAGCTTTCCGCTTGTTTAAGTGTAATTCTCGGATGCCAAATGGTCTGTATGGAGATGAAGTGTGCGGCCATGGAAGGGGATTACTGCGAGTTTCATGCCTATTCTGAGGAGGAAGAAAAGATATAATGACTCATAAAGAGGGGAAACCCATGTCCCAACAGCAAACTAACCAGGTTCAGGAAAGTATTGTCCGCATCGATCTGCTTACTTTTTTTCAGGCAAACCCCCATACAGTTGATACTGTAGAAGGTTTGGCCAGGCGGCTGCACAGACTGCCAGCTGAGATCAGACCTGCCTTGGATTTTTTATCCAGGATTGGAGTTTTGCAAAGGGCGAACTATGGTAGCTTACATCTTTATTGTTTAAAAAAAAGAGAGTTGATCAGTTCGTTTTTCAATGAACAAAGGAGTACTTCTCTTGAATATAAATAAAGATCCTAAATTAAATCAGGTTATTGAAGCAATCCCTCTGGGGATTGCGGTTTTTGATAAAAGTTGGAAAATAGTTGTGGTTAATAGCTCTTTCGCTAGAATTTTGGGCATTGATCCACAACAGGCAAGGGATCTGGATCTAAAGGAGATCCTTCTCAGTAAAGGGGTATATGATCAACATCCCCTTTTTCAGACCCTTGATGGTCATGAATACACAGGTCCTGTATCACCTCTCACCGATAGCTATCCCTCCTATATCAGCACACACCTTCTGCAGGGAGAAGCAGGAGAGTGTTTGGGTGGACTTCTTGTTCTCTGGAATGCTAAGCGGCAGCAGGAGTTGGAGCAGGCGGTGATCAAAGCCGAAAAACTGGCCATCATGGGTCAGTTGACTGCAATTACTTTGCATGAGGTACGCAGCCCTTTGACAACAATGAAAATGTCCCTGCAGTTGCTGCATCAAGAACTTAAGGGATCAAAGCAGGAGAAAAGTATCAAATGGATACTGGAATCGTTGGACAGAGCAATTAATCTGATCAATAATTATTTGCGGTTGGCAAAACCCGGTATCCCCAATAGACAGCTCTGTAAAATAGGGGAATTGATCGAGAGGGTTGCCTCCTTTTATGCAGCGGAGTTCAGCAGCATGGGAATCCTTTTTACTCATTCATATTCTCCCTCCCTTCCTTTACTCAGTGTTGATGGTGACCAGTTGCAACAGGTTTTGGCCAACATTTTGATGAATGCCGCAGATGCAACACCCAGCGGAGGCAGTGTGAATTTAAGCGCAGAGTATGATCAGGAAACTGAGAGTGTTCGTATCTCTGTAAGGGATACAGGCCCAGGTGTTGCTGAGGATGTGCTTCCCCATATATTTGAACCTTTTTATAGCTCCAAGGAAAAAGGGACCGGTCTGGGGCTTTATGTCTGCCGGGAAATAATCCATAACCATGGAGGGGAGATTCAGGTTGCCAATAATCCTGATGGGGGTTGTACAGTAACCATTATTTTGCCTAAAATAGATAGTGGTTAGTGGTTAGTTGTTGTGCATAAAAATGGTATAATACCAAATAATAGGAGAAGAAGTCTAAAGAGGAGAATGATATGCTGCTGGAAAATTTAAGAAACACCATTTATCAGGATTTAAAGGATGCAGCTTTAAAGGCTCGGGAGGAAGGCCTGCTGGAATTTGAGGAACTGCCGGTATTTGTTCTAGAAAAGCCCAGGGAAAAGGCCCATGGTGATTTAGCTACCAATTTGGCCTTGGTCTTAGCCCGTCCCGCCAAGAGTGCACCCAGGAAGATCGCTCAAATAATCCTGGATCACTTTCCTACAGGGAGCAACCGGGTGGCGCGCTGTGAGGTGGCAGGGCCTGGCTTTATCAACCTTTTTCTCGATCCATCCTGGGTTTATGATGTGATCCCTGAAGTTGAGGAGATGGATGAACGCTACGGCTGTTCCAACATCGGTGAAGGGGAAAAAGTGCAGATTGAGTTTGTCAGCGCTAATCCCACTGGCCTTTTGCATATGGGGAATGCCCGGGGAGCAGCTCTAGGAGATACTCTGGCCAATATCATGGCTGCAGCTGGTTTTGATGTTACCAGGGAGTTTTATATCAATGATGCAGGAAATCAGATCGAAACCTTTGGTCGTTCCCTGGAGGCCCGCTACCTGCAGTTGCTAGGCTGCGATGTGCCCTTCCCAGAGGACGGTTATCCTGGAGAGGACCTGATCGAATCGATGAGGGGCTTTATCTCACAGCTGGGGGATAAATACCTGAAAGTGGCTCCCCAATTGCGCCGGGAGATTTTGGTGAAGTACGCCTTGAAAGAGAAACTGGAACAGATGAAAGAGGATCTTGCCTCTTTCGGGGTTTATTATGATGTTTGGTTTTCAGAACAGTCCCTACATGATTCCGGTGCTATTGAGGAGGTTCTAAAGGAACTCCAGGAGAAGGGTTATCTCTATGAAAAGGATGGTGCTCTCTGGTTCAGATCCACCCTCTTCGGTGATGAAAAGGATGAGGTGCTGGTGCGCAGTAATGGTGTACCAACCTATTTTGCGGCAGATATCGCCTACCATAAGAATAAGTTTCAGCGGGGGTTTGACCGGGTAATCAACATTTGGGGTGCGGATCATCACGGCCATGTGGCACGCCTCAAAGGAGCAATGAGTGCTTTAGGCTATAACCCTGACCGGCTGCAGGTGATCATCATGCAACTGGTGCGGCTGTTCAGGGGAGGGGAGCCTGTAAGAATGTCCAAACGCTCCGGAAAGTATATAACCCTGCGGGATCTGATCGATGATGTGGGTAAAGATGCGGCACGCTACTTTTTTGTGAACCGCAGTTCTGACAGCCATCTGGATTTTGACCTGGACCTGGCCCGGGAGCAATCCAGTGAAAACCCGGTTTATTATGTCCAGTATGCCCATGCCCGGATCTGCAGTATTTTAAGACAGGCAGGTGAGATCCCCAACTCCAAAGAGATCGATTTGAGTTTGCTCACCGATCCAACAGAACATGCCCTGTTGGAGGAAATCGCAGAACTGCCCAGAGAAGTGGGGTATGCTGCCCTCCATCTGGAGCCTCACCGCCTGACCCATTATGTGTATAACCTGGCTAACCTTTTTCACGGCTTTTATACAAACTGCCATGTGCTCAATGCAGAAGCTGGTCTGCGTGAGGCGCGGCTGGCCCTGGTCAATGCCTGCCGCATTACCCTGCGCAATACTTTAAGATTAATTGGGGTTTCAGCTCCGGAAAGGATGTGAAAGAATGATTATCCGCTGGCTGGGACATGCCTGTTTTTACTGTCAGGGAGAAGGACTGGGGTTGCTCACGGACCCCTTTGATCAGCAGGTAGGCTATCCTTTACCCGCTGTGGAGGCAGATTTGGTTACAGTCAGCCATGATCACTATGATCACAACGCTGTTGATCTCTTGCCAGGGGATCCTGAGGTGATCCGCGAGCCTGGCGAGCACAAATACAGGTCACTGCTTGTCAAAGGATATTCGGTTTACCATGATGAGGTAAAGGGCGCTAAAAGGGGAAAGAACATTATCTTCAGTTGGGAAATGGATGGAGTTCGCCTCTGCCACCTGGGAGACTTGGGGCACCTGCTTGATGCAAAAACCATTGAGGCTATCGGGGAGTTAGATATACTCATGGTACCTGTGGGCGGGGTTTATACTATCGATGCTAAGGAAGCCCGGGAGGTGGTAAACCAGCTCAAACCCAGAGTAATTATTCCCATGCACTACAAAACCCCTCATCTTTCTTTTGAACTGGAGGCATTAGACAACTTCACCAAGTATTTTGAGAGGATACGCAGGGAAAAGCACTGGCAGGGCACAAAAGATGACCTGCCATCAGAACAGGAAGTAGTGGTGCTTGACTATCTGGCTTAGGTGTTTTTCCACCTTGACAATTGACATTGACCAAGAGTAGAATTTGCTTTGTGTGGTAATTATTAAAGTATAAAGCACCGCGATCTTTCAGTGTCATCAAGCGTTTAAAATGATGGGCTTGCGGTCATAAATGTATTACATTAGGAGAAGAGGGGAATAGGGTTTGACGAAGTTTATCTTTGTTACAGGTGGAGTTGTTTCCTCCCTGGGTAAGGGAATTACTGCGGCCTC
>DULM01000113.1 GCA_012840405.1 Syntrophomonadaceae bacterium | reverse complement strand
TTGTGCTGGCTACCCGCAAATTAGAGAAGATTCCCGGGCGTTTTCAGTGCCTGGTTGAATATACGATTGAGGGACTGCTCAACTATTTCTCTGGAATCATGGGGAGGGAAAGGGCGCGACGATACTTTCCTATTCTGGCAACACTCTTTCTTTTTATTCTTATTTCCAACTGGTCAGGTGTCTTACCTATGGCAGGCCATGTGGAGGGCTTTAGACCCCCTACCAGCACGCTGAGTGTGACCGCAGGGCTCGCTATTGTTGCCTTTATCGTTACCCAGATTGCCGGTTTCCGCGAAAAGGGTATTGGATATCTCAAACACTTCGTTCAACCATTTCCCGCTATGCTTCCTTTAAATCTTATTGAGGAGTTGGTCAGACCGCTTTCGCTGTCATTGCGACTCTATGGCAATATTTTCGGGGAAGAGATGGTTGTTGCTGTTTTATTGAGCATAGCTCCCTATTTTGCCCCGATTCCAATGCAGTTGCTTGGTCTTCTTTTTGGGTTCATTCAGGCTTTGGTGTTTACAACACTGACAGCAATCTATATTTCTCAAGCCACAGCAGAGGCTCACTAAATTCTGATAGTTAGTCCATTGAGTAGGTAGGTGCAGAAAGGAGGGAAAGTAGAAATGACATCGGCGATTATTGCACTGGCTGTAGCACTTGTAATGGGTATTGCTACAATCGGCCCTGCACTAGGTCAGGGAAACGCGGCAGCAAAGGCAATGGAGGGTATTGCTCGCCAGCCGGAAGTAGCGGGTGAACTGCGTACAACTCTCATTATTGCTTTGGCATTTATGGAGGCGTTGACCATTTACGGCCTCTTGATAGCTTTTATGCTGCTGTTCCTGAAAATGTAAATAGTCCCATGACAAACTCTAGCGGGACGTATATATCTGTACCTACCGATGAGGTGGGAGCAGGATTTTTACGTGGTAGTAGTCTGATATCATTACCATGGTAAGTAGGGTTATTAGTACCCAGGGGCGCACCGCACCGGCGGTGCTGCCCCCGGGTATTTATTGACCCGGTTGTGGGAGGACAAGCATATGGATCTTAATTTTTCAACTGTAATATGGGCAATTATCAACTTTTTGGTAATACTTGCCATACTATATAAGTTTGCTTATAACCCTGTTATGAAGTTCTTGGATAATCGGAGTGAGGAGATTGCCAATAATATTGCTGAAGCTGAGCGCAACCGTTCCGAATCAGAAGCTCTGCTAAAAGAGTACCAGGAAAAGATCGCTCAAGCCAGCAAAGAGGCTCAGGAGATTATTGCTAGAGCAAACAAAGTCACTGAAGAGGAGAGGAATAGGATTCTTGCCCAGACCAGGGATGAGGCCGCAGCCATGCTGGAAAAAGCCCGTCAGGAGATTCAGCGTGAGCGGGATGAGGCCTTGTTTGCTTTACGCCAGGAAGTCAGCACACTGGCAGTGATGGCAGCAGAGAAGATCCTGAGCCGCAATCTTAATACAGAGGATAACCAGCGGATAGTTGATGATTTTCTGAATGAGGTAGGGGAAATTCATTGATACATAAAGCGGTAGCACGCCGATATGCCAAAGGGCTGTTTGATACTGCCTGGGAGATGAACCTTATTGAGAAGGTTGCAGAGGAATTAGACCAGGTTGTTGATCTATTAGAACAGCAGCCCGATCTACGGAAAGTGCTGGAATATGGAGGCACACCGAGTAAGATAAAAAAGGAAATAATCAGAAAAGTTTTCGCAGAGAGTCTTTCTCCTGTGGTTCTTGCTTTTCTGGAACTTTTGATCGATAAACGCAGAGAGCGGAGCCTGTATGATATCAGAGAATCCTACCATGATCTGCTGAGGAAGCAGAAAAATATAGTAGTTGCATCGGTCAAAACTGCTTATCCTCTGGAACCTCAGTTTGAGGCCAAATTGCAGGAGGCATTGAAAAAGGCGACTGGCAAAAATATTGAACTCCAGGTGAGTGTACACCCGGAACTGATTGGAGGGTTGGTGGTCCAGGTAGGGGACCGGGTTTTTGATGGGAGTGTAACCAAACGCCTGGAGATGATGAAAGAGCGCTTTATGGAGAGATCGTTAGGAAAGCTTGAGGTGGATATGTAATGGGTATTCGTGCAGAAGAGATCAGTTCTCTGATCAAAACACAGATCGAGCGCTATAAGTCCCAAATCGAAGTAGCGGATGTAGGCACGGTCATCCAGGTCGGCGATGGTATTGCCCGTGTTTATGGTTTGGAAAGGGCAATGGCAGGGGAACTTTTAGAGTTTCCAGGCAATGTTTACGGTATGGTCCAAAACCTTGAGGAGGACAATATCGGTGTAGTTATGCTTGGCCCCTATGCCCATATTAAAGAAGGGGATATTGTAAAGAGCACAGGCAAAATCATGGAGGTGCCGGTCGGAGAGGCTATGATCGGCAGGATAGTCAATGCTCTGGGGCAGCCTTTAGACGGCAAGGGCCCAATTGAAACTGACCGTTTCCGCCCTGTTGAGTTCTTAGCCCCAGGCGTTATCCAGCGCCAGCCTGTGAAGGTTCCTCTCCAGACTGGTCTCAAAGCTGTGGACTCCATGATCCCTATCGGGCGAGGCCAGAGGGAATTGATCATCGGTGACCGTCAGACTGGGAAGACCGCATTGGTTGTGGACACCATTATTAATCAAAAGGATCAGGATGTAATCTGTATTTATGTAGCAATCGGGCAGAAGGCCTCCAGTGTTGCCGGAGTTATAGAAAAATTCCAGGAAACGGGAGCGATGGAGTACACCACTGTTGTTGTGGCTACAGCAAGCGACCCGGCACCACTGCTCTATCTAGCTCCTTATGCTGGTTGTGCTATTGGGGAGGAGTTCATGTACAACCACCACAAAGATGTATTGGTGGTGTATGATGACCTTTCCAAGCATGCGGTAGCCTACAGGGAGCTTTCACTGCTGCTCAGGCGTCCTCCGGGACGGGAGGCCTATCCTGGTGATGTCTTTTATCTTCATTCCCGCCTGCTGGAAAGATCTGCTAAACTGAGCGATGAAATGGGTGGAGGGTCCTTGACTGCTCTTCCGATCATCGAAACTCAGGCAGGTGATGTTTCCGCATACATTCCGACCAATGTTATTTCCATTACAGATGGGCAGATCTACCTGGAGCCCGACCTGTTCTATGCAGGTATCAGGCCTGCTATTAACGTGGGTATTTCAGTTTCCCGTGTGGGTGGATCAGCGCAGATTAAGGCTATGCGCCAGGTTGCAGGGAGACTGCGTTTGGACCTGGCCCAGTACCGGGAACTGGCCGCCTTCGCCCAGTTTGGATCAGATCTGGATAAGGCAACATTGGCCAAGTTAGCACGAGGCGAAAGAATGACCGAGTTGTTGAAACAGGGACAGTATGTCCCGATGCCTGTTGAGGAACAGGTAGTAGTTCTTTATGCTGGTGTTAACGGATTCCTGGATAAGCTGCCTGTAGAATCAATCACAGAGTTTGAAAAGGAATATCTCTACTTTATGAGAAATGAACATCCGGAAATCCTCCAGGAAATTCGTGAAAAGAAGGAGTTATCCGAGGAACTGATGGAACGGATGAACAAGGTGATCAAAGAATTTACCGATGAATTCGGAGCTGCCTTTTCCATCCAAAGAACTGCCTGATCAGCAAAGGTGGTGACACAATTTGGGAGAAAATTTACGGGATATTAAGAGGCGCATTCGCAGTATTAAAAATACTGAACAGATCACCAAGGCGATGGAAATGGTGGCAGCAGCCCGGCTCCGTCACGCCCAGGAGAGGGTGGAGCAAGCGCGACCCTATTCCCAGGAAATTGACGGCTTGATCAAGAGGGTTGCTGGCTCCTTTAGCGATCTGACTCATCCCCTTTTTGAAGTCAGAGAACGGCAGAATGTGGGCTATGTGGTATTTACCTCTGACCGAGGGTTATGTGGTGCCTTTAATAGCCATGTGATCCGCAAGGTTGAAATGGAGTTAGCTCAGGAAAAAGAAGCTGGGTTGATCATTATCGGCAGAAAGGGGAGGGATTATTTCCGGCGCAGGAAATACAACATTTTGTCGGAGTTCGTGAATATCGGTGATGATCCTGCTGTAGATCAAGCCCGGGGAATTGCCCGCACCCTTGTCGATCTGTATACCGGAAATATCGTTGATGAGGTCAATCTGGTCTATACAGAGTTTATATCTACAGGGAAACAGCAGCCTGTGGTTTATAAGCTTTTACCCCTTGCTCAACCCTCAGCTGAAAAATCAAATGATACCAAGATCATTGATTATATCATAGAGCCTAGCCCAGAGGATGTTCTGGCAATGCTGCTGCCCCGCTTTATAGAGGCTGAAGTTTATCGAGCCGTTCTGGAGAGCAGGGCCAGTGAAGAGGCATCCCGGATGATCGCCATGAGCCAGGCTAAAGAAAATGCTGGGGAAATGATCGAACAGCTGACACTGCTCAGCAACAAGCTGCGCCAGGCAGCGATCACCAAAGAGATTTCTGAGATTGTCGGTGGCGCAGAGGCTTTGAAAGGATGAAGGAGGTAATATTGTGGAAGCGCGAAACTATGGCACAGTTGTCCAGGTAATTGGCCCAGTAGTGGACATTGAATTTCCCCCGGGCCAGCTTCCGGACCTGTTTGATGCCATTGTAATTGACAGTGAAGATCAAGAAGATGAAATAAAAGCTACCTTAACCCAGAAAGTTAATGTCACTTTGGAGGCAATGCAGCATTTGGGCAACAATATTGCCCGCTGTGTGGCCATGGCCTCTACAGACGGAATTAGACGCGGTATGAGGGCATTGGATACTAAATCCCCAATTAAAATGCCGGTAGGAAGAGGTACATTGGGGAGGGTATTTAATGTACTTGGAGAGCCCATTGATGGCAAAGGCCCGGTTGAGGCAGAGGACCACTATCCTATCCACCGCCCGGCGCCTCCAGTTGTGGATCAGCGTCCTGCCCGTGAGATTTTGGAAACCGGGATCAAGGTTATCGATCTGCTGGCACCCTTTGCTAAAGGTGGTAAGATCGGGCTCTTCGGTGGTGCCGGTGTAGGTAAAACGGTTATTATCCAGGAATTGATCCGCAATATCGCTTATGAGCATGGTGGGTTTTCTGTGTTCTGCGGTGTTGGTGAGCGGACCAGAGAGGGTAATGACCTTTACCTGGAAATGACCGAGTCCGGTGTTATTGAAAAGTGTGCCATGGTTTTCGGGCAGATGAACGAACCGCCTGGAGCTCGTCTGAGAGTGGGGCTTTCCGGGCTTACAATTGCCGAATACTTCCGTGACATGGAAGGCCAGGATGTGTTGATCTTTATCGATAATATCTTCCGTTTTACCCAGGCAGGTTCAGAGGTTTCGGCTCTTTTGGGAAGAATGCCTTCAGCAGTAGGTTACCAGCCGACCTTAGCAACAGATATGGGTCTGCTGCAGGAGAGGATTACCTCCACACGCAAGGGATCCATTACATCTGTGCAGGCAGTTTACGTGCCTGCTGATGACCTGACAGACCCGGCACCTGCAACAACATTTGCTCACTTAGACGGTACTGTGGTTCTCTCCCGCCAGATTGCAGAACTGGGGCTTTACCCGGCGGTGGACCCGCTGGATTCTACCTCCCGGATTCTAGACCCCAATGTAGTTGGCGAGGAGCACTATAATGTAGCTCGCGGTGTGCAGAGTGTGCTGCAGCGCTACAAGGACCTGCAGGATATTATCGCTATCTTGGGTATGGATGAGCTTTCAGAAGAAGACAAACTTATTGTGGCCAGGGCACGTAAGATCCAGCGTTTCCTGTCACAGCCGTTCTTTGTGGCTGAGGCCTTTACAGGACGCCCTGGGGTATATGTTCCCGTCAAGGAAACGGTCCGTGGGTTCAAAGAGATTTTGGAAGGCCGTCATGATGATATTTCAGAGCAGTGCTTTATCTATGCCAGCACTATTGATGAAGTGGTGGCACGGGCACGTGAAATGGAGGCTGTCAGTTAAGTGGCAGAACAGGCTAAAGGAAAATGGAGCAGCTTCAAATTGGAGATTATTACCCCTGAGCGTGTATTAGTTGATGAGGATGTAGAAGGGGTGGTTGTTCCATCAAAAGATGGTTTACTGGGAATTTTGCGCAACCATGCTCCTTTTATTGGCTCCCTGGATATCGGTGTGATCAAATACTTAAAGGATGGGAAGCACCGGTATGTTGCATGTAACCAGGGTATCTTTGAGATGACCGGCACTGTATTGCGCATTCTGCCCGATACAGCTGAGCGCGGTGAGACGATTGATGTGGAGCGTGCCAAGGCAGCCCAGAAGCGTGCTGAGGCGCGCCTCAAGCAGAAGAGCCGGGAGATCGACCACTTACGGGCGGAACTTGCTCTGAGAAGGGCATTAGCGCGTCAGCGTGCTGCTGAAGCAGCATCTAAGAACTAGACAGTGAACCGCCCAACCATTATTGTGTCTGAATAAAACCTGGGATGTATCCCAGGTTTATTCGGTCATGAGCATCTTCTTGTGCTCCTAGCCGGGGGCTGATTCATGCAATAATGTTCTTTTATTAAGGAGTTAGATATTTGGTGAATACCGATTTGCTTTCCTGGTTGTGGCAGTTTTTCAGCCAGCGTGGTGGTGAACTCAGCGGTATTGTGGGGCTTTCCCTAATGGTCTCCGGTAGTGCTGTAATCATTGGTGCAGTGCTGGGTGTTCCTTTGGGTGCTTTACTGGGATTAAAAAAATTTCCCGGCAGGGAGCTTTTGCTGCGCATTATCTATACCCTGATGAGTCTCCCCCCGGTACTGGCCGGACTGGTGGTCTACCTGATCTTTGCCCGTTCCGGGCCTTTGGGTTTTTTGGATATACTCTTTACCCCTCCGGTGATGGTTATCGCCCAAGTGCTGCTGGCTACTCCCATTATAACCGCCCTTTCATCTGCCGCTATTGCCGCCAAAGAGAAACTAGCTATGGATACCGCCAGGACACTGGGTGCCAGTGAGCGGCAGGCTGCCTGGATGGTGATTAAAGAGGCACGGACAGGAATTCTGGCTGGGATCATGACTGGGTTTGGCCGTGCTTTTGGTGAGGTAGGGGCTGTTATGCTGGTAGGGGGCAATGTGCGCTACCAGACCAGGGTACTGACTACCTCTATTGTTTTAGAAACCCGGCAGGGCAATTATGAATTTGCCATTGTTTTGGGCTTGATTCTTCTGCTACTGTCTTTTGTGGTCAGCAGTGTTTTGCTAAAAATTGATGATTCTAAATTGAGATAAAGCAGGGGAGTTGCTATGCCGGAACCGCTTTTTGAGCTCATAGATGTGGTTAAAAAATATGATGAGAGAACAGTGCTGCGGGTCAAAGATTTGCAATTGGATGGGAATAAGATTTATGCTATTCTTGGGCCCAATGGTGCTGGAAAAAGCACCCTTTTAAAGCTGCTCAACATGCTGGAGAAACCCACCTCCGGAAGGATCATTTTTCAGGGGGTAGATCTCAACAGGGCCGGAGAAGCAGCACGCCTCAGGATGCGCCGCCAAATGTGTATGGTCTTACAGAATACCTATATGTTCGATACCAGTGTTTATCAAAATGTAGCCTATGGGCTGCAACTGCGCGGTGTCAGGGGAGTAGAACTGGAGCGAAGGGTGAAAGAGGCGCTCTCTTTTGTCGGCCTTAGTGATTATGGTTCACGCAGGGCTATCAAGCTTTCCGGGGGCGAAACCCAGCGGGTTGCCCTGGCCCGGGCAGTAGCCATACGCCCACAAGTGCTCCTGCTGGATGAACCCACAGCCAACCTTGACCCGGACAGTGTCGCCCTGATTGAAAAGCTTGTGAGAAGGGTCCATGAATCAACTGGAGCTACAGTGCTGATCATCACCCATAACCTTTTCCAGGCACAACGGATTGCGGATGAGGCTATTCTGCTCTATAATGGGCAGGTAATTGAGAGAGCACCTATTAACCAGTTTTTTACGAACCCTCAGTCTGAGATCACCCGCCGTTTTGTATCAGGAAGAATGGTATATTAGATAAAGCTAGAGATAACTAAGGAGTTGAAAAAATTTGGTAGCCAGCAACCGGGATAACACACCCCATACTGACCAGGGACAGGAGAAGAGCCTTTTAGGAGAACTGTCAGGGTCCATAGGAGATCTGGGTACATTCCTTCCTTATGTGCTGGGTGCTGTTACTGTGGCAGGGCTTAATCCTGCCAGTATTTTTGCCGGATTTGGGCTTTTTTATATTTTTTGCGGCTGGTTTTATAGGATACCAATGGCTGTTCAGCCTATGAAGGCGGCTTCGGCAGCTGTACTGACCTATGGTATTACCCCTGCTGAACTGGCTGCAGGCGGGTTGGTCATGGGGCTGTTATTGTTGCTGCTGGGTTTGACCGGTATTGTGGACCTTATCTCCCGCATTACTCCACAGGGTGTGGTCAGCGGTATACAGGTGGGGTTAGGGCTGTCACTGGCCATCTTGGGTCTTGAGATGGTTGGCAAACAACCGGTGCTGGGCTGGACACTGCTGTTTTTGATGTTGTTACTGCTACAAAGCAGACGCCTCCCTGCAGCGCTCCTGGTGGTTTTGGTGGGAACGGTGGCTCATATCCTGCTCAATCCTGGCTTGTCACTCCCGAAGATCTCACTTGGCATACACCTGCCTGCGCTGGTAATACCCGCTGCAGCGGATTTCAACAGAGCCTTTTTTATGCTGGTTCTGCCCCAATTGCCGATGACTCTGGCCAATGCCGTTTTAGTGACTACAGTCCTTTCCAGAGAGTTGTTTGGAAACAGAGCAGCCAGGGTCAGCGATCGGAACCTCTGCCTGACCATGGGGGCAGCCAACCTGCTGGCAGCACCATTTGGGGGGTATATGATGTGCCATGGAAGTGGGGGTGTGGCGGCCCATTACCGCTTCGGTGGCAGGAGCAAATATACTGTTTATATCATCGGTTTTCTGCTGCTGGCTGTTGGTTTATTTTTGGGAAGTGATGGTGCCAGTATATTTGCTTTGATCCCTGATGCTGTCCTCGGCTGCCTGCTCTTTTACAGCGGTGTTGATCTGGCTATGGCAGCCAGAAAAACAGGGGAACGAAATGACTTTTTTGTGATTTTGGCTGTTGCAGCTCTGTCACTGGCCATCAACCCGGCTGTTGCCTTTATTGCAGGCTTTGTTCTGGCAAAGGGTCTTGAAAAAAGATGGTTCCAACTATAGACCCTCTCTACATCCATTGCTTCAGATTAAATTTTGAATGGGAATGATAACCACTTGCTCTCCGGGTTTAACAGGCGGGTGGCCTGCTGCCAGATCGATCAGGCAGTTACAATCAGCAAGAGAGCGGCGCATACTGGATTTTTGCCCTGGGAGCACTGCCACTCTCCAACCTTCAGGGCTGTAAATGGTATACCCTAAGAGAAATCTGCGGGGCCCACCTTTCTTAGGGAAGCCGCTGGTGGCCACTGCGGGAATGTGCAGCAGTTCTGCTGTTAATCCCTGCAGGGCACGCAGCACTGGGTAAACCAAAAGGTGGTAGCCCACGAAACAGGCCACAGGGTTACCTGAGAGCATGATCACCAATTTGCCATCCCGGATACCGGCACAGGAATGGCTACCTGGCTTGACCTGATACCCCAGGAAGAGAGGTTGAGCGCCGATCTCCTCCAGGATGTTTTTTGCTTGATCATTACTTCCCGCTGCAGTGCCTCCGATGGTAAGTACCAGATCAGCTTTTTGTAACAGGGCATCCAGTTCCTTCTTGGCAGAGCTTGCAGGGACTGCCACTGCTATTGGGGAACCTCCATGGGTGGAAACCAGCGAAGCCAACAGGGGGCCATTGCTGTCCCTCACCTGCCCTGGTTTAATTCCTTGATCAAAGGGGATGATTTCTTTACCTAGGCTCAAAACAGCAACTCGGGGAAGGCGCACTGCTGATATTTTCCGGAATCCATAAGCGGTCAGTATACTGATCAGCCCAGGGGAGATCTTGGTCCCCCTTTTGGCGATCACTGTGCCTGCAAGAAAATCTTCGCCCTGTTCACGAATGTTGTTGACCTGAGGATTGCTGCTTTTGATAGAAATATAACTACCTTCTACACAGACATCCTCATCCCGCACAACCACTGCAGTGCCTTGTGGGATATGTCCACCGGTTACTACTCCCGCTGCCTCTCCCTCTTTTAATGTAAATGAAGGAACCTCTCCAGCTTCCAGGTGTTTTTTGATAAGAAATCTGTCGCTAGTGGTTTCGGCAAGGGCGAACCCATCCATGGCTGCCTGCCTGTAGGAGGGCAGGTTATGGGGAGCTATGATATCTTCCGCCAGAATGCGCCCTGCTGCCTGCAGTGGGGATATCAACTCACTATCCAGTGGTTTAGTCTGCTGTATAAGAATCTGAAAGGCATCCTCTAAAGATACATTCTCTATATTCTCGTACATGTTATATATCTCCTTATGTAAAAAGCCATTCCCCGGGTGCGGAAAGATATGGCTTTCCGCACCGGTCAGGGTATGGCGATTTGCTAATTGGTGTTAGCTTTCGTAAGCTCCTTGTCGGAGCAAGTTTAATTTTAGTTCAGCTTTTCCACATTGACAGCACAGACCTTGTATTCACCGGTTTTAGTGACGGGGTCAACCGCAGCACTGGTGAGGACATTGGTAGGGCTTTCTGCATAATGGAAAGACATCCAGATGACCCCAGGTGGCACCCGGTCCGTTACCTGAACCTTTGTTGTCACTTCTCCCCGCCTGGATGTTATCTTGACCTGATCACCTGTAGTGACTCCCAGTCGGGATGCATCATCAGGGTTGACCTCTGCATATTCCTCATTCCATATGCTGTTGATCCCTGCGGAATAGGGTGTTGTCACATTATAATGGAACAGGATCCTGCCGGTAGAGAGCAGGAATGGGTATTCCTCATCTGGTAGTTCTGCAGGTGGTATGTGATCGATCCCCTGGAACAATCCTTTGCCCCTGGTAAATGTATTAGCGTGCAGGAATTTGGTCCCTGGGTGATCCGGTGTAGGGCAGGGCCACTGCAGACCATTCTTATCGATGCGGGCATAACTCATCCCTTGATAAGAAGGTGTCAAAGAAGCCATTTCATTGAAAATTTCCTCTGCTGAATTGTAGTGCATTGGATAACCCATCCTGCTGCTCATCTCCATGATGGTCTGCCAGTTGGTGCGACCGGGAATCGGTTCAATGGCTTTGCGAACCCGCTGGACACGCCGCTCTGTGTTGGTAAATGTTCCATCGGTTTCGGCAAAGCTGGCTGCCGGAAGCACCACATCTGCATATTGAGCGGTTTCGGTCAGGAAAAGCTCATGCACTACAAGAAACTCCAGTTTTTCCAAACCGGATTTGATATGGTTGGCATTGGGATCCGTTAAGACCGGGTTTTCACCTAGGATGTACATGGCTTTGATCTCTCCGGAGTTGGCACGATCAAACATTTCAGGGATCATCAACCCGACTTCTGCAGGCAGAGAGACACCCCAGGCTTTTTCAAATTTTTCCCTTACAGCTGGATCTGTGACCTTCTGGTAGCCGGGGAAGACATTGGGGAGAGCACCCATATCACAGGCACCCTGGACATTGTTCTGACCGCGCAGTGGGTTGACACCTGTGCTTTCCCTGCCGATATGCCCGGTCAGCATAGCCAGGTTGGCGATGCTCATCACATTATTGGTTCCACATATGTGCTCTGTGATCCCCAGGGTATAGAATATTCCAGCTTTATCGGTTGTGGCATAGAGCCTGGCTACAGCATAAATGTCCTCAGCCGGCACTCCGCAGATTTCTGAGGCGTATTCAGGTGTATACTTTTCTACCGTTTGTTTCAAGGCTTCAAAGTTCTCTGTGCGCTCTTCGATAAACTTCTTATCGTAGAGGTCCTCTTTGATAATCACGTGCATAATGGCGTTCAGGAGCGGGATGTCTGTACCGGGTTTGATCTGCAGCCAATAATCAGCCTCTGCAGCCAGTTCGGTACGCCGTGGGTCAACAACAATTAGTTTTGCTCCTTTTCGCCTGGCCTGCTTCATTTTATAACCGATCACCGGATGGGCCTCTGTGGTGTTGGTTCCGATCAGGAATAAGAGTTCGGCCCCAAGTATTTCATTAATGGAGTTGGTCATTGCGCCACTGCCGAATGATGTGGCCAGACCGGCCACTGTAGGCGCGTGTCAGGTACGGGCACAGTGGTCAACATTGTTTGTGCCCATCACCGCCCTCACAAATTTTTGCACCAGGTAATTCTCTTCATTGGTACACCTGGCAGAACTCAAAGCCGCAAAAGCATTGGCCCCGTATTTTTCTTTTATTTCCCCCAAACGCTTCGCTATGGTATTAAAGGCCTCATCCCAGGAAACCGGTACAAACTTGCCATCCACTTTAACCAGAGGTGTGGTCAGCCTCTTGTCGCTGTGCACAAAATCCCAGCCGAAGCGGCCCTTAATGCAGAGCTGTTTGCCGTTGACTACACTCTCCGGATTAGAGCATACACCAGCAATTTTGCCATCCTTTACCATCAAATCGAAGTTGCATCCAGTACCGCAGAAGGGGCAAGTGGTTTTAACCCTTTGATACTCCCATCTGCGTCCTTTGCCCTGCATCTGTTTTTCAGTCAGAGCTCCGGTGGGGCACACCGCCACACAGTTGCCGCAGTATACACAGTCTGATTCTGCTAAGGTAGTGTCTCCAAAGGGACCCACTTTGGTTTTGAACCCGCGATAAGAGAAGTCGATGATGTCATTACAGGTCATTTCTGCACAGGCTCTGATGCACCGTCCGCAAAGGATGCATTTGTTGAGGTCCCGGATGATGAAGGGGTTGTTGTCTTCCACTTCATAGCTGTGTTTTTCTGGATTGATAAAAGAGCTTTCTTTGACACCATACTGATAGCAGTATTCTGCCAGCTTGCAGTCCCCCAGTTTTTCGCAAGACAGGCAGTCCAGCGGATGGTTGGCGATCAGCAGTTCCAATATGGTTTTGCGCGCCTCAATAATTTGAGGTGTATTAGTGCGTACAACCATACCATCGGTTGCCATTGTTACACAAGATGCTGGAAGATTGCGCATGCCCTCGATTTCCACAACACAAAGTCGACAGGCTCCAACAGCAGTCAGGTCCGGGTCATGGCAGAGCCTAGGAATATGGATTCCTAACTGTTCTGCAGCTTCAAGCACAGTTGTCCCAGCAGGAACCTGAACTTCTTGTCCATCAATAGTCAGCTTGACAAGTTCCATTTTTCATCCCTCCTTAATGCATTATTGGAATATTCAAACTTAATTGATGGCTCACCTGAGAAAGAGGGTTATCCTTTTCCCTGTTGGAGATTATCTGTTGTGCTATAATTTTGGTCTGGTAGGCTATTGTGTAATGAGATTTTACGGAGTGATTATTTAAAGGTATATCTGTTAGAGCAAAAAAAGATCCCGGGTTGTCTTTCCTACCGCCCAAGAGGAAAGACAACCCAAATTTATAGGGAAAAAGGAATGTGAGCAATGTTAATAATGAAAGCTCTGTTTTATCAGGTGCTCTGCTCCTGACAGTATAAGGTGGACCGCGGGCACCACCTCCTATATGCGGGTGTTTAACACAATCTGTGTTAATAAATTAAACAGCCGGAGTGCGAAAACACTCCGGCTGAAAACCGTTGCCGTTACTCCTTTCCGCACTGGGAGGCGTACCCGTTTCCAGGCACACCCTATCGACCCGACTTCCATAGCTTAAAAGCCACAGGAAAGTGGATTCGGAGTGTATTTAATTATTAATGATCAGCTTATATATCTTTTGCTATTTTTAATATTATTCTCCAAATAGGCAGAAACTCCTTCCCGCTTTAAAAAAAACATAGAAACTGTGAATAAGATTTCTTGATAGGGGCACATCTGGCAATTGTCAATCAAGGAAACAAAGGTGCTTATGGGTTCTCCATTAATTACCTGCGAGTACTAGAAAATTCCGGAAGGATTCAGGTCAGAAAAACAGAATTAATAAAAGGTATTACAGAAATAGTAAAAGAAATGGCAGCAGAGATAATATTTTATTTATTGAAAGTAGGAGAAGTATTGGAGGACAAGTATTTAATCGAAGGTGGCACAACACTTAATGGAAGTGTTTGCATCAGCGGATCAAAAAATGCCAGCCTGCCGCTGCTTGCAGCCTCACTTCTCACAGCAGATAAATGTATTTTTAAAGGTATCCCACACCTATTAGATATCGATAATATGGTAAAGATGCTTTCTGGCTTGGGTGCCCAGGTAAACTTTCAGGGCAGTCAGATGGTAATCCAGGCCCGTGAACTGCGGGAGACCGAAAAATTCCATCTTTATGCCAGGAAAATGAGGGCTTCTTTTTTATTATTGGGCCCGCTATTGGTGCGGCTTGGTGAGGTCTGTCTTCCTCTGCCGGGAGGCTGTGCCATCGGTTCAAGGCCGGTTGACCTGCATTTAAAAGGGCTGAGTTCCTTAGGTGCCCGTTTTCAGATGGAAAAGGGCCTTATCAGGGCATCAGCAGGGGAACTGCGGGGTTGTGAAGTGGCTCTCAGCTATCCCAGTGTAGGGGCCACAGAAAACATCATGATGGCAGCGGCTGCGGCTCAAGGAAAAACTACGATAATTAATGCCGCATTGGAACCGGAAATTGTTGATCTGGCTAACTTTTTAAATAAAATGGGTGCCCGGGTGACCGGTGCAGGCAGCAGGGTCATTGAAGTGGAGGGAAATCAGGAACTGCATGGTGCTGTACATACTGTGATCCCCGACCGGATTGAAGCAGGCACCTATTTGATCGCCGCTGCTGCAACCGGTGGGCAGGTCCATCTAGAGAGGGTGATCCCTGAACACCTGCGGACAGTGATCGACAAGTTACGTGAGGCTGGGGTTTCCATTGAAGAAGGAAATAATGAACTGCTGGTAGGGCCTAGTCGCGAAATGCGTCCTCTCAGGATCACTACTGGCCCTTACCCTTCTTTTCCAACAGATCTGCAGCCCCAGTTTGCCGCCCTTTTGTCAGTTGTGCCTGGTGAGAGCACCATTACAGAAACCGTTTTCGAAAACCGGTTTTTGTATACAAAGGGCCTGCAGCAGATGGGGGCACAGATCAGTGTTGACGGGCGTACTGCCCGCATACGCGGGGTAGAAAGCCTTATTCCCGCGCAGGTTGAAGCTACCGATTTAAGGGCGGGCGCAGCATTGGTGATTGCGGGCTTGATAGCAGCTGGGAGAACGGAAGTAAGGGGGGTTTATCACCTGGACCGGGGTTACGAAAAGCTGGAGGGCAAATTGACATCCCTGGGGGCGAAAATCAGCCGGGTAACTGATCAGGCAGCTAACCTCTAATCCTTTTTGGAATCCTTTATTCCAGGGCTTTTCCAATTGGGTGTTCTGGAATCGGTGGTATTTTTGATTGTTTGCATCTTTTTGAATTGTTCAAATTGTTCCTTTACATAAGGGTTTTCTTTCAGGAATTGATTAAAGATATCCAGTAGTTGCAGAGTATGAAGGCTGATATTGTGCTCGATTAGCTCTGTTTCCACCAGGAGGTTTTCTCCTACCCCCAGGAATTTTAGAAAGGTTTCCACTGTATTGTGCCTTTCCAATAAGAATTTGCCTATTTCTTTTCCGCTCTCTGTAAGAAAGATGATTCCGTATTTTTTATAGTGAAGCAGATCAAGTGCTGTCAATTTTTGTACCATTTTTGTTGTGGAGGGTGCCCGCACATTGAGCAGAGCGGAAAGGGTTGAAATGCGGATATAGCCGTCTTTAAGACTTGACCGGTAGATCATCTCCAGATAATCTTCCATTGCCGGTGTCAGTGTCTTTTTCTTTTGCTCAAGCAATTGATAGCCGCGCACTGTATGAAAGTTTTTTTTCATTTTACCACCACCTATTCCCTATTCTTATTCATTTGCTTTCCGTAACTTTACTGAAAGCAGCAGTGTTTTTTAATCTGTATCTTTCAGAAGATCTGAATCTCTGATTAGCTTCGTTCTAATCATTACTTCAATTACATAAATATGGAAAGTGAGATAATAAGCAGAGGGAAAGGATAGGCGGGGTATGGCAGTAAAATTTGGGCGTTACCGCTGGCTGGGCTATCTGATAGTTGTGCTGACCATGGTGGTGATCGGTATTCCCGCTCTTATTGTGCGGGGCTGCAGTTGGGAAAGCAGAGAACCGGTCAAAGAGGATGGGGTGCAGTTGAAGTTGCAGATTTCAGAGAAGGAGATCATTTCCCTTCCTTTGGAGCAGTATTTGATCGGTGTTGTGGCTGCAGAGATGCCGGTTTCTTTTCATGAGGAAGCTTTAAAGGCACAGGCGGTGGCAGCGCGCACCTATTCACTGCTGCGCTTGGTCAGGGAAGAAGAGGATGATCAACACCCAGATGCTCATCTTTGTGCAGATCCCACCCACTGCCAGGCCTGGATCAGCAATGAGGAGATGAGGAAGAGGTGGGGCTGGAATTACCGCCTCCATTATCAAAAGATCAGTTCTGCTGTACTGTCGACCGCCGGTAAGGTATTAACCTATGAAGGCCAATTAATAGATCCGGTCTATCATTCCAGCTGTGGAGGGAGGGGCACTGAGGATGCGAAAGAGGTATGGGGTCATGAAGTGCCTTATTTGAAAAGTGCTGCTTGCAGCTATGATGCCCCTGAAAAGCAGAAGCCGGTCAACACTCAAATATCTTTGCAAGAGTTGTTTACAAAGCTGAAGATCAGTGATCAATCAATAGCTGTTGCTGCTGGTTCTGATCTGATTGAGATCCAGGAGCGGACAGAAAGTGGTCGGGTGAAAAGAGTCAAAGTAGGTTCTCAGACCTTCTCAGGGGTTGAACTGCGCAAAAGATTGGGCTTGCGTTCTACCGATTTTAAGGTGTCCTGCACTGGAGAGAAGGTCCTTTTCTCTACCCGGGGATATGGGCATGCTGTCGGGATGTGTCAGTATGGGGCAGACGGGCTTGCCCAGCGGGGTGCAAACTATGACCAAATCCTCAGCCACTACTATCAAGGGACCAAGCTGAAAACAATTCCAGATTGATCCCCTTGTCTGAAGAAACTGTCCGGCTGTTTCAGCCGGGCAGTTTTTTGTTCTGCCTCTACCTCTTTGCCCAAATAAGGAAGTAGCAAGTCTGACTTGTTAATTATGCAAATTGATCCTCAAGTTACCGGGTGCTCCCCTTAGTCTTTTTCTTTTTTCCTCTGGATATATTGTACTGATAGCTGAAAATGGGGGGAGTGGGGGGAGCCATAGTGCAGGAGTATATCCGCCGCCGGGTCATAAAGGTCAGCAAATATATTTTGGAAACTTCAGCAACCGTTCGGCAGGCAGCCAAAGTTTTCGGAGTAAGCAAAAGCACGATTCATAAAGATTTAGCTGAGCGGTTGCCTAGAATTAACGAACAATTGGCCAAAAAGGTGCGGGTTATTCTTGACCGCAATAAGGCTGAGCGTCATCTGCGTGGTGGGGAAGCGACCAGAAGAAAGTACCGGGGAGAATAAAATATTATTGGAAAAATTGATAACAATAGCAGGTTAAACCGGATTTTCGTCGAAATGATAACAAAAGTTCTAATATCAACCAAAATATGATAACTAATCCAATTCCGAAAGGGATGTAAATTAAATGTTTTGGAAAGAAGATATCGGGGTTGACCTGGGAACAGCAACTGTGCTTGTTTACTTAAAAAGTGTTGGCATTGTGCTCAATGAACCTACGGTTGTTGCTATAGATACCAGAAGAGGAGAAATGATCGCTGTTGGGGATGAGGCACGGCATATGCTGGGGCGCACCCCCGGCAATATAGTAGCAGTGCGCCCGCTGAGGGAGGGAGTTATCGCTGATTATAATGTTACAGAATATATGCTACGCTACTTTATTCGCAAGGCGGTACGACAGCGCTTTCTTTTTCGTCCCCGGGTGATGGTGTGCATACCCTCTGGCGCTACCAGTATAGAGCAGCGAGCAGTCAAACAGGCCGTCATCCAGGCAGGGGCTGGTCAAGCATATCTTATCGAAGAACCGGTTGCAGCTGCCCTGGGAGCCGGGATTCGGATCGATGAAGCCAGGGGCAATATGGTAGTAGATGTGGGTGGAGGCACTACAGATGTAGCTGTTTTAAGCCTGGGCGGGGTTGTTTGTACCAGATCCATCAGGGTAGCAGGAAATGATTTTGACGAAGCAATAATCAGGCATGTGCGCAAGGTGTACAACCTGATGATTGGAGAATGCACTGCAGAAGAACTGAAGATCGGAATTGGAACCGCCTACCCCAAAGCCAAAGAAGCTGGAGCCAGTATGCAGATTCGCGGCCGTGATCTTGTAACAGGCCTTCCCAAGACCATCGAGGTCACTACAGATGAGGCTGCTCTGGCCCTTCAGGAGCCGGTATTCCAGATAGTCGATACAGTAAAAGAGGTATTGGAGCAGACACCACCTGAGTTGGCTGCGGATATAATTGACCGGGGGATTGTGATGACCGGTGGAGGAGCCCTTCTGCATGGTCTTGATCTGCTGATCAGTGAAAAAACAGGATTGGCTGTGCATGTGGCAGAGGATCCTATTTCCTGTGTGGCCAAAGGAACAGGGATGGCTCTGGATATGCTGCATGTCCTACAGGGACAGGACGGCCGGCTTTAGTACACTAAAATAGCTGATCATCAAAGAAATTGATCAGTATAACCCCTAGGACTATGGTGTGAAATTTTTTACCATATTAGCAGGATTCCCCGTAACAGAGTAGTATAAAGTTAATATACAAAATGAGCAGGAAAGGGGGTGTAAAAGTGGTACGGGGCCTTTACAGTGCTGCTGCGGGCATGATGGCACAGCAGGTACGGGTAGATATTATTGCCAACAACCTGGCTAATGTGGACACCCCTGGATACAAAAGAGACATGGTGTCCTTTCGTACCTTTCCTGAGATGCTCATTTCCCGTTTAGGGAGGGCGCCGAAGAGGAACATCGGCAGTTTGACTACTGGGAGTATTGTGGATGAGATCTCAACCTCTTACCGGCCGGGATCCTTGCGGGATACAGGCAACCCTTTTGATTTAGCACTGCTGGGAAATGCCAATGCTTTTTTTGTTGTTCGCACTCCAGAGGGGGAATTGTGCTGTACCCGTCAGGGGAGCTTCACCTTAGATGGGAACCGCCGTCTGGTCACAACATCAGGCTGTGCTGTTCTGGGGCTAAGCAATGGACAGTTGGTGGAGATTTACCTTCCTGCTGATTTCCAGGTGAACGGCAACGGACTGTTGACCGGGGCGGTAAACAACCAGGGATGGGTTGTGGAACGCCTGGCTTTGGTGGAGATCCCTGATGTACAAGCCCTGGAGAAAATGGGTAATTCTTTATACAGAGGAGAGATAGCAGTTGGGGATCCCCCGGACTGTGAGGTAAGACAGGGCTATCTGGAGGCTTCCAATGTTGATCCTCTCACTGAAATGGTGTCCATGATGGCTGCTATGCGGCTCTATGAGGCAAATCAGAGGGTTATCCAAGCCACAGACAGCACCCTGGGAAAAGCCATTGAAGTGGGACAGGTATAAAAGAGTTCAAGGAGGCGGACTGCTTGTCAGGGCCTCCTCCGGTGCTGACCGACCGAGGCGCCGGGCTTTCTAAAATCAAAGGAGGCGATTCTGTTGATGATCTCCCTTTACACTGCTGCTGCAGGAATGAGTGCTCAGCAGTTTCACATCGACACCATCTCCAATAACCTGGCCAATATTAATACAACCGCTTATAAAAGGGTAAGGGCTGAGTTTCAAGACCTGATCTATCTTCCCATCCACCGTCCCACAGCCTATGATGCGGTAGGGCTTGATGTGGGTTTGGGTGTCTGCCCTGCTGCCTCCTATACGATTTTTGAGCAGGGAAATATTGAAAAGACCGAAAACCCGCTGGATCTGTCCCTTTCAGGCCCTGGCTTTTTCGTTGTCAGGGGGCCAGGGGGGGAAATATATTATACCCGTGATGGAAGCTTTAAGCTGGATGCTGCAGGCAACCTGGTTACCTCAGATGGTTATAGGGTTGAGCTGGAAGGAGGGCAGCAACTCCCTGGGGCAGAAAACATAACCATTTCTCAGGATGGCAGGATCAGCTACCTGGATGCTGAGGGAAATGAGGTTTTTGTGGGGCGCCTGGTTATAGCTCAATTTGACAACCCGGCTGGCCTGGAGAAGGTAGGGCGCAATCTATACCGCAGCAGCCCGGCTTCGGGAGAAGCAAGAATCTCCAATGCAGGGGTTACAGTAAATCAGTATTCTCTGGAAGGGTCCAATGTTCGGGTTGTGGATGAGATGATCAGGCTGATCACCGCTCAGCGCACCTATGAGCTCAACTCCAAGGCTGTTCAGGCCTCAGATGAGATGCTCTCCATTATCAACAACCTCCGCCGGTAAGAGAAAGGGAAATCATGGGGGGTTGATTTAATGTATCTAGGGATCGGTCAGATAACAAATACTGCTGGTGGATCAGCAGCAAAGCAGGATCTCCGGCTCAAAGAGGCATGCCAGGAGTTTGAGGCATTTTTCTGGATGGAACTGCTAAAAAGTGCCCGCAGGTCGATCAATTTCAGTGGGGAGAACCAATCATCCCAGAGCAGCTTCTATACAGATCTTTTAGATCAGCAATATGCCCTGCTGTTAGCAAAGCAGGATATAGCTGGTCTAGGGAAAATGCTCTATGAACAGCTGTGCTCCCAAGAGACAGAAAGATAGGGGGTCTAATTGCTCCTTTCATTACATATTATTGAAGAGGAATGTATGAAAGGAGGGACCCCTATTGTCGCAGCAGAACCAAGAACTGACTTTGACTAATAGAGAAAGGTTCAGGACAACCGGGGTTCAGCAGGTGGTCAGCTTTGATGAACAGGAGATTGTCCTGGAAACAGGGATTGGCAACCTGATTCTCAAGGGGGATGGGATGCATATCACCCATCTGGACTTGACTTCAGGGGAATTGATCGTCGAGGGTCTGATCACCTCCCTGGAGTTCAGTGAGCAACGGGGCAAAAAAATCAAAGCTAAAGGCAAAAGCATCCTTCAACGTCTGATCAAATGACACAGACGGTGGCAGAGGAGTTTTTGCTGATTCTGATCGTCACCGGGTTAGGAGCAGGTAATGGCCTTCTTTTTGACTGCTACCGCTTACTGCGCAGGCATATAAGGCTGGGGTATCTATTCACACAGCTCAGTGACCTTTTGTTCTGGGTCATTTGTGCAGGTATAGATTTTTATGTCTTTTTCCAGATCACAGGAGGAGTGATGCGCTTTTTACCCATCCTCTTCCTGCCTGTCGGCATGGTGGCTTATCTCAAATTTGTCAGCCCTTATGTGAGAGAGCCGCTCTACTTTTGTTTTCTTCAGATCGGGCGCTTCTTTCGCCTGCTGCTAAAATTCCTAATCATCTGCACTCAGATTATTCTTTTTCCCTTCCGTTTGATTGTTTGGGTGTTAAATTTTGCCATGCAGTTTGTCTGCGGGCTTTTTCGCCTCACCTTTCTCCCCTTCTCCTATTGCTGGCGTTTGATCAGGCGCCGCATCTGGGAATGGAGGAAAAAGGGGTAGTCCCCCCTTGTTGGCAATGTGGAAAACCCTCTTTTGAAGCAGCAAATCTTTGTGGATTTGTTGGTGATAACCCTTCTCTTCATCCGCTGATCAGGGTTTGTTCAAATTATTATTTGGAGATATAAACAGTGAGCTGTTGATAAAAAATAAGGACTGTGGCTATCAGTTAGCCACAAAATTTTTTTTTATGGCCCGAGAAGGGATTTTATCATGGGGATAGAAATATGTAATAATATTATCCACAATTTGTCCACAATTTGTGGATAAATTGATTAGCCAGCACGGTGGGGCCTCATGCATATAGAAATTCGCGGAGCGGAAAAACTCAGTTTTCGAGAAAAACAAGCAGTAGTTCTCAAAGAAACAGGCCTGGGCAATGAGGAGATCGCCAAGAGGTTGGGTGTTAATACTGCTACAGTGGCAACCCTTTTGAGCCGGGCACGCAGCAAGGGCTATGAGGTGGTTATTGTGATCCCCACAAACCTTGGTTTATTCGGAGCTGAGCATGACGAGGAGGGTTAGTTATTAGATGAGTTGGAAAAAGAATAAAGATTTCAACAGCAGGCAAAAAAAGGCGGTATGGAAGCGGCGTTTCATCTGTTTAGCCTTGATTTTTTGCGGAGTATGTCTGCTTCTGCTCCCTGTTCAACTTAAGATTTGGAAATTAAAAAGTGATTTAAAAAATTACCAACTCCAGGAACAGGAGTTATTAGCGAAAAGAAAAGAAATAATAAAACAGATCGATTACTACTCCAGTGATGCCTATGTTGAAGAACGGGCACGGGAGGAGTTGGGGTTGGTTAAGCCTGGTGAGGTACCGATTCGTGACGCTGTACCTGGCAGGGTCCAGATCCCTGATGAAAATGCTGTAATCGGTGACTAGACGGGGTGTGATTTAATTTGACTGGCCGGCTGGCTGCGATGGACATCGGAACCAATTCATGCCGTTTATTGATTGCTGATATCCGGGGAGGACGCATTAAACCGGTTTTTACCGCCTTAAGAACCAGCAGAATTGGGGAAGGGATGACAAGTAAAGGAATTCTTGGAAAGGGTCCCATGGAGCGGACCATCAATGCTCTGCAAGAATACCTTCAATTAATCAAACAATTTAAGGTTGATCGCTATCGAGTAGTCGCTACCAGTGCTGTGCGTGAAGCAGCAAATGCGGCTTTTTTTCTTGATCAGGCCTACAGGAGCACTGGGATGGATATACAGATCATCAGCGGGGCCGAAGAAGCCCGTCTCAATTACTTGGGTGCCTGCCATTCCGTTTCTCCTCAAGGAATAGGAATAATCATCGATATCGGTGGTGGGAGCACTGAGTTTACCTATCTCCCTCATAAAGGGAGCCTCGATAAACTGTGCTGCCACAGCATACCCCTTGGTGCTGTTCGCTTGACCGAGCAACCCCGCCTCCTTTCAGAACTACTCCTTCCGATGAAAGATGTGTTAGATGAAATTAAGCTCTTGCCTGATCCCTTTTTGATCGGAGTAGGGGGAACGATTACAACTATAGCTGCGGTTTGTCAGGAGCTGGAGGTGTATGATCCTCAATTAGTCCATGGTTATACTCTGACCAAGGATGATGTGGAGAGAATAATGTTTTTTCTCGCTGCAAAGAATAATGAGGAACGAAAAATGGTCCCTGGTCTACAGCCTGAACGGGCAGATATTATTGTTGCTGGGGTTTCTATTCTCTGGGCGATTTTGCGCTATCTGGAAGCCAGTACCCTTGTGGTAAGTGAGGCCGATCTCCTTTATGGAATAATTTTAGAAATGGCATCACTTTAACAACTGGTTCAGTTGGACAACTAATCATGGAAGGAGTTTATTATGAAATTTGCTTTCCTCCCTCTCCTGAGTGCTGCGGTTGCTGGTATTTCTATGGCACTGCAGGGTTCCTTTAATACGGTATTAAGTAAAGTAATTGGCTTGATGGAGGCGAATTTTGTTGTGCATGTTATCGGCACAGCTACACTGTTTGTGATGCTGTGCCTGGGCCTGGGGCACGGCAATTTGAGCCGGCTGGGGAATGCTCCCTGGTTTGCCTACCTGGGTGGTATACTCTCCATTGTGATCCTCTATACTGTGATGGCCAGCATCTCTAAATTGGGTGTTGCCGTAGCCACTACTGTAATCATTGTGGGTCAGGTTTCAGCAGCCCTGATTATCGATCATTTTGGCCTGTTCGGCCTACGCGCCATTCCCTTTACCTGGGAGAAACTATTAGGGATTGTTCTGCTGGCTGCGGGAGCAAAATTGATGCTCAATTAATCTCTTCTCTTGTTGTTTTACTTGTCCTATTTCCCCTTTTTTCATCATGTTTCAACAAAATCGCGTTACAATAACGCGATTTTGTTATTTTTTTGCCGTTATTTTGGCTGCAAATCGGTCACTGAGTGGGTTTTTGACCCTTTTTTCATGGGAAAAAACAAATTTTATAGCAGGAAATAACCCGTAAATGTAGAAGTAATCTTAAAACGATACAATGTTGATTAGATTTATAAAGCCAAAGGGGGTGGCGATTGCATAGATAGTTTGTTGTTTTTTATTTTTAATTAAATCTGTATATTTGTAGGAGGTGTATTAAGCCAGTGGAAGCTTTTATACTCCCAAAAGCAGAATTGGGTAACTTTGTGGCCGCATTAAAGAAAGATAATGAGGTGTTGGGGCCGGTTGCCAAAGGGGAGGAATATATTTTTGCGTCCATTGATGATGTAAAAGACCTACGCCTTGATTATGATACTACTATTCTGCCTCCGGCCAAAAAGTTTATCCATATGCCAGGGGAAGTTCTTTTTGAGTTTGAAGGTGTTGTTGAGGGGAAAGCCCCGGAAAAAGTAGGGAAACGCGTCCTTTTCGGAGTGCACGCTTGTGACCTGAACGGTCTGTTAAGCCTTGACAAGATATTTTTAGAGACTTATCCGGACGCTTATTACAAAGCGCGCCGTGAAAACACTGCCATTGTCGCCCTGAACTGTGTTTCACCATGTACTTATGGTTACTGTGCTTCCTTTAATTCTGGACCTTCTGCTGATATAGGCTTTGACCTCTGCCTCACCGATTTGGGGGATAAATATTTTGTAGAGGTGGGCAGTGACAAAGGCAGAGAGATGGTCAAAGGGCTCAGTGCAGCTAGCAATGAAGACTATATCGCCAGGAACAGGAGTTTAAGGGCTGCACAGCAGCAGATCACCAGGCGTATTGATGCAGATAATCTTGGCGTTCTGCTCCATCAAAACTATGATCATCCCGTCTGGCAGGAAGTCACAGAAGAGTGCCTGGCCTGCGGTTCCTGTACCAGTGTATGTCCTACCTGTTACTGCTTTGGTGTAAAGGACTATGTGGACCTGACCCTGCAGAAGGGTGAGCGGCAGCGGTTCTGGGATTCCTGTATGTTTTATGAATTTTCCCGGGTGGCCATGGACCACATCTTTATGCCTGATAGAGAAGC
>DULM01000233.1 GCA_012840405.1 Syntrophomonadaceae bacterium | reverse complement strand
TAGCGGGGGTGCCGAAAGGCTGAGAGGCATCTTTGATGCCAACCCTTTGAACCTGATCTGGGTAATACCAGCGGAGGGAGCGGTCTATCTGATTGTATAAAGGCACTCCTTTTGCTGTGGAGTGCCTGTTTATTTCTAAAAGCTGACAACAGTACATGTCTCCCTCCAGTTCGCGAAACGAGGAGGAGTCAAATGAAAATTTTGCTTACTATTGCCGGTTCAGATTCCAGCGGGGGTGCGGGAATCCAGGCAGATCTAAAGACCTTTAGTGCTCTGGGTACCTATGGTATGAGCGTTATTACTGCAGTTACTGCGCAAAACACCATGGGAGTGAAAAGTGTAAGGGAGCTGGATAGAGAGATCATCGAAGATCAGATTAACTGCTTATTTGAGGATATCCGTATTGATGCAGTAAAAGTAGGGATGGTAGCGAGCAGGGAAATAATCGATGTTATCGGGGAAACCTTGAGCCGTTGGCAGCCTCCCCATGTGGTAATCGACCCGGTGATGGTTTCCAAGAGCGGTTGCCACCTGTTGAGGCCTGAGGCAAAGGAAGAGCTTATAAATGTGCTTTTGCCCCTGGCAGATGTGGTCACCCCGAATATTCCTGAGGCTGAAGCGATCACCGGGGAGAAGATAACAGATATTGAGCAGATGGAGAAAGCCGCCTTAGAGATCTGTGCTCTGGGAGCCAAAAATGTTGTGATCAAAGGTGGACACTTAGATGGAGACCCTGTTGATGTCCTCTATGCCAGGGGAAGGTTTTATCACCTCAAGGAGAATCGGATTCATACCAAAAATACCCATGGCACAGGGTGCACCTTTTCATCTGCTATCGCTGCCTATCTGGCTAGAGGCTATGATGTCTATGAAGCAGTGAAAAGAGCAAAAGACTACATCACTGGAGCGATCGAGCAAGCTCAAGACATCGGGCATGGAGTAGGGCCTACCAATCACTTTTATCGCATTTATGCTATGGCAGGTGTTCTAGATTATCATCTGTTTTAAGTTGCTATGTATTGAGCTAAACCCCGCTTGGCGGAAGCTTCTGAGTTCTTCTGCTGAGTTGTAAGCGACAATCTATGCATCTAAACCGAGATAAAAAAACGGAGGGAGATCAGATGATCGGTAAAGTAAATGATGGTTTTTTTACAAAAGCAATCCTTCCCCATACCGGGGCAGCAGCTGCTGAGGTAATAGTTGGGCCCAGGATGGGAGTTGATGCCGGTATAGTTAGGCTAGGGGAGCAGTACATGGCTATTGCTGAAGACCCTATCTTTCCTGGCCTCACAACCTCACCTGAAGACTTCGGCTGGATCACTGTACATATTGGGGCCAGTGATGTGGCTGTGATGGGCATCAAACCCCAGTTCATGACCTATTCACTTCTGCTGCCACCCGGAACCGGTGAGGACTACATCGGCCGCTTGGTAAAGAGCATCAGCGAAAATGCAAAAGAACTTGGAATCTCCATCGTGGGAGGCCACACGGGATTTTATGATGCGGTCAACATACCTACCATTGGCGGTATCACAGTATGGGGGATAGGGAGAGATTATGTCACCCCTGCTGGAGCAAAAGAAGGCGATCTTCTGATCATCACCAAAGGGGCAGCTATAGAGGCGGCAGGGATCCTGGCTCAGGAGTTTGGTGATGAACTGCTGGCAGCAGGGCTATCCAAGGAACTGTTAGAGAGAGCAAGGCACAGGTTCTGGGAGATGACCGTGGTCCGTGATGCGGAGATAGCCATGGCTGCCGGTGGTGTACACGCCATGCATGATGCCACAGAAGGAGGGCTGGCCCGGGGGCTCTGGGAGGTTGCTGAAGCCTCAAGAGTGGGGCTGCGGGTAGAACGAAAGCTGGTGCCTGTTCCCCAAGATATACAAGCTGTCTGTGGGCACTTCGAGCTGAAACCCTTTGAAATCATTAGTGAAGGCACACTGGTCATTGCCTGTGAACCGGCCAAAGCTGAGGCTATTATACAAGATTTAAGTAAAGAAGGAATTGAAGCTGCAGTGATCGGAGAGGTGGTTCCCTTAAATGATGGCCGCTGCTGGATTAATGAGGATGGCAGCCAAGAGGAGCTCCTTCCTCCAGCTGTGGATCTCTTCTGGGAAGCCTTTGGCAGAGCCCTGGCTG
>DULM01000255.1 GCA_012840405.1 Syntrophomonadaceae bacterium | reverse complement strand
GGGAACTTCAGGAGCTTGAGTTTGCACTGGTAGAACTCAACTTATACCTGGATACCCATCCCGATGATGATAAAGCCTTATCAACTTTTAATAACCTGGCAACACACCTTGCAAAGGCCAAAAAGAACTATGAAGCACGCTATGGGCCACTGATTAACTTCGGCCACTCAGGACCGGTCAGCACTTGGAATTGGATCGATGAACCCTGGCCCTGGGAAATTGAGTATTAGGGGGGATATCCATGTGGCTTTACGAAAAGAAACTACAGTATCCTGTTCGTGTAAATAAAAAGGACCTGCCCATGGCTAGATATCTGCTAACCCAGTTCGGCGGGCCAAACTTCTAATTTTTTATAAAAAAATTAGAGCTTAAATTCAATCTTCTCAAACTCATAATCCCTTGTAAGATAGATTTTCTCAAACACACTTTCAATAAAAAACGACTGTTCTTCCAGCGGCATATCCTCAAAGGAATTAATTTTCTCTTTTATGTAGTTATACATTTTATTGAACCTTTCCACAACTGAATCTATTGAAGTCAGTTCGCTGTCAAGTTCCGCTAAGGTTTCATTTAGATCCTGCTGTTCGGCCCTCAGTTCAGATATCCTTTCCCTATACTCCTTTAAGGTAATGACATCTTCCTCATAGGCTATCTGCTGTTTTTTCATGGCTTTGTTTATATGTTCAATTCTCTTTACGATGTCAGCGCGCTTTTTAAGTATCTCTATATTCCTTGTTTCACGGAAACTCAACTGCTTCTTTATTGAGTCCATCAGTCGGTCTTCGTCGCTGAATAATTCTTTTACCAGATCAACGATCATTTTGTCTACTTCTTCCATGCGCCAAGACTTCATAGGAGGCGGACACTTACCGTTTTTCCCGTTACAAAAATAGCGATAGTAATACCCGCTCCGATTCTTTACGCCTAACTTCTTTTTATTTATTCTCATACCGTAGACTTTGCCTCCACATTCGGCACACCGCAGGACAGCAGATCCCAGGTATTTCTTTTCGCATGTCCATTCATGATCGTATTTTCTCCTGCGCTGTTCAGCTATGTGCTGCATCTTGTCCCATTCTTCCTGAGTTATTAGAGGTTCATGGGTGTTTTCTCTTATGATCCATTCTTCCCGTGGACGAACAACAAGCTTTCTTTTGCCATCAGCAGTTCTGACGGTTGTTGTGATATTATACATCGTGATACCTAGATACACTGGGTTGCTCACTATGGTTTTGATACTATTAGAGTGCCACTTTTTCCCCCGAGGGCCAGGTATGCCTTTGCTGTTTAAATACTTTGCAAGTTTCTGCTGTCCCCAGCCTTCTATATACTTCTCTATGATAAATCGAAGGATAGGATATGTTTCCGGGTTTTTTACATAGTGCTGTCCATCCTCACTTAACATATAGCCATAGGCAGGATTCGGAGAGTTGGTTTTGCCCTCTTTGGCCTTCATTATCTGGGTCAGTTTTACCCGCCCAGCTGTTTGTTTCCTCTCCTTTTGGGCCAGGGCAGCATGAAGTATCAAAAGAAACTCATCATCATCCGTGCGGCTGTCATAGTTTTCTTTTATAGATATAAAAAAACCGCCACAGCTGGCTATTTCTCTTTTAAGTTCAAGTATATCCATCACATCCCTGCTTGTCCGGGAAATTTCTTTGGCAACTACACCTTTTATTTTGCCCTTCTTTATGTCGTTGAGCATTTCGTTCAATTCGTTGCGGAGATATTTGTACTCTCCTGATTTTATATCAGTATATACTTTGACCAGGTTGTATTTATTGACCTCTGCCCACTGTTTGAGTAAATCCTTTTGATACTCAATGCTGGATGCCTGGGCTTCTTTTGGGGTTGATACCCTAATGTAGCCCCCTATGTTTATGAATTCCTGCGATATGGTTTCTTTTGGGTCATGCAGTACAGTTAGTCTCCGTCCGGCAATGTGTGCAGGGATTAGATCATCGGACATAATCAAAAAGCCCTTGACGGGCTTTGAACACCTCCTTTCAGCTATTTGTTATTTCGCAGAAACAGACAATTTTTCATGCAGTTTGGAAAGTTTCTCTTTTCTGCGTTCCTCCTCCTCACGCATAACGATATCCATGAGTATGCGAACTCCCCGGTCAAAAACCTCATCAGGTATCTCCAGTTTCTTAGCATCAATTCCCTTCATGGAATATCCCCTCCCTGATTGATCCAGTATATTTTTGTGAGAGACTTTTTGTTCCGGATCAAAAAAAGCGCAGTTTTTAAACTACGCCCAGGGAGAGCTTTATTCCCATGCCAACTTTTCAACTGCTTCCTGAAGATCCATCTGTGTCGGCCTTGTATACCTTGCTGTAGTATCAAGGCTTTCATGGCCAGCCAAAAGAGCAACACGGTCTATGCTTTCTCCAGCGTC
>DULM01000254.1 GCA_012840405.1 Syntrophomonadaceae bacterium | reverse complement strand
GCGATAATGTCTGACGGAACAATAAAAAATGTAACCAACGAAGCTAATTACGAATCAAGCGACCCTTCTATTGCAACAGTAAGCGATACCGGCCTTGTTAAAGGATTGAATGTAGGATCAGTAACAATCACTGCAGAATATGATGATAAAACCGCTACAGTGAAAATTGAAGTTGATCCAAAGTTATATATTTACATCAGAAGGCTTATGTAAGGCAGCGTTGCGCTGCCTTTTCTTTTTTTAGGGGTGACAACATGACACGACTTTTCAAAATACTAATCTAGGTATATCAAAAATACGCTTTGAAGATAGCCAGAATCATTGTAGACAGCAGAAATACTGTCTATTTTTTTGAGACAGGGGGTGGTTATAATAAAAAAAGTTATAAGTATTTTGTTAATAATGCTTTTTTTAGTTACATGTATGCCTTTTCTGTTTTTAGAAAATGCTGAGGCCAATAACATTGTACTAGATGGGTATATACGTCAACCCGATCATGGCAGAAACTACTGGCAGTCATCAAATTTAAGAGAGTGGCTGAATAGTTCAGAGGAAAAGGTAAATTACACTTGCAACAGTCCGTCAAAGGAAAGATTGGGCAATAATGCTTACGATGATGAACCCGGTTTTTTGAGTGAATTTACTCCAGAAGAGCAAAATGCTATAGCGGTGACCGAACATAGAGTATATATCGCTCAATGCGATGCTTCGGTTAAAGATGGAGGATCCGGAAACACCCCTTGGATTTACGTTCCTCACGAATCACTTATCTTCAGTACTCCAGGTCTGTTAGAAAATTGGGATAAATATTCGTATCAAAAAGTCAAAGATAAAGTATATTTATTGAATATATATGAATTATATTCTTTTGTTCAAAAAAGAGGATATGCTTTAGAGAAGAAATTAACAGATGCTGCCAGGGAAAAGTATAGTTATTACAACGAAAATGTTGGTTACTGGATAAACGCAGTCTCTAATAGTGTTAACGGAGATGGTATAGCCAGAGTTGGGAAAGACGGAATAACAGCTTATACAGCTGGCGGTGGACTTTGCGTTCCGTTAGGAGTAGTACCGGTTATAAATCTAAAGCCTAATTGGTTATTTCCAAACGGTAAGCTTGCAAAAGATCTATCTATTGGCGAAATAGTTATTTTCGGTCGTCACCTAGGTGAACCAATAGAATGGAGAGTTATCAATATACAAGATGGTTATCCTATGTTATTAGCCGAAAAAGCTATTAGCTTAAAAGCTTATGACGCTCCGGGGGATCCCGCATTAGCTCATTCCGAATATATAAATTTTTCAAATGAACCGTATATTGATAGAACTAATCCTATATATACAGCTAAGGATAAAAGTAGCGATACGATATCACCAAATTTTATACTTGATAATGAAAACGAGCTTTACGAAAGGCAAAACGATGAATTTGTTCTTTCTTTAAAGGTAGAGGATGAGTCTGTTATAGAAGGAATAATTCTTCCTGATGGCAGACGGTTAAATCCAAATGATACAAAAACAGAATTTCAATATACGGTTACCCAAAACGGGAACTTTCTTTTTACGGCTTGGGACATACACAATAACTATAAACATTATGTAGTTCCTGTTGGAAATATAAATATACCTGCAACGGTAGCGATCAAACCGTCTGCTGACGGTTGGACAAATAAGGATGTTACGGTAGATATAAATGTGACAAGTGATGTAGGCTATAAAGCAACTGAAATGATTCAAAACCGTAAAGAATTTTACGCTCCTATATGGACTAATTACACTTCCTATGCAGGTAAGAGGATAAAAATTACCGGAAATGTTGAACTTGTTAATGCGGATAAACCAGTCGAAAGCGTAACTGCGACAGCCGGATTTTCCTATAATTTTATTGGTAAAAGTCAAGGTAATTTTTTTATCTCAATGACATGGATAAGTCCAGAAAGATATTCCTTGAAAGATCTCCAGGAAAACGGTAAAAAACATTTTGATGTCATCTATACTGTGCCAGGTAATTATCATTCAAATTTCCGACCCTGGTTATATTTAAATATTCCTAGTTTTGAAAGAGCTTATACTATAAAATGGACAGATGTAGAATATCAATTGCTTGACAAAGATGATTTGCAGATAGAAAAAATAACGTTACCGACAGGTGAAGAAATAACCGGTCAATCTTCTTATAGGGATATATTAACAGAAGAAGGCGAATATAAGTATACCGTTTTAGATAGCAGGGGAATTGTTTATGAAAGGATCGTGAAGGTTCTAATTGACAAGGTTAACCCGATGCTAAATGTTGTTCCAAATAAAACTAACCTAACAAAAGAAGTAACTTTAACAGTAACTGCTACAGATGACAGAAGCGGAATAAAAGAAATAAAACTGCCGAATGGAAGTACGACCTCCAATTCGACAGCCGAATATATTGTCAGGGACAACGGAAGCTATACTTTTGAAGTCCATGATAGAGCAGGAAACATAACTAAAAAAACCGTTTCAGTCAACAACATATTTGATTCCATAATCTCTCATCCGGTAAATATCAGAGTTGGCGGTAGTAAGAGATTAAGCATAACAGCTATGTGTGCAGGCCACCCTTGTGGGGATATAACCAAAGAAGCGGATTGTATATCCAGTAATCAAGATGTAGCTGAGGTAATTATCGGACAAAACGGAGAGAAGACAGTACGCGGTAGATCCAAAGGAGATGCAGTATTAACGATTACATATGAAGGCGTAACAGCAACTATACCGGTCACGGTTCGACCAAAATTATATGTTTATATACGAACACTTTTATAGGCAGCGCAACGCTGCCTTACTTTTTTTTAGGGGTGATAACATGACACGACTTTTCAAAATACTAATCAGCGAAAAGGGAAGCGCATTTATCGAATATGCGCTATGGATTGCGCTTTTTGTTTTAGTGGTTGCCGTTGCTGTTAGTCAACTTGCTGATGCGACAACAAATGTCATTAAAGACATGATAGACAAAATCAGCACTGATTAGGAG
>DULM01000112.1 GCA_012840405.1 Syntrophomonadaceae bacterium | reverse complement strand
TTGCAAGGGTTGTGCCAGGAAGTATTCATAAGGGTTAGAGGGTTATACGACTTAAATAGTTTCATAAATAGTTGCATAATAGTTTCACTCAGTTCCAATAGGTTTCATCTGATGCAGTGACTGTTTTATATTCTTTGGACTAGTATTACCAGCAGACTGTAGTGTATACAGATCACTGGCAGAGGGATGTAAGGAAGATAGCAAACCAGGATAGTCATTATATTTTTACAAAATATTGTATTTTTTCAATCGCCTCCAGAGTGTAGTGCGGCTGATTCCCAGTAGCTGAGCAGCCTTTTTTTTGTTACCACCTGCAGTTGCTAAGGCCTTTAAAATTGCGGTTTTACTATCGATGTCGGTTTTCAGTGTCAGTTCTTGCTCATCAATGTTTTCAGGTTGGGATGATGGGGAGGGAGAAACTGATATGTAATCCGGTGAGGAAATCAAAAGTGATTCTGAGACGAGGTCTGCTGATATGTAGTTGCCGTCAGTCAGGATTACCAACCGCTCCATAATATTCTGCAACTCTCTGGTGTTGCCGGGCCAGTCGTATTGATAGAAAAGCTCAATTCCTTCCGGTTCGATCCCTTTAATGTTTTTATTGTACTTTTTACAGAAGATGTTCAGAAAGTATTCCAGGAGGAAAGGGATGTCTTCACGCCGTTCTCTGAGGGGAGGGACCACCAGTGATAGCACATTGATTCTGTAAAAAAGATCAGCTCTAAAGAGTTTTTCTTTAACTAATTTTCTCAAGTCGCTGTTGGTTGCGGCAATCACCCGCACATCCACAGTGATCAACCGGTCATCTCCCAGCCGCATGACTTCACGCTCCTGGAGCACGCGCAGCAGTTTGGTCTGCAGTTTGTCAGACATCTCACTGATCTCATCAAGGAAAATGGTACCCCCATCAGCCATCTCAAAGTAACCTCTTTTGCCCCCTTTTTTTGCTCCGGTAAAAGCTCCTTCTGCATAACCGAATAATTCACTCTCCAAAAGATTATCAGGTATTGCTGCACAGTTGACTGTAATAAATGGGCCCTCTCTGCGGGGGCTTACATTATGAATGGCATGGGCGAAAAATTCCTTTCCTACCCCGGTTTCCCCGTAAATGAGAACTGTGGCATCAACAGCCCCGAAGCGATAGGCTTTTTCTATGGCATCTTTTATTTTATTGCTGTTTCCCAGAATATCCTCAAAGGTGTATTTGGCTACATGGCCTAGATTGCGCATTTTTCTTTTAGCAATACAGATCACCTCCCTGTACTGAAGGTGCCTTATGGAATTGTGCTGTTGTTAAAAAAACCGCTGTTCTGTCCAGCGGTTTTTGTTAAGTATTATATCGAAATCACTGAAAAATGTTTGTTAGGTCAGTTCTCTGGGATAAGCAGCGAATAGTTCACGTGCCTCTTCCAGGCTGGTATCTGGTGCAGGTATGATCAGATCAGATTCCACCAGTTCATCATCGGGAACTTTTGTCCCACTGCTTTCTACAAAGCGGACCACATCCTGCAGGCATTTGGCAAATTGGGCTTCATCTCCGGCAGTGATGGCATCCAACAGGGAATCATCCATAGCATCCAGTTCAGCCAGGCTGCTGCCCTCCAGTTTATACTGTCCCAGTGTAAGTACTCTGATAATCATTGCTCACTCACCTCTTTTTTCAAACGCTCCAGTTCATCATCAACACGCCCAGCAGCCTGCATCTTCTTTAATTCTGCTTTCACAATGTCCTTTTCTCCGAAAGTATCGTCCAGTATTCCTGAGGCGATCATTTCATCGATTGCTGCTGCACGGGCCTGCATCTCCTCTGTTTTATGTTCAGCCCGTTCGATAGCCAGATTCACATCTGCCAGTTCTTCTGAGAGCCCGGTTAAGGCTTCACCGATCCTTACCTGTGCCTCAGATGCTGAATACTGGGCTTTGATGACCTCCTTTTTGGTGCGGAAGGCTTCTACTTTAGCCCGCAGGCGGTTCTCCACCTGGTACAATTTATCTTGTTCCTGCTGAAGGTTGTTTACCTGCTGTTCTAAGCCTTGGAGTTGCTGCTCAATGGCTACCTTGCGCTCCAGTGCCATCCGGGCTAGGTCTTCACGTCCTTGACGCAGAGCCTCTTTTGCCTGTTCATCGATCTTGTTCAGGTCATTCTTCAGCCTAACGGTCTGCAGTTCAAGCCTTTTTTTGGCTGTGACCACATTGGTGATGTTCCTTCTCACATTCTGCAGCAGTTCAAGCTGCTTTTCATAGGAATAATCCAGTGTCTCCTGGGGATTTTCCATCCGGTCAACCATTTTGTTGATTTTCGACTTAAAAACAGTGGAAATGCGCGCTAACAGTCCCAATAGTTATCCTCCTTTAACTGATTCTTTCATACCTTGTTGCCAGTCAAACACTTTTTTGTTCTCGTGCTGATCTTTTGGCCCTATTATTACCATTATAATCCATATAAATACATATAACTTGTACCTTCCTGTAGCAGCATAACTGCTGCTAAACCTACAACCGTTACACCGGACACCCCCAGAGAGGATACCAAAAGCTTGTATCCTTCTCCCAGGGCAATTCCCTCTCCAGCATAGTAAACACCCGCTGTTCCAGAGAGTGGTTGCGCTGTTTCCTATTATTATCGGTAGGGATGAAGGGGTAAAAGCTACCCCGTTTGTAGTAGTAGATCAGGTAGAGTTGTTCATTCAACTTTTCCTGTAAAAAGGGGAAGACAGCTGCCAGCAGTTGGGTATCATAGCCATTTTCTTTGAGGGTCTCTGCAGATAGGTGTGCCAACTGTACCAGATCATCCCAGTCCTGATCAGCAAAGAGAAGCCATGTGTAGCCGTATTCATCATTTTGCATAGAGAGTTTTGATTTTGTTTCACTGATGGTTAGTTGAAGGAGTTCACGCAGTTCTTCAGCTGCTTTTTGGAAATATAAGCTAGTTGCAGGTTTGATCACCAATCCGCACTTACCTGCTGGTGTCCATCCCAATTCAGTAAAAGAAATAATCGCTGTAGACAGTGCAAAAAAGGGATCAAGTTTTGCTTTAGGTGGAACATTTCTGCGAAAAATAGCATCAAAAAGCCCCATTTTAACCTCTCATCTGCCGTTCCAGCTCACGGAGATATGCCAGGCGCCGTTCTAAAGAGGGGTGGGTGGAAAAGAGCTCTGCCAGGGCATCTCCCTTTAGAGCGGGAATAATGAAAAAGGCATTCATCCCCTCCGCCTGCCTCAGATCCCGTGCAGGTACATACTTCATTGTTCCGCTGATTTTGATCAAGGCATCACGCAGCAATCCTGGGGACCCGGTTAAAAAGGCTGCTCCCCGGTCAGCTGAATACTCCCTGTAGCGGGATATGGCCCTGATCAGGAAGAAGCTGATCACATAAACCAATAGGGAAACCAGGTAAATCAGTACGTATGAACCACGCTCCTCCCGGTCCCGGCCGACACCGCCGAAAAAGAAGAAATTCTGTACTATAAAAGAGGCCACTGTTGCAAAAAAGCTGGCTATGGTCATCACTGCCACATCCCTGTTTTTGATGTGGCTGATTTCATGTGCCAGTACAGCCTCAACCTCCTGGGGTGACAGTAGTTGCATCAGCCCTTGGGTAACAGCCACAACTGCATTCCTAGGGTTTCTACCTGTGGCAAAGGCATTGGGTATACGGGTAGGCATGATAGCCACCCGGGGTTTAGGTATACCAGCCAGCATAGAGAGGCGTTCTACCATAGCGTGAAGTTCAGGTTCCTTAGCTGGCGAAACCTCTTTAGCCCCGGTGCTGGCCAATACCAGTTTATCGGAAAAGTAATACTGGGCCAGGAGCATAGCACCGACAATGAGTATAATAAATGTGGTATCCACACCTATATACCAAAGGACCATGGCGAAAAGGAGATAAACTGCAGCTAGCAGGAACATTGTCAGGAACATTCTTGCTTGTAACTGGTAGTCAACAGGAAAACGACGCTGGTTCATGGTATCAATATACTCCTTTCCCCAAATACTGATGTTATGCATCATTATACGGTTTATTGCCTGAAGTTGTCAATTCTTAAGCCGCCATCAAAATAAGAGCTGTTATCAGGAGAATGAAAAAGACGAGGACAAGTAACAGCAGTATACCTGGAATAATAAAGGTGACAATGGCTCCTCCTGTGGAGATCTGCTGACTTTCCCTGATGGCTATGATTTGGAGTACAGCCACCCAGATCGCGGTGGCAAAACCGATTGCACTGCTCAGGAGATAGCCTGCTATACCTCC
>DULM01000111.1 GCA_012840405.1 Syntrophomonadaceae bacterium | reverse complement strand
TTGAAAAAATGATCAACAATTATCCATTTGACTATGTGATGGGAACTATTCACTGCCTTGACCATATTGCGATATCCTCTATGAAGGAAAGCCCCCGTTACTTTCAAAACAAAAGCTTATCAGAATTGCGCACAGACTATTTCACTACACTGCTAGAAGCAGTTAAAACAGGGTTTTTTGATAGTATTGCCCATATAGACCTTTACCTTCGGTATGGGTCAAGGATTTATGGCCGCGAAATATTCACCATTCACCGGGGTGCTGTAGAGCCAGTTTTTTCGGAAATGGCCCGGAGGGGAATGGGGCTGGAAGTTAACACCTCCAGCCGCCGTAGAGGGCTCAAGGAATTTCATCCCACAAGGGAGGTACTGGATTTGGCGGTGAAGGCAGGTATTAAAATTTTCACAGTTGGTTCTGATGCTCATTCTCTTGAAGACCTGGGGGACTGCATAGACGAAGCCTTAGAAATCCTGAAAGAATACAAGTTGCGCAATCACGTTTTTACCCGCCGGCAAGCTACCCCGTTATAATTTTTGGTGATTATATTTACTGAGATAACTTGCGGACATTGTATAAGCGGTAAAAAGTCTGTAGGTGAGTGATCACCGCAAGCAGGATTAGGGTTGCCGGCAATAGATTAAAAATACCCCCCAGCATAATAATAAATAACCTGACATCGCGGTTTGCGGCAAAATAGCGCATGATGCCATCATGAACTTCAGAAATGAACGGCTGCTCGAAAACGTTGCGGTATTTTTCTTTAAAGAGCATAGACATAGGGGCTCCCATAAGGGCGGCTGCTCCTACTAACAGAGCCGCAACCTGGCCTGTGGTGGAATACCATGAATAGGCCATTCCAACTATAATCAGAAAATCCCCATAGCGATCAAGTATGGAGTCGAACATCTCCCCGTATTTGCTCTTTAAAAATTTCAACCGGGCGATTTCACCGTCAACCCCATCCAGCATAGAAGTGAATTGAGCCAGCAGTCCCCCCACAATAGGGCTTGCTAGAGCAAAGGAAACTGCTGAAGCCGCTGCGGTTAAAAATGATATAAATGTAATTTGGTTCGGAGTTATCCCTGTTGGAGCCAGAAGTTTTGTTATCCTTAAGGATACCTTGCGGTTGATAAGCCGTGAAACGATGCCGTCTTTGGGAGGTACTAGTGACTTCAGGAGAAGCCTCTCAGCTTGTTTATAGCTTTTATAATCATCCACATCAATCCAAAAGTGTTCAATAAAATGTAGCTTGACCTTTCCATCTTTGGCCATCAGATTTACTGCATCGGTGAGGGCATAGGCTCCCCCAGCGATGGACTTGGAGAGGGCCTCTAATAATCCACCGGTACCTATAAAAAGGCCGCAATCTACTGCATTGAAATCCTGCAGGCCCTTTCCCAGCTCGACAGCAAGGTTTCCCTTATGCTTTATCTTGGTGCACTCCTCAAGGTCATAAACTTCTTCTAAGCGCCTGTCAGCAGCAAGCAGCAGTTCATCTTCTTTGATATCCTTCGCCCTAACGATAAAAGATTTGATTAAATCTAATGCAAAAATGTGGTCGGACATCATTAAGATGAATTTTTCATCTTGCTGATATTCCTTGTGGAAGGCATAGGCCGATGACCCGTTGCCCAGCTTCCAATCAGCGTTGTGCAAATATTTAATTTTTACTCCAAGCCTTTCCCCGTTTCCTAAATGGCCTCGAATTTCATCAACATAACAGCCTGTGACAATTACAAAGTCTTTTATTCCGCATTCCCGTAGGATTAAGATATTGCGTTCAATAAGGGGAAGACCTAACAATGGCACAAGAGGCTTTGGCCTCTTGAAGTGAGACCACAGCCTCTTGCCTTCTCCAGCAGCCAATAAGACAGCCCTCATTACCGTTCCTTCCTGCCTTCAATAAATTCTTCTACCATTTTTTTAGCTTCAGTATCTGTGTACTGAATTGGCGGGGACTTCATGGCAAAGGCTGAGATAGAGTACAGCGGACCGCCAATTTTACGATCCAGCGCCAGTTTCATGCACCTAATGGCATCTATCATTACGCCACCACTGTTTGGCGCATCCTCTACGGAAAGCTTAATATCCAAGGTCAGAGGGACGTTTCCAAAGCCCCTTCCTTCCATTCGGATAAAGCAGATTTTATTATCGTTCAGCCAAGGGACATAATCGCTGGGGCCAACATGTATATTATCACTGGCCAAGGGTTCCTTCAGTTCAGCCTGTACTGACTGAGTTTTGGATTTTTTCTTTGATTTAAGCCTGTTGCGGTTGAGCATGTTCAAAAAGTCGGTGTTTCCGCCGACATTCAATTGGTAAGTGCGGTCTAGGACGACGCCACGGTTTTCAAAGAGCTTAGTCAGAGTGCGGTGAACAATAGTTGCACCTACTTGGCTTTTAACATCGTCGCCTATAATTGGGATGTTTTTTTCCTGGAACCTCTTAGCCCAAACTTCGTCTGAAGCGATAAAAACCGGCATAGCATTGATAAAACCCACATTTGCCTCTAGGCATGCTTCAGCATAAAACCTTGCGGCCTTCTCTGATCCTACAGGTAAATAGTTAATAAGGATTTCAGCTCCACTTTCTTTTAAAACTTTTGCTACATCGCAAGGCTCCTGATCAGCAACGATGAAAGTCTTGTCTTCGTCATAATCAGCCATATGTTCTGATATGCCGTCTAGAACCGGTCCCATCTCTACTTTTACGGGATAATCGGGGAGTTTATCATAGAAGACTTTAGTGCAGTTGGGTTTGGCAAACACTGCCTCTTTGAGGCTCTTGCCTACTTTACGCTTGTCCACATCAAAGGCAGCAACTACATTAACATCAGCAGGTGTGTAACCGCCGAGGTTGTAGCTTAGCAGCCCTATTGAGTTTTCAGGAGATATCTTATACATCTCGATTCCCTGCAACAGGGCGCTGGCACAGTTACCTACACCTGCAATTGCAATGTTAATCTTAGACATAAAAGATACCTCCTTTGAAATATTATTAAGTTGTTTTGAATATGGAGTTATTTAAAAAGAATTTATATCCTTATTCCCCCGATCGTGTTTATTTGAATAGTTTGCATCTGAAAATAACTTTTGAAAAACACTTTTTGCAAATAAATTGCATATAAAAAACACTTCCTAATAGGAAATGTTTTTGTGCCCTAATGGCTAAATGAAAATATTTTCAGTCATTAATATTAATTATTAATCAGCTTGATCAGAAACAGTAATAAGCCGTTAGCACTACTCTGTGATTGCTGCTAATAACAAATTATAATAATTATTGGTGTATATTTCAAGGGGAGAGATGGGAGAGGCACTATTACCATATTAATCACAGGATATTATTCAGTGCCATAATAGAAAAAATAGCGGAAGATATTGATTTTTGCATTTAAAAGGAATATAATAGTGTTGTAATGATTACAACTCTGTATTTATTATATAATGGGAATAATTACAGTGGAAAGGCGGTGAGTTGATGGATCCTACATTTGAAGATTTAAGGCAGGAGTTAAAGACAAAAAATATCGGCCTATCACATCAAAGATTGAAGGTTTTAGAGTATCTTGCCCAAAATCGCTGCCATCCAACAGTAGACCAGATCTATACTGAACTTCAAAAGGATATACCTACCCTATCAAAAACAACAGTTTATAACACCTTGCGCATTTTAGCAGAAGCAGGTTTAGTTAAGGTAATTTCGATCGAAGATAAAGAATGCAGGTTCGACATCGATACTGAAGACCATGGACATTTTAAATGTGAATCCTGTGGGACAATATTTGATTTTCCCGTTGATATAGATTCTTTGATCCCAGAAGAATTGAGCAACTTCAAGATCAATGACAAAAATGTATATTTTAAAGGCCTCTGTCCAGGCTGCCTTTCTAATAAAAAAGAAATCAATTGAAGGCGTGTATATGCTTCTTCAAAGCGAAAACACTAAGATTTTTTTGCATAATACTGATCAAAATTTAGAAGGTTTTCCACGATAAACCGTGGAAAAACTTATAAACACATTTTATAAAAAG
>DULM01000218.1 GCA_012840405.1 Syntrophomonadaceae bacterium | reverse complement strand
GCGGTTGGGGTCCATCGCCAAAATTAAAACTGATCTCACCGGCATCAGGTGCCATAATACCCATGATCATGCGAATAGCCGTAGTCTTACCAGCCCCGTTCGGCCCGAGCAGCCCCATAACCTCGCCTCGGGTTACACTTAAACTTATATTGTCAACCGCCTTCTTATTTCCGAAACTTTTGGTCAGCCCCTTCACATCAAGAATCGTCTCCATGGACAACCTCCTCTCTCCCCTTTTAATATTCCTTAAGTTATGGACCGGTTCCTTCTTGGCATGTTTTCAATTTTGGTGAGGGTGAGTCAGTGAGTCAGGGGGACGGTGACTTGGTGAGTCAGGGGGACGGTGACTTTGACTCATTCCGCTGTAGAGGGTAGTGAACAGGTGGCTGTTCCGGTGATTGGTGAGTCAAGGGGACAGTGACTTTGACTCATTCATCTCGAGCGGTATGACGCGGGTGTGTTTTGTGAGTCGGGAGAACAGTGAGTCACGGGGATGAGTCAGGGGAATGAGGGCGTGCCAAGGGGACGGGGGTCGTGTCACCCTGTCCCTCTGATCGCGCGCGGGGACTGTCCCACTGCTCAGCCGGGCGCCAATTGAGAAATAAGAAGGAGTTTTATACAGTTACATTAAATATAGTGCTTATATCAAAATCTTTTTGTCAGAGAATGTAGAAGCCTGAATAGGTGATTTGTTGATTTAAATAAGACAATAAAGCAAGCCTAGCACCGAGTGGGATAAAACAAATTAATGGGGATTGATATGATGAACCTCAACGACTTTGAAATACATATCGATGAAATGATACTTGAAAGAGGTTATGACTATTACGAAAATGACCGTGTCATATCAGTGGAAGAAAAAGAAAGCAATGTATATGAAGCAAAAGTCAAAGGCTCTGAGCTGTACACTGTGGAAGTTGAATTGGATGATGAGACGAATATAGTAGACACCTTATGCGATTGCCCTTATGTTATGGGTAAATATTGCAAGCACCAGGTAGCAGTATTTTTTGCTTTACAGGATATGAAAAATATTATACCCGGTGAAAACAGCCTTCTTTCTCAAAATAGAGCAGAAAATAGAGCAGATTCAGGAGCAGTTCGCAGGTTTCCGGCACCGAAGAAAAAACCTGATCTTAAAAAAATACTTTCTGAGAGAACTAAAGATGAACTGGTTGAATTTCTTTTGGATATTGCATCAGAGTACGAAGAGATCAAGCAGCGCATAGAGTTGATGTTTGACGAGGGAAATGATGAGGATGAGATAAGGAACTCTATCGAGCTTATTCGTGCCTATATCAATAAGAACTCGGATTGTGATGGGTTTGTGAACTATGACAATACCTTTGACGCCGTTGATGGCGCTTATTTGGTGTTGGAGCAGGCCCGCACGGCTTTAGAAAAGAACAAATCCCTGCATGCCTTAGACCTGACCCTTTGTGTGCTGCATGAGATGGTGGATTTGCTTCATTATGCTGACGATTCTGGCGGTGTAATCGGAGGAGTAATTGAAGAGAGCCTTGATTTTATTTGTGAAATTGCTATTGATGAAGAATTAAGCTCGGCTGATAAAGAAAACATTTTCAATAAGCTGCTAGAAGAAGCATCTGATAGACGATATGAAGGTTGGACTAGCTGGAGACTGGCTCTTCTCGGCAGTTGTGCGGAGCTCGTGGAAACTCCGATTTTAGGCAATAAACTGGAGAAGCATTTGGATTCAATGCTCAAAAACAAAAGGAAAAGTCCATGGGGCAGCAACTACTTTGAAGAAAGAGTTAACTTAATAAGGTACCACATGATTAAAAATATTGACGGGCATAAAAAGGCGCAAGAGTTTCTTGAGCAGAATCTTCACTACTCCGATTTCAGGGAAATGGCAATAGAAAGCGCTCTGAAGAAAAAGGACTATGACGCAGTGATAATGCTTGCACTTGACGGAGAAGAGATGGATAAAGACAAAGGCGGGTTGGTAAGGCAGTGGAAAAAATACCGCTACAAAGCTTATAAGCTTTCCGGGAAGCTTGATGAACAGCGGAAAATTGCAGTGGAGCTTATTTTGGATGGCAGTTTTGAGTATTATCAGGAATTGAAAAGCACCTATGATTCAAAAGAGTGGCTCTCTGTTTACCCCAGGATTATTTGTTTGTTAGAGGAACAGAAGAGAATCAATAAAGATGTGTATACCCGCATTCTCATAGAGGAAGGGGAAAAACAAAAGCTTCTTGAGTATGTTAAAGGGAATCCACCGGCAGTAGATGATTTTTACACATACCTTCTTCCCGAATTCAAGGAAGAAGTTTATACCCTGTTTGTTCAATATATTGAGTAGGAGACCTTATTGGCACACAAAAGATCACATTATCGACGGGTATGCGCCCTTATTCGGAAACTGAAAAAATTAGGCGGGAAACAACAGGCCTTGGATATTAAACAGAAACTTTGTAACGAAAATAAAAGAAGGCCGGCGTTCCTAGATGAGTTGTCGAGGGTATGAGTCTCAAGGGCATGGGAAGCATGGGGAAGCATGGGGACGTTCTTTTTGCTTCCTTGCTTCCGACCGGTCATGGGGTGTGCCGTTTCCTCATATGAAATATTGTTTCTCCATATGCTTTTCTGTCCCTTGATGTTCTGTTCAGGACAGGGCGTTTGAATTCTTGGACAATGGTGAGGCCGGCACGAGCGGCTATTTCGGGATAAAGGCCATATGTGTCATTGGCCACAATAAAAATATGGCAGTCATCTGCTAAAAACCTGCCGCAGTTGAGCAAGACTTCGCTGATTCCTTCAATATAATCTTTTTGCGCCTGTAGGCCTTTACCCTGATCCGCTATTCCAATCTCCAGGTTTTCGTGGCTTTTCAAGCCGAAAAACTCGTAGGCATACCGGTGCTGCTCATGATAATTGAGCTGCCCCAGGTAGGGCGGTGATGTGAAAATCCCCCGGATCTTGTTGCCTTTGAGGAGTTGGGAAAATTTATCATTATGCTTGCTGACTTCTGAAAATATATCGATATTTCGTGCATCACCTGCTAGAACGGAAAACAAGCTGTCAGTTCTCAATTCATCAAACTCTTGCAGCCTTTTGATGGTGTCCTTTGCATAGCGCCTGTACATACTCAACATTGACAGAACAGGGCGGCAGATCTTCATATGCTTGTAGCAGTAATAGGGGCCTGAAACAGGAGTATTCAACCGCTCCAGTTCATAGTGGGGTGTAGTCCTACAGGAGCGAAGGGTTCGGGAGAGGATCAACATAAACAGTTTCTTTTCTTCCTCAGATGCTATATCCTTGAGGACCTTTTGGGCTGCCAGAGCCTCATTCAAAACATTTTTAGCAAACCAGGTGTTCAAAAAACTGGATGGTGTGGCCTCTCCATGGACCTGGAAGTCGTATTCTTGAAGAAGCTTCTCATATTGCTCATTTGCCTCTGCCATCACTGCGGAAACATATTTTTTCTCATCTATATGTCCTTGTCTGAGATTGTATTTATAGTCCGGGGAAGGAAAATACTTTTTGTTCAAGGCAGATATCAATTCATTCTGCCTGGAATCAAATTCATCCACTTTTAACAGAGCCGACTGCCTTGCAATCGCCTGTTCTATCCGTTTTGCCCACTCTGCAACTGAACGCAGATCATACTTTGCCAGTTTTGCCTCTGCTATCAGACAATTAAAAACAGATACATCGATACCGATAGAGTGAATCCCCAATTCGTTTGCCTGCACCAGTGTTGTCCCTGACCCACAGAAGGGGTCGAGAACAATATCTCCCGGTTGGAAAAACACCTTTTTTTTGAAGTCATCTGTATGCTGGTCCAAAAAGTATTCCACCAGCTGGGGGATAAACTTCCCCTTATAAGGGTGCAGCCTGTGGACATGTTTGGTGGTTTCCTTTTCTTTGACATTGTGAAAAGCCAGGCGCCAATTAATATCTTCCCCTAATTTTTCTGTGAATTTGCTCTGCAAAGTGTTACTGTAGTTTGTATAATACCGCTTCAGCTCTTCTTGAGATACGACTGTAGTGCCTGCTAGCGAGTGCCTTTTGATCCTTCCGTATTGGATAAGGTAGTTGATGTTCGACGGTGTGACCTTTTTCTTGGTGAAGCGAGAGGCCCATGCCGCAGCATCATCGATTGTTAGGTAATGCATGTAATTCTCCTGCCCCCTGTGCTTTAGTATTAATATAACAACTGCTTATGGCAGGCGCAATATGCGGCGGCAGCCAGCAGCACCTAAATTCAAAGCTGGCATTACTTCACTATAACATTATTTACCAATCTTTGTTAAATCCATTTTAGCATATACAATCCGGTGAATCTCAACAACTTGTTCTTTAACAACATAGAAAACAGCGTAATTTTTAACTGGTAACAGCCTATATTCATGCTCCAACCCTTTGATTGGCTGATACACCTTGCACGAATAAGGATAATGTTCAAGCCTCGATATAGATTTTTCCAATTCATTTAGTAAATCCATCGCTGCTTTTGGTGCTTTCAAATGGTCCGCAATATAAGTTACAATATCAGTTAAATCCTTTCTAGCCAAAGGCAGGTATTTTATTTTATACTTCATCCTCTTTCAACCTGCCCGAAAGTTTTGCTCGCAACTCATCAAAAACTTCTTTTTGAGAAAATCTCTTGCCAGATAATTTGGCTTCCAATTCAGCTTCCTTTAATTTAAGATATACTTCACTTTCAAACTGATGGCGCTCATAAGCTTCAATGCTCATCACAACCATATCTCCATAACCGTTTTTGGTTAAAAAAACCGGTTCTCCGGTCTCATGAACAATCCTTGATATTTCGGCAAAATTATTTCTTAAATCTGAAACAGGCCTAATATGCGGCATAAGCTTCACCCCTCAATTAGTTTAGCAAAATATTATCATAATTATGATAAACAAGCAATGAGGTTAGATAACGCGGGGAAACTCGTGCCAGGTGACAGCCCCGGTGATCCCGGTGAGCGGCCCGATCACCCAACCTGTCCCCCTGATCGGTC
>DULM01000110.1 GCA_012840405.1 Syntrophomonadaceae bacterium | reverse complement strand
TAATCGGTACTACCTTTTCCACCCCAGGCAAAGCCTCTAACCCCAAAGAGTTGATCACCCTCTTATCACCTACCGCACCGATCACCAAGCGCTTCACTCCGTGAATAAAATGCGCCTGAAAACCGGCCTGCTCCAATCTCTGCTTAACCGCAGCTATTTCCTCAGGTTTTGCTGTTAACTTCATCACAACTACCATGCTCAATACCCCCTTCTTACCAGCTAAATAAAAACCCGCCGCTCTCGAAAAGGGACGAAAGCGGCGGGGCTTTTCGCGGTACCACCCTTTTTGGCCATCAGGCCCACTCATTCATCAAGGTACGGGAATGATTCCGCTGGATGGTAAAGCTCTGTTAACAAAAAAGCTTCTCCTCCCTTAGGGACGAGAAGCTGATGCTTTCCGCGTTACCACCCTGATTGGCACGTTAAAGAACGCGCCCACTCCTTAAGGAGTACAGGAATTCATTCCGATACCCCCTCCCGTGTAACGTCGGGAGAAAACGTTCGAACCTACTTGCCGCTGACGCGGGTTCAGCAGACACCTCCGGAGAGAACTTCAACTAGCCATATTCCAGGGATGCTTACAGTCGGTGACACCCCCTCCCTGAGGAACTGGGCCTAGCCTACTTTTCTCCTTCACTGGTTTTAACATATATTTTTTTTGTATTATAGTCATACCACAGCAAAAAAGCAACAAAAAAATTGGGGGTAATGGGTTAACAGTTTATTGCCTATATGTTTTAACTTCATTAACTATCTCATCAACATCGAGCACCATTTCCATCATACCGACCTGTTCCTCATAAACATCAGCAGGGATTTCATCCTTTAATTCAAAGATGTGATAAGCCTTGAGTCCCAACGAGACTCCTGATAATGGACCTGCGAAGGTCGGATCACCTGTTGCTACAGTTTCGGCAGCAAGCCCAGAGGCCTCTGGCTCTGCTCCTCCGAGAACAACAATTAAATCTTCATTGCCGTACTTGTCACACAGGTCTTTGATCCGGGCTTGGTTTTCCAGGTCCATTGCCCCAGCAGCTGTTCAAACGAAGCATTCGGTAGTCGAAAAGACTACCTCTGCCCCAGCTGCTTTGACACACTCTTCGATGGCAGGGCCTGGAATGCCATCCCGGTCGCCAAGAATAGCAACCTTTTTGCCCTTCAGCATGTGGACTACTCCTTTCTTTTTTGATATATATAAATTTATCTTTTATTGCAGTGTTTTTGTATTTTAAACCAATTCATTTAGTTTTGCTTCTACATCTTCCACAGTAACTTCCTGGGTTAATTCAGCAACTTTTTCACCATTTTTGTAAAAAGCGATTGTCGGCAAGCCCAGTACCTTTTGGCTGATGGCTAATCTCCTGTTGGCTGCTGTATCAAGCTTGCAGAATTTTGCTTTACCCTGGTATTTTTCCGCCAGTTTGGCCACATGGGGCATCAGTTCTTTACAGGGTTCACACTTAGGGCTCCAAAAGTCTACTACTACCAAGCCTTCTGCTTTCAAGACCTCATCTTCAAAATTTGTCTTATCTACTTCGATCATTTTGTTCACCTCCTTGTTACTCTGTCGTGATAAGGGCGTTGAGATAGGGCACAATCATTTCCTCATTCAGACTGCCGGCAATTTTTGCTATCGCTTCTCCTCTATTGAACAAAAGCAAACTGGGTATCTCTTTGATCCCGTATCTGCTAGCCACCCTCTGGTTGCGATAGGTGTCCACCTTTACCAGCTTCACCGATTCTCCAAATTTCCCTGCAATACTTTCCAGTTTTGCTATCGCCGCGATGCTCTCCTCCACCTGGGGAGACCAAAAGGCAACCATAACCGGTTTCTCTGCCTTTAATACCTGTTCTTTAAATGTTTCCTCTTCTGCTAAGTATTTTTCTGCGGCAAAGGCTGCGATGGCTCCATCACTGGCAGCTGTGATCACCTGCCTGAGGTATTTGACCCTGGCATCACCTGCTGCATAGACACCAGGAACAGAGGTCTCCATCTTGTCGTTAGTTATAATGTACCCTCTGTCATCGAGTTTAACCTTACCCTTTAAAAACTCTGTATTGGGGACTGTTCCCACAAAGAAGAAGACACCGTTGGTTTCCAGTTCGCTGATCTCTCCGGTTTTGATGTTTTTAATCAAAACCCTTTCCACAATCCCATCGCCTTGGATCTCTTCCAGCACCGAATTCCAAACCCATTTAATTTTTGGGTTGGCAAAGGCCTTCTCCGCACTGACCTTATTGCAGTCAAGAATCCCTTCATCATGAATAACAATGATGGTTACTGTTTCAGCAAACTTGGTAAGGTAAATGGCCTCCTCTATTGCTGCATCACCATTGCCCACTACAACAACATCTAGATCTTCAAAAAAGTCTGCATCACAGGTGGCACAATAGGAAACACCTTTACCCCGGAATTCCTGCTCACCTTTGATGTTCAGTGTCCTAGGCGAAGCCCCGGGAGCGAGGATCACTATCTTACTTTGATACTCTTTACCGCTTCTGGTTTTGACAACCTTTATTTCCCCATCAAGGTCCAGGTCAACTACCTCTTCATTCAGAATTTCTGTGCCAAAACTTATTGCATGATCAGCCATGGCTTTCATCAATTCAGGCCCTTTTGTCCCCCTGGGAAAGCCGGGGTAGTTTTCCAATTCCTCAGTGGTGGCTGCCTGCCCACCTGGACTTCCTTTTTGCAAAATAACTGTCTTCAGGCGGGAACGGGAACCATAAATACCTGCTGCTAGTCCTGCCGGGCCGCCGCCTACGATGATGATGTCATAAAGTTCAGACAAGTTAGCTCCTCCTTTCAAATCAAATATTAAATCCGCTTAGTATCTTAACTATTAACCTGGACTGCAATTACCCTATTATGCGTTTCACCGGCAAATTGCGAACGACAGCACTAATAAACATATAGCATTTCAGTAAAATTATATACGTATTATTATGATATTTTCAACACTATTTTTAAAACTCCTTGTGTATTTTTAAAAAATATCAATAAAACTATTTAAAATTTATAATAACTAAATGTTTTGTATGGCCAGGATTGTCATAGTAGAACTAATAGAAGAGATAGAAGAAAAGAAGCTGCAACAAAGGAAATGAAAAGGAGCTTTTACAACAGCTCCTGCCTGATCCTCTCAACAAACACATCAATATGCCTTTTTGTTTCCTTTTCTGCTTTGTCTGCATCTTTTTCCTTTAATGCCTGAACGATCTGCGGCAATGTATCCAGGAAAAGATTAACATCTGTGATATCCTTTTGCACATAAAACCATAGCCTCTCTGTGTGCATATGCAGATCATAAAGGATCTCCACTAAGCACGGATTACCACAGCTGGCAAAGATCGTCTCATGGAACAAACTATCTTCAATAATCACTTTCTTATATTCTGTTTCAATATCATAGTTCCTTATCCTTTCGATAATATCATCAAGGATCTTGAGCTTTTCTTCGGTTATCCTTTCTGCCGCTAATCTCGCTGCAAAGCCCTCCAGTTCCCGGTCCACCTCAAATAAGGATTTCATGTATTTAAAATCTATCGGTGCCACCTGTGCCCCATATCTGGGTATGATGTCCATTAGTTTGGCATTTTTCAACTGCTCAAAGGCTTTCCTCACAGGTGTTCTGCTTACACCAAACTCATTGGCTATATCAGCCTCATTGAGAACCTGTCCGGGACTATATTCTAACTCAACGATTCTTTTTTTCAGTATTTCGTAAAGGCGGTCGGATTTAATCTCTTCAGCCATCTTTATTTACTCACTCCTTTATATATTTCATTTCTATTTTACTATAAAATGCAAAGAAATACACCTGTTATTTTAGTAAAAAACATCCGAATTCAAATTCATTAAAATCTCCGGCCACTATCAATTGCCTAATCTCTAATCGGTAGTGTTAGCAAGAGCAGGTTTTTTATCAAGGTGAATGAGATAAGGGGAGAAAGGGTCCTTATTCCCGCAAACGGATTTCACACAGAATGGTTAAGAGCAGGATACAATCACGGTGGTTGAGCAAAGATAAAGACCAACAGTAAAGGCAGAGGAAGCCAGACTATGGCGCTGGAATTCAGGAGAGTTTCGGGGAGCTAATTGGACATTTTTGTAACTTTTCAGGCATTTTTGCATAAAAAAATAGAAAACACGCGAACCATGATTATAATTGGTCGCGCGCTAATTTATTTGGCGGGAGCGTGTGGGAATCGAACCCACCGAAGACATGTCGACCATGCCTTCCACTGGATTTGAAGTCCAGGCGCACCACCAGGCACAAACCGCCCCCACAGGATTAGTATTTTAACACAGCCAAAAATTCTTGTCCAGTTCAGGACTTCACCATTAAATTCTGCCCATTTTACATTACATTACTTTCCCAAAAGTTCCTTGTGAAACATATTACTGCTCAGTAGGGAAGCGGAGCAGCATCACTTTACTCAAAAAAAAGATCAAGCATAGCCCTTCCAGGCGGCGGAACGGACGGTTATTCCATTTTCTCTCAGTGTATTAACAACAGTATCAACATCCTTGTTTCTCAGCTGCAGCACAAGATGGGCCTTGCCTGATTGATGATGGAACACCGCCAGATGTGAGATATCGCCGCCGTTTTTCCAAACGATTTCAGAAACCTTAACCAGCATTCCGGGTTTGTCTTCCAGTTCCAGTTCCAGCCTGGTTCCCGGATCTCTGAGCCCCATCATTTCTATAAAGGCATCAAAAATATTGCTTTCTGTGATGATACCAACCAGTTTGCCCTCTTCCACCACCGGGATCGCACCGATTTCGTGATCCCGCATGATCAAAGCTGCCTCTTCCAAATAGGCATCAGGTGAAATGGAGATTACTTGCTGCTTTTTAATGATGGTCCCGATCTTAGTACGGGACAAAAGGTAATTCAATTCAAAAACACTCAGTGATGTAGCAGGGGAGGGAGAAACCTCACTGAGATCCCGGTCAGTCACTATCCCAACCAATTTCCCTTTGTCCAACACCGGCAGCCGCCGGAAATTCCCTTCTCTCATCAAGGCCAGAGCATCAGCTATGGTGGTCTGCGGTGTAATAGTTACAGGATTGCGAGTCATTTTATCCCGCACACGCATCAATACCGCCCCCTTTTCAACTTAATTATACATTGAAATGAAATCCCTGTATATCCATTAGTTGTTCCAGCTTACATATAAGCCTGCATATAAATTTTATCAATTTTAACCGCCTAAATATGCTTTTTTCACATCTTCCTGTTTTGCCAATTCCTGTGCCGATCCCTCAAGTACAATTCTCCCGGTTTCCAATACATAGGCCCTGTGGGCGATCTGAAGGGCCATACGGGCGTTTTGTTCTACCAAAAGTATGGTTGTCCCATCCTTATTGATTTCCTGAATAATGGAGAAGATCTCTTTAACCAAAAGGGGCGCCAGCCCCATAGAAGGCTCATCTAAGAGCATCAGCTTGGGCCGGGTCATCAGGGCACGCCCAATGGCCAGCATCTGCTGCTCTCCACCACTTAAAGTCCCGGCAATCTGGCCGATGCGCTCCCGCAGCCGGGGGAAACGGTCCAGCACACTCTCCATATCCTGCTTGATCCCCTTAGTATCCTTTCTGATATAGGCGCCCAGTTCCAGGTTTTCCATAACTGTTAGGTTAGCAAAGATACGGCGCCCTTCAGGCACCTGGGCTATTCCCTTTTTGACAATATCATGGGCCGGGGTTTTGGTGATATCTTCGCCCTGATACATGATCCTGCCTGAAGAGGTCTTAACTATCCCGGAGATGGCTCTCAGTGTGGTGCTTTTGCCGGCCCCATTAGCCCCGATCAAACTGACGATCTCCCCTTCACCTACGGTCAGGTTGATCCCTTTTAAGGCCCAGATTGCTCCATAATGAACATTGACATCTTCCAGATTCAACAAGGGTTCTACTCTTCCCATGCTGCCACCTCCTCATCTCCCAGATAGGCTTCAATAACCCGGGGGTTCTGCTGAATTTCCTGGGGTGTTCCTTCCGCGATCAAAGAACCATAGTCTAAAACCAGCACCCGTTCACAGAGACTCATCACCAGAGACATATCATGCTCGATCAAAATAATAGTCAGATCAAACTCATCCCGGATCCACTTGATCAACTCCAGAAGATCATGGGTCTCCTGGGGGTTCATGCCGGCAGCAGGTTCATCAAGCAGCAGGAGTTTCGGTTTGGTTGCCAAGGCCCTGGTTATCTCCAGGCGGCGCTGCTCCCCATAGGGCAAATTTTTTGCCTTCTCATAAGCATGTTTTTTCAGATCAAAGATCTCCAACAGCTTTAAAGCAGACTCTTCAATCTCAGCCTCCCGGCGGTTAAAGGGTGGTATCCGGAAAAAAGCAGGAATTAACCCATAATTGGTGACCACCTGGTGGGCAATCTTTACATTATCCAAAACCGACAGATTGCCGAACAACCTAATATTCTGAAAGGTGCGGGCGATTCCCAATTTGGTGATCTGATGGGGATGCTTGCCCCTGAGATCTCTGCCTTCAAACACAATATTTCCACTTGTAGGCTGATAGAGACCTGTCAACAGGTTGAAAACTGTTGTCTTCCCTGCACCATTGGGGCCGATCAGTCCGACGAGTTCTCCTTTTTCCATTTTCAGAACAAAGTTGTTGAGGGCCACAAGTCCCCCAAAGGCTTTAGTGAGCTTGTTTACTTCTAACAGGGCCACTCAAGACACCCCCCAACTTCTGCAGGATATTTAAGCTGACCTCTTTTTCCCCCAACAAGCCCTGGGGACGGAAGACAGCAGAAATGATCAATAGCGCTGCATAAATAACCATACGCAGTTCTGGGATCGCCTGTAGGAAGGCAGATGCTATGGTGATGATTACAGCACCCACCACAGAACCGGTCAAACTTCCCAGTCCACCCACCATGACCATTACCAATACATTAAAGGTGAGCATAAAGCTAAACTCTCTAGGCTGAAGAACTGTGTAATAGTGAGCATAGAGGACTCCAGCCAGTCCTGCTAAAGCAGCACCGATCACAAAAGCCAGCACTTTATAATAGGTAATATTGACACCCATCATCTCGGCAGCCAGGTCATTTTCCCGCACAGCTAAACAGGCACGGCCATGTGAGGAACAGATAAAGTTCCTGATCAGCAGCAGTGACAACACAACACTGAAAAAGATAATAGGCCAGTTTACCATAGCAGGAATATCAGTCAGACCAGAGGCGCCTCCCACATAATCGATGTTCATCAAAACCACCCGGACGATCTCTCCAAAGCCCAGAGTGGCAATAGCCAGGTAGTCACCCCGCAACCTCAAAGTAGGCAATCCTACCAGCAATCCTGCTAAAGCTGCGGCTAGCATGCCTACGATAACAGCCAGAGGAAAGGGGAGGCCCAGGTTTGCTGTAATAATAGCGCTGGAATAGGCACCTACAGCCATAAAACCGGCATGCCCCAGGGAAAATTCCCCTGTAAAGCCATTGATCAGGTTTAAACTGGCGGCCAGAATGATATTAATGCCCACCAGATAGAGGTTTGTCATCCAATACCAGGAGATAGCCCCACTATTGATCCCTAATTGAACAGCAACAAAAAACACTGCCAGAACCAGACAAATAATTAGTGTTGAAAAATACTTCTTCAATTCATCCACCTACACTTTCTCTTGAACGCCTTTACCAAGCAGCCCAGTAGGTCGAATCAACAGCACCAGAATCAAAATGATAAAGGCGACAGCATCACGGTACATCGAACCGCCAAATCCGGCGACCAGTGATTCAGTCATCCCCAACAGTATCCCTCCTAGCATAGCCCCGGGTATACTGCCGATGCCGCCGAGAACTGCAGCAATAAACGCCTTCAAACCTGGCATCAGGCCCATCAAAGGCTGAACGGTGTTGAAATAAATACCATAAAGCAAACCAGCGGCCGCAGCCAGTGCAGAACCGATAAAAAAGGTTATGGCAACAGTAGAATTCACATTAACCCCCATCAACTGAGCCGCTTGTCCATCAAATGATACTGCTCGCATCGCTTTTCCGGTGCGCGTTCTATAAATGATGTACTGCAAGATTATTACCAGGACCAGTGTAGTACCTAAAACCAACAGGTCCTTATTGTTAATGGTAACCCCAAATATAGAATAGGTGCGCTCTGGGAAGAACCCTGCCGGATAGGTCCGGATATCTGCCCCTAGGAAATACATCATAATATACTCCAGAAAAAGGGAAACACCGATAGCACTGGTCAGGGCTGCGAGCCTGCTTACAGGGCGCACCCTGCGGTAAGCAACCCGCTCAATGATAACCCCAAGGATGGCGCAGCTTAGCATGGCGATGGCTAAACTGGGAATTAAGCCAAGCCCCATGAGAGCGCATCCCAGCGCTACATAAGCTCCCACCATAATGACATCACCGTGGGCGAAATTGATTAATTGGATAATTCCATAAATCATGGTATAACCCACAGCGATCAAGGCATAGATGCTTCCCTGAGAGAGTCCGTTGAGCAACTGTTGCAGCAGATCATGCAACTTTCATCACCTCCAATTTCCGCCCCTCCAAGAGCAGGAAAAAGGGAAGGGTTAAAACCCTCCCTAACCTGTCTTGAATAATTTTTGTTTAATGCTGAGGCTGCATCTTCTTCACAAGTTTCTGTTTGCCATCAACCATCTGAATGATGGATATCTCTTTGATCGGATTATGTTTCTCATCATAGGACAGTTTTCCTGTTACCCCTTCAAAGCCCTCAATATTCTCCAATGCATCCCGGATCTTCTGAGGTTCAGCTGTTCCGGCTTGTTCAATAGCCTTGGCCAGCAGGTAAGCAGTATCATATCCTAGAGCTGCGAAAGCATCTGGAGTGGCATTGTATTTCTCCTCATATGCTTTGATAAAGTTCTGAATTCTCTCTGATGGGTCCTCGACAGAGTAATGGTTGGTAAAATAGCAGTTGCTAAGGTTATCTGCGCCAGCAAGCTCCACTAATTTCGGAGAATCCCAACCATCAGCACCCATTACCGGCAGATCAATACCCAGTTCCCGAGCCTGTTTCACGATCAGACCCACCTGGTTGTAGTAAGCAGGCACATAAATGAAATCAGGTTTTTTAGCAGCAATACTGGTTAACTGGGGTTTGAATGCTGTATCTGTGGAAACAAAACCCTCTTCAGCAACGATCTTGCCGCCCTTGGCGGTGAAATACTCTTTAAAGGTTTCACCTAAGCCCACACTGTAATCATTGTTCTTATCAACCATAATGGCGCCGTTTTTCAGCCCCAACTCATCATAGATGAAATTGGCCATGACCTGTGACTGGTCCGGGTCGATGATACAGACACGGAAAATAAAGTCTTTTACCTTATTGGTCTTCTCATTATAAGTGACATCAGGAGCGGTTGCCGCAGGAGCCAGTACCGGGATCTTTGCCGGAGTAGCCACTGTTTCTTCTATCTTGACAGCACCTGTCACAGCTGGGCCAAGGATAGCCACTACTCCCTCAGAAATAAGCTTTTCCGCCACGTTGCGGGCCTCTTTATTCTCGGACTTGTTATCCTGCACAATCGGCTCTATCTTTTTGCCCAGCACTCCGCCTTTAGCATTGATCTCTTCAAAGGCAAGCATAATTCCATTCTT
>DULM01000109.1 GCA_012840405.1 Syntrophomonadaceae bacterium | reverse complement strand
TTCTGATTTCACAGTTAAAGGCATCGATTTGGTCTTGATTCATGATGATGGTATTAGGATCAGGCGCTCTGCTCTGCCAAAACTGGGCGCTCAGAATATCCTCCATAGGTTACTCACCTCCAAACATAAAGTTATGCTGTTGCTTAAATAACCAAAATGTAATAATCTTATATTTGCGCTTAAAAAAGTGTCCAGATAATAAAAGACATTGGGTATTTATTAACATTTATGATGGAGTTCCGGTGAACATTCTGTAACAGCTTAAACAAACTGAACACCGCATAAAGAAAGCCTAGTCGCAAGGGTTTTTATTATCGATCATTTTTGATGTTAGAGGCACAAAGGAGCAAAAATTATGGAAGATGAAGTGGCAACCCTTGATGGGGACAAAACAGCAGAAGTTGCAGAACAAAAGCAAAATAAAGGAAAGATCGATTTCAATAAACCTCTTTGGAAAAGCATGTTCTTTTTTTTCCTCCCACTGATGGTCAGCAATATACTGAACTCCATCAGCAGTACAATCAGCAGCATCATCCTGGGCCGTATGGTAGGGGTAACCGCTCTGGCAGCTATTTCAGCTTTCTTCCCCATTCTGTTTTTTCTGATATCATTTGTGATCGGTGTTGGCGCTGGAAGTTCTGTTTTGATCGGGCAGGCTTTCGGTGCACAGGAGTGGGAAAAGGTAAAGGTCATTGTGGGAACAACACTGAGCTCAACCTTTTTAATCGGTCTCATAGTTGCTATCCCGGGCTACCTTTTCACCTATGATCTGCTGAAACTGACAGGAACACCTGCAGATGTCATTGACATGTCAGCGGGATTTGCCCGCATCATTTTTGTGGCAATTCCTTTTGTTTTTTTGTTCAATGTCTACACCACATTTTTCAGAGGATCTGGAGATTCCAATACCCCCTTTTACTTCCTGGTGGTCAGTACAGTGTTAAATATTCTGTTGACCCCTGCACTGGTCATCGGATGGGGGTTTTTTCCCGCAATGGGCGTCAACGGGGCCGCCCTGGCCAATGTAATAGCTATGCTGGTTGCATTTGCCGCTTTTCTTATCTATTTGAAAATAGTGAATCACCCCCTGCAGTTTGATAGGGAAACAGCCCGCAACCTGCGCATCAATTGGCCGATCCTCAAACTCCTGGTGGGCATCGGTATTCCCACAAGCATTCAAATGATTTTGGTCTCCTTATCGGCCATTGCGGTGATTTCTTTTATCAATAAATTCGGTTCAACTGCCACAGCAGCTTTTGGGGCAGTCAACCAGGTGATCAGTTATGTGCAGATGCCAGCAGCCAGTTTAGGGATCACCATCTCCATCTTCGGTGCCCAGGCCATCGGTGCCGGATACAACAAACTATTGAACAAAATAATCAGAACCGGTATTTTGATGAACTATTTGATCGTAGGTGTGATCGTAATAGTTGCCTATATCTTTGGACGCAGCCTACTGTCCCTTTTCTTGACCGAGGCTTCCGCATTGGAACTGGCTTTCAGTATGCTGGTCATTACCTTGTGGAGTTACCCGATCTTGGGCAACAACAATATCCTGGCGGGAATTATGCGGTCCAGCGGGACAGTATTTTGGCCAACACTGATCACAGTTTCATCCATCTGGTTAGTACAGGTGCCGGTTGCCTACGTTCTCCACACCAGAATCGGTGTTCAAGGTGTTATGTTCGGTTTCCCTGCAGGTTTTATAGCGGCGTTAATCTTCCTTTACCTCTACTACCATATCTTCTGGAAGGGAAAAGAACATGCCCGACTGGTATAGAGGCAAGGGAATACAAGTAACGACCATTGCAGGCCACTGGGCTGGCAGGGATAATAAGGGCCGATCAGGTGCAGTCCCTTTGATTAGCCGAAAGGAGAGTTATGGAAAATATGACTTCGAAAAATATAGGTTTATCACGCCGACCCAAAAAAGGCACAAAAAAATTTGCAGCAGCTGTGCTTGACCTGCTGCGCCAACAATACCCTGATGCAGGGCCGCGTCTGGTCTTCTCCAATCCCTATCAGGCGCTGGTAGCAACTATCCTTTCGGCCCAAACAACTGATGAGCAGGTAAATAGAGTAACCCCTGCCCTGTTTGCAAAATACCCCGATGTTAAGGCTCTGGCTGAGGCTGACCCAGCTGACGTAGAAGAAATAATCAAATCAGTCGGTCTGTACAAATCCAAGGCTGCCCACCTGGTTGCTGCTGCACAAAAGATCCTCTCTGATTATCAGGGAAAGGTACCTGCTGACTTTGACTCCCTGTTAAGCCTGCCCGGGGTGGGCAGAAAAACAGCTAATGTGGTTTTATACAACGCCTTTGGCAAACCAGGCCTGGGTGTGGACACCCATGTCCACCGGGTCGCCAACCGCATCGGGCTTTGTGAAACAAAAAACCCTGAGGGAACTGAAAAACGCCTCAAGGAAGTTATACCAGAGGAAAAATGGGGGGAGGCCCACCATCTTTTGATCTTTCATGGACGCCGGTGCTGCCGGGCAAGAAAACCGGAGTGTACATTTTGTCCATTACTGGATATCTGTAATAACCATCGGGAAGCTGAATAACCGAGGTTCCCAACCTTATATCTATGCTTAGATATTTATCATCTCAAGAATAGCTAATAACTCTCAAACTGTCTGATCAAAAACTCTGACACTAGTCCCCCCGCAAGAGCTATATCTTCTGTGTGCATATAGTGGTTGGCAGATGAATCAAACAAAATATTAGCTGAGCCAGGCAGTTCTTCATCTTTCATCCAGATCTTAACCACTACCGGGAACCTGGGAAAAAGGCTAAAGACAGCAGTGATATCACTGCCGTCTTCACATACAGCTCCCAGAGCAGCACATGCTTTTTTTATCTTTTCTGGATCATCTCCAGCTAACCTTTCTACCAACGGCAAAATACAGGTTTTATAAAAAGCTGAGTAAAACACCTGGCCGTGTTCAGTTTCCCGGTAAGTAATCAATTCCCCGCTCAGAGGAGTATTATCTGCCCGGGCGAGATAGTGGATGAGCAAGTAGCGCCACTCCCAAACAGGCTGCAGCTCACTATCCTTAAAAAAGACCTTCCCCTCGGGGTAGTTTACACCGATCTCCCTCCCCAGACTGGCCAATGAGATGACACCCTTGACCGGGTCATAAACAGAACCGCTGTTCTCGGCTATTTTTTCAGGCTCTAAAGAGCTAAATCTCTTCAGATTTTGTGCAAAACCTGTTGCCGCGCTGTAGGGCATTCCCTCTTTTTGTTCTATCATATAAGGGTAAATAGGCAGCATTGGAAGCCTCCCTGATATTTAATGTTGTGCGTTCACAGCAGCAAATTCAAGAGATATCTTTATTCTCATAGATCCGCAAAGATCCCGCAAGGGACAACAATAATATGGTCATTATTACCACACCAGATCCCACTGCCTGCAGCCAATCAGGGCTGTTAAGTATCTGAGTCAGCAGGTTCACAGCTGTCCCCTGGCTATATTTTTCTAGCAACCACACCAACCCTGCCGGGATCAGGAAAATCGCCATAATGACTATAACATGCAGCAGCCTTGTTTTTATACTGCCAAACTTAAAATAAAGGGGATAATAGGCTGCTCCAATGATGAATGCTCCGCACAAGGCCCCAAAGAGATCTTTTACTGCAGGATATCTCACCGCTTCCCCCAACCCCAACACATTGTAAATTAAAGCGATCACAATGCCAGCAGTAAGACCGATCACCGCATAAACAAAAATGGACAAATACTTGGCAAAAACAATATCTTTACGCCTAATAGGCAAGCTGTTTAACAAAACCTCACTCCTGTTCTGTTCATCATAAGAACAGGCCCCTGCGATCAAAAGATAAGCGATGAAACATGTACAGGTAGTATACAAAACAACTGCGATATCACCCTCCATGCTGGTACTGATGAAAACCAACAAGAGTATAGGAATGTAGAAAAGGAGGTACCCCATTGTCTTCTTTTGAATTAGCAGGTCTTTAATTAACAGGTTGAACATGGCTTTCCCCCCTCACTGTATAAAGCATAATATCCTCCAAAGTTGCTTTTTCGAACAGCACAGAACTGCCAAAAACCTGACGAGCCCTGTGTATATCACTGGTCAAGCCGGTGAATCCATAACTGCTTTGCTTGATGCCAACAAACTCCTTTTTCAACTCCTCATCCAGGAGCTCATTTCCCCCTTTGACCAGGGCATACCTTTCCATGATCTCATCTTTGGATTCACAAAATACCAGTTCACCTTGATTGATAAATGTAATATAATCAGCTATTTTATCCAGGTCTGTGGTCAGATGGGTGGATAAAAAGACACTTTTGTTTTCATCCTGAATAATATCTACCAGTATATCCAGCAGTTCACTGCGGAAAATGGGATCAAGCCCAGAAGTAGGTTCATCCAGAATAAGCAGTTCGGCATGGTGAGATAAAGCTATCACCAGGGAAAACTTCATTTTCATACCCTTAGAGAGGTCTTTGATCTTTTTCCTCGGAGAAAGCTCAAAACGGTCCAGGTAATCATTAAAAACACCCTCATCCCACCGACTGTAAAAGGGCGCGATGATTTTTTTCATCTCCTGGACAGTCAGTTCATTGTAAAAGTGATTATCATCATAAACAAAGCCGACCCTCTCTTTGACCTCTAGCTCATTTTTGATATTATCGAGTCCAAACACCTTAATCTCACCGGAATCCCGCCTGAGCAGGTTCATGATCAATTTGATGGTTGTGGTTTTACCTGCACCATTTGGCCCTATGAATCCCATGATATAGCCCTTTTCCAGAGTAAAACTGATATTTTTCAGTGAAAAACCGGGGTAATGCTTGGAGAGATTCCTGACTTCCAAAATCTCATTCATATTTCCCCCTCCTTATATAAAAGATCAATCATTTCCTTTAATTCCTCAACACTGATGCCCAGGTACCGGCTCTCTGCTATGATCTCAGACAGCTTCTCCTCCAGCATCCTCAGTCTTTTTTCCCGAAACAATTCCTTATTATCAGCGGAAACAAAAGAGCCTTTGCCGCCAACTGTTTCGATAAAACCATCCTTCTCCAGCTCATCATAAGCCCTTTTGGTTGTGATTACACTGATCTGCAGCTCTTTGGCCAGCTTGCGGATAGAAGGCAAGGCATCACCAGGTTTTAGTTCTCCTAGGATAATCTGATTCTTGATCTGGTTGGCGATCTGTTCATAAAGCGGTTCCTGAGACGCACCGCTGATAATAATCTTCATTCTCAAACACCTTCCTGCGATTCTGTGCATACCGTATCAACTGTTATTATCGTTTATATACAGTATAAACGGTATGTACAGTTGTGTCAACCAAATTTTTAAGTTGTTTTTGTAATGATAAGTCGCTTGTTGCCTGCAAGGCATCTGATCCTGCTTTCCAATTACTAGATGATTGTCCAAAATAAAAAAGCCCCTATCAAGGGGCTAAATGTTCCACCGGATTAATCTTCAGCTTCTTCCTGAAAAACAGAGAGCAGTATTTCCGCTAGTTTGCGGCCAAGGCGCTTTGATTGGTTCTCCAGGTTGTCGATGTGCTGATAATAAAACTTCGCTTTTTCTTTTAATCCCTCATCAGATGACTCAATGACCTCAGCCAGCAAATCCTTACAGCTTTCTGAGGCTTTAACGATGATTTCCAGTTCCTTTTCATAGTTCTTTTGAATTGTTTCCATAACTACTTTTGACATGTTCCGTTCTACTTCATAGTAGTGGCGGCGGCTCCCTTTGACCCATACTTTATGAACAAAGCTAACACCCTCCAGAATGCGGATGTTATTGCTGACCGTTGACTTACTGACACCAAGCTCCTGTGCAATGTCATCAAGCCCTAAGGGCCTGTCCGACAAAAACAAGAGTCCATAGATGTGTCCTAGAGCATCAGGAAAGCCATACAGAGAAAAAATCCTGCCCAGCGCTTCGATAAAAATATTGCGCGCTTCTTCTAACTTTTGATGATTATTTGGATAATTATCATGATCTGTCTTCATTACAGCCCCTGGATCCTCAACCGCACTCATCAAACTGAATAGCAGTGCAGGTATAGAAATCCAGACCTACACCTCCCAAGAAAAATAACATGTTTTCTAAAGATACTGTAAATTGAGTATTACAAGCTCTATTGCCATGGCTATCAAATTGCTTCAGCCAGTTTCAGTGATTTCTCTCGAAGACCCCCCTGTAATTGCCCTATAATGAATAACAGCCTTTTAATAAGAAGTT
>DULM01000012.1 GCA_012840405.1 Syntrophomonadaceae bacterium | reverse complement strand
CCTTTAATCACCACAAAGGAAGAAATTGATGAGGCAATGGAAATACTGGAGAAAGCCCTGCAGAAGTTTTTTTCCTAGCCTATTCTTGACACAGAAACATACCGGTGATCGGTTGAAAAAATATAAAAACTTTTTTGGTAAAGGGGAGAAAAAGATGACCAAAGCTTATCTTGATCAAAGTTTAAAGGGGCGGGATTTTTTAACCATCTCCGATTTTACCAGCCAGGAGATCAGGCTGATAATGGATGCCGCCCATGACTTAAAGAAAGAATTAAAAGAGGGAATTCCCCATCCTGTTTTACAGGGCAAAACTCTAGGAATGATTTTCACCAAGCCCTCGACCAGAACAAGGGTATCTTTTGAGGTGGGCATGTATCAGCTTGGTGGTTATGCACTTTTCCTCAGTGCTCAGGATATCCAGCTGCGCAGAGGGGAGTCTCTTCCTGATACCGCCCGTACACTGGAGCGGTACCTGGATGGGATTATGATCAGAACTTTTGCTCAGGAGGATGTTGAAGAACTGGCTCAATACGCCTCTATACCTGTCATCAATGGCCTGACCGATCTGGTCCATCCCACCCAGGTGATAGCTGATTTGATGACCATTGAGGAGCATCTGGGGAGACTAGAGGGCATCAAGCTGGCCTTTATCGGGGACGGCAATAATGTGGCCCATTCCCTCTTGCAGATCTGTGCCAAAATGGGTGTGCATATGACCATCGCCTGCCCACCAGGTTATGAGCCTTCTGCAGAGATTGTGGCCGGTGCCCGGCAGGATGCAGCTGAGACCGGGGCACGGCTGGAAATAGTTGAGGACCCCTTGGAGGCAGTCAAAGATGCAGATGCAGTCTACACAGACCTCTGGGCCAGTATGGGGCAGGAACAAGAGCAAGAGGAGCGGGCAAAAGTCTTTCAGCGCTACCAGGTCAATAGTGAACTTTTAAAAAGGGCTAATCCTGGCGCTGTTGTTTTACACTGCCTCCCTGCTCACCGGGGTGAGGAGATCACCGATGAGGTGATGGATGGGCCTCAGTCAGTTGTTTTCGATGAGGCGGAAAACAGGCTTCATGCCCACAAGGCGATTATGGCTTTGCTTATGTAATAGAGGAACAACTCTTTTGTACATATTTTTGAAAAGTATCTTTGTCATGAATCTAACAGAAAAAAGGAGGAACTGGTGTAGCCGGCACAATAACTATAATGCAATGAGCATTTACGGTGAACCGGGACATAGATGCAGCTGAAAAAAGTAGTATTAGCATATTCAGGAGGACTTGATACTTCTGTAATCATTCCTTGGCTGAAAGAAAACTATGGATGTGAAGTGATCTGTTTTGTGGCTGATGTGGGGCAGGAAGAAGAGTTGGAGGGGCTTGAGGAGCGGGCGCTCAAGGCTGGTGCCAGCAAACTCTATATCAGGGACCTGACCCAGGAGTTTGTCAATGACTTTATCTTCCCCACATTGAAAGCGGGAGCTATCTATGAAGAATACCTGTTGGGCACTTCATTTGCCAGGCCCTTGATCGCCAAAAATTTGGTGGAAATCGCCCATCAGGAGGGGGCTGATGCCATCGCTCACGGTGCTACTGGGAAGGGAAATGATCAGGTGCGCTTTGAAGTGACCATCCATGCCCTGGATCCCGAGTTAAAGGTCATAGCTCCCTGGCGGATCTGGGATCTCAGATCCCGGGAGGATGAGATTACCTATGCCCAGGCAAAGGGGATCGATGTGCCTGTGAAAAAGGATCGCCCCTATAGCATCGATCGCAACATCTGGCATGTGAGCCATGAGGGTGCTGATCTGGAGGATCCCGCTAACCCACCACAGGATGATATTTATCAGATGATCACTCCACCAGAGAAGGCGCCTGATAAACCCACCTTTGTGGAGATCGGTTTTGAACAGGGGATACCTAAAACCATTGATGGCAAAGAGTATGATGGCGTTGCCCTCTTGCGCACCCTCAATAAAATTGCCGGAGAAAATGGGGTAGGCATTCTGGATATTGTTGAGAACAGGCTGGTAGGGATGAAATCCCGGGGGGTATATGAGACCCCTGGTGGGACAGTGCTCTATAAGGCACACCGCAGCCTGGAAAGCCTTACCCTGGACAGGGATACGATGCACTTCAAGAGCCTGGTTGCTCAACGCTATGCTGAACTGGTCTATGATGGCCTCTGGTACTCACCGCTAAGGGAGGCCCTGGATGCTTTTGTGAATGCAACACAAAAGACCGTAACAGGTACTGTTAAGGTAAAGCTTTATAAGGGGAATTGTATGCCTGTTGCTATTGAATCACCCTATTCCCTTTACCACCGGGGGATTGCCTCTTTCGGTTATAGTGAACTGTATGACCATAAGGATGCTGCAGGATTTATCAATCTCTTTTCACTGCCCTTGAAGGTAAGGGGTTTGATGCGGAAAAAGGCGGAGGAAAAAGCATAGAGAATAGGAGGCAGTTACTTTGAAACTCTGGGGCGGCCGTTTTACCAAAAAGACAGCTCGTGAGACATCCCAGTTCCTTGACTCCCTGCGCTTTGATGCAAGGCTCTACAAAGAGGATATCAAGGGGTCCATTGCCCATGCCCGCATGCTGGGCCGGCAGGGTATTATTACCCCAGATGAGGCTGATCTATTAGTCAACGGACTGATGGAGATCCTGGAGGAGATCAAGGAGGGCAAACTGAACCCTGCTGATGGAATGGAAGAGGACATACACTCCTTTATTGAGGCACGCCTGGTGGAAAAGGTGGGTGATGTGGGAAAGAAACTGCACACCGCCAGAAGCAGGAATGACCAGGTGGCTACCGACTTCCGCCTCTATTTGAAGGGGGAAATCTCTGATTTGAATCTCCTGCTGATGCAGTTAATATCTGCGCTGGTGGAACGGGCTGAAAAAACTAAAGAGATCATCATGCCAGGATACACACACCTGCAGCGGGCACAGCCGATTACCTTTGCCCATCACCTGCTGGCCTACTGTGAAATGCTGCGCAGGGACTGTGGCAGGTTAAAGGACTGCTACTGCAGGATGGATTATTCTCCATTAGGAGCAGGCGCACTGGCAGGTACCACCTTCCCGGTGAGTAGGGAGGATGTTGCCCGGGAATTAGGCTTCAGCGGGATCTGCAGAAATACCCTGGATGCTGTTTCTGACCGGGATTTTGCCTGTGAGTTTCTCTTTGATCTATCTCTGATCATGATGCATCTGAGCCGCTTTTGTGAAGAACTGATCCTCTGGTCCAGCAGTGAGTTCGGTTTTGTGGAAATGGATGATGCCTATACCACAGGAAGCAGCATCATGCCCCAGAAAAAAAATCCTGATGTGGCAGAACTGGTGCGGGGAAAAACAGGCAGGGTTTATGGGGATCTGATTGCTATGCTTACATTGCTCAAAGGCCTGCCTCTGGCTTATAACAAGGATCTACAGGAGGATAAAGAACTGGTTTTTGATGCTGTGGATACAGTCAAGAGCTGTGTGGAGATCCTGATCCCTCTGGTGGAAACACTGAAGGTCAACAAAGAGAGGATGTACCAGGCGGCAGGTGGGGATTTCACCAATGCCACCGACCTGGCAGACTATCTTGTGCGCAAAGGAATACCCTTCCGGGAGGCCCATGGGATCGTGGGGCAGATTGTGCTGCACTGTATCCAAGAGAAAAAGCGATTAGAAGAGCTGCCGCTGGAGGTGTACCAACAATACTGTTCTGCCTTTGAGCAGGATCTCTATGATTATATCGATATCGCTGCCTGTGTCTCCCGGCGCAGGGTCCCCGGCGGTCCCGCACCAAAGAGTGTGGAGAAAGAACTGGAAGAATTGAAGCAGTGGTTGGATGTGCAGAGATAGATTCGATCATAAAACCATGCCTCTGGAAAACATCTTAAGTTAACACCGCTGAGATCACGAGAGAAAATTACTTAAAAGTACCACGGGAACTAGGTCAGGATTGGACCCGTGGTATCTTTTTTCTGCACATCTCTTGACTATATTTTCTGCTTCATTCTTTTCCTAGACTCTTTTCCTAAATCTCTCCTTAGATGGTTTTGAGTAAGAGGTTGAGCAAATTATCTAGCTGCCATCTCTTTCCGGTAGCGCTCTCTACTGCTTTTGTTGCTGTGTCAAGGTTAGCTCTTTCAGTTCAGACTAAATCTGGTTTGAGATGTTGTTTCAAGGATCAGATAGTGGGAGGTAACTTCAACGGTATCACAAGCTGATTAATAATTCCGGTAGTTAGGGGCAGGCACATAAAACAAGTTGATCAGGAATAAACATAACAAAATGGAATGACTCAGATAGCAGGATGTTATAAGAATAGCTGCGAATATATCATAGTGAAAATAAATCAAAACATTTACAGTTCAGTAAACAGCAGTTACCAAGTCCATAGATTGGTGAATGAGATAGGAGTGATCAATGCTTGAAGCCTGCTTCACTGGAAAATTTCAAAAATTTGAGAGAAGAAAATATGGTGGCGATGAGGGCTGCTCAGGAAAAGGGAATAAAGGTAATTGGGTTCTACTGCACCTACTGTCCCCGGGAGATTATTATGACTGCTGGGGCGATTCCAGTGGGATTATGTGGGACCAGAGAAACACCGATTGCCGCTGCAGAACGGGATCTGCCGCGCAATCTGTGTCCGTTAGTCAAGTCCTCATATGGTTTTGCCATCACAGAACAATGCCCATTTTTCCTGATATCTGACCTGATCATTGGGGAGACCACCTGCGACGGCAAGAAAAAAATGTTTGAACTGCTGCAAGACAAGGGGATGAAGCCTGTATATGTGATGCATCTGCCGCAGGTCCCGGATCAGTCGGCTTCTCACCGGCTCTGGTATGAGGAATTGCAGAGACTGAAAGAATATCTGGAAATGACCCTCTCGGTCGAGATAACAGATGATGCCTTGCGTGAAGCCATGCAGGTTATCAATGAAGAATCAAAAGCTTTACAAAGATTATTTGACCTAAATAAAGCAAAACCTGCTCTCATCTCTGGAGTGGACCTGATGAATGTATCTTTTCAGATAGGGTTTCAGGCTGATCGCAGAAGTGGCATTGACCTTTTGAACAGCCTGGCAGATGAGATAGAAGAGAAAGCCAGAGAGGGGTATACGGTAGGTGACCTATCGACCCTGCGTATTCTGCTCACCGGCACCCCGGTGGGTGTAGGAAGTGAAAAAGTAATTACCCTTGTTGAGGAATGCGGCGGCCTGGTTGTTGCTATGGAGAACTGCGGCGGTTATAAAACTGTAGAACTACGCACAGATATAGATGCCCACCCTGACCCCCTCTATCTTTTGGCTGAAAAATACATGAAGATCCCTTGCTCGGTGATGACGCCGAACCATCGCCGCTTAGAGTTGCTCAAAAGAATGATACATGATTTTCAGATCGATGGAGTGATCGACCTTACCTGGCAGGCGTGCCATACCTACAATATTGAGTCATATTTTGTGTCGAAACTGGTGAAAGATGAGCTCGGTTTGCCTTTTTTACATTTGGAAACCGATTACTCTCAATCTGACCTAGAGACCTTAAGGGTGAGGATCGAGGCTTTTCTGGAGATGATTTGAGGGGCAAGTGATATCATTTCATTTAGATAAATCTGTGTGAGTGACAAACTGGTTAAAGAACCTTCTAAGAACCGTTGGTTGCTTTATCTAAAAGGGACCAACAGACCATCTCGGCTTATAATAGCCTTTAGCATAATGTTGGCTGCTTGGTCTAAAAGGGAATAACCGCACAGCGGCGAATAGATTAAACAGTTTGCTGAGATTTAAAAGAAATGCGGTGTATTCCTGTGAAAGTTTTGCATACTGCAGATGTGCATCTCACTCCTGCAGCACCTGAGAGGAGGGAGGCCTTTAAGGCAGTCTGTGACCTGGCCGTGGAGTTAGGTTGTTCTGCCCTGCTGATTGCAGGTGATCTCTTTGATACAGCAGAGGCTGCTGCTGCTCTCAGGGCTGAACTGCGTGAGCTGTTTGAATCATATGAACTGGAGTTTTTTCTGATCCCGGGAAACCATGACAGAGCTGCTTTTGGCTCCGGGGAGTATTATGGGCGAAATGTACACACCTGTAGAGATACAGCAGTTAAATGGGAGTTAGCAGGGATACCCATCATCGGGATCCCCTATCTGCCAGGAAGGCAGGGGGTTGAGCTTCTGCACACCTGTTTGCAGGGAGAAGACTCCCCTTCTATTGTTATCATGCACACCAACTTCTATAATTCCTCCCTGTCTGCTCTTTATCTTACCGATGAGAAGGATGATTCCCGCAGCGCTTGTTTATGGGAACAGGACCTATCAGACCTCCCAGCAGCTTATATCGCCTTAGGGCACTGGCATAACCCTACACTGCCCCCAGTCAAAATCAATAATGTTCAGCTGGCTTACAGCGGCACACCATATCCTACATCAAAAGGGGAAAATGGGGCGCGCTGTGCTTTGCTCATTGATGTAACTTCTGAGGGAATCGCTGTTCAGGGTGTCAAGATCCCCGGGGTACCCCGCAGGGAAACTGCCTCCTTTTTCTTGGTTCCCGGTGAGGAGAGGGGGATAATAGATGAAATAGCCTCTTTTCTCGAGCAGCAAGCTGACCCTCAGGTGATCCTGGACCTGGAGGTGGCTGGCTGGGTGGGGAGCATCAGTGAGGAATTTTGCACAGCTGAGATAGAAATGTTGGTGAAAAAGTACCGGGAGCGCTGGAGAGATATCAACTGCGGAGCTGTGCAGGTCACTGGGATTTCCGCTTTGCCGGGAATTGCAAAACGGTGTTTGCGTTTGTTAACTGAACTGGAACCGCCGGACCCTTTGGAACTGGAGGATCTAAGGGATCCATCCTTGAAAGAACTGTCCCTAGAGGTAATCAATGACCGGGAGGGGCTTTACCGCACCGCTCTCTCCCTTTTGCTGCAGCAGATGGGAAGGGGGGACTGAGGTGAGGATCCTGGAACTGAAGTGCTGCCCTGTGGGACCCCTTTGCAGGCCGGTGTTTTTTCAGAGTAAAAAAAACTGTGTGGTTGTTTATGATGGGAATGAGGCGGGAAAGACCTCATTGGTTGACATAATTGTGAATATGCTTTTCCGCAGAGGGAGCGCCCAGTCCCGCTTTCAAGCGCGGCGCTTTGATGATTTTCAGGGTTATGTAAAGCTGGAGCATCAGGGGAGGGTATTGACCTGTCAAGGGAACATTGATCTGGATAAACTCCTAGGGTTGCCACCGGAGTTTTCCCGGCTGCCTATTGTCCGGGGAAGTGATCTCCATTTTCTCTGGTCCAGCAACAGGGAGAAGAAGGGGCCCCTGATTGAAGCCTGTATCCAGCACTTTACTGCGGACTGCGAAAACAACCTGGCTGCAGTTGTTGCCGGTGTGCGGTCTGCAGCAGGCCTCCCTGCAAAAAAGAACTGTTGGACCAGGGGTAAAACAGAAGAGCTCAAAGGCTATCTTGAACTGTATAGAAAAAGGGAAACCTTGTTATCTGGGTTGGCCAACAGAGAAAAGACCAAGCGAGAACTGCAAAGTGTCAATGAGAGGTTGCAGTTGGTAAAGGAACAACTGGCTGCAGCGGTAGATGAGCAGAAGAGAATCGATGAGGAACAGCAGGCGGCTATCTGCAGTTCAGCCGAAGTATGGGAAAGGAAACTGTCCGCCCTGCGCGCCGAATACCGGGAGGGCGGATATGAGCGCTGTTCCCGGGAGGACCTTCAGCTGTGGGCTGAGTCTGCGGCAAAAGAACATCTCCTCAGGGAAAGGGTAAACAGGCTGAAAACCCAGATTGGTGATACAGAAATAAAGAAATTGGAGTTTCAGCAGCAACAGGAAAAGGTGTCACTCAGTCTAAAAGAGGCTGAGGAAAGCTGTAGACTTGCCAAGGACGCCATGTCTAAACTCAGGGCAGAAAAGGAAGTAAAGGATAAAGAACGCTCTGCTATCAGAGCAGAGGCACACAACCTTCTGCAAAGGATCAATGCAGCGGAAGAGCAGAAAAATCGCATCAGGTGGGCAACGGTTGCTGGCCCTCTGTTAAGTGGGGCAGCTGTTGCGCTTTTCCTTGCAGGGCAGCTTGTTCTAGGGTTGTTTTTGCTGGCAGCTGGCTTGGTGATCATTGGCTGGTCACAAACAATAGCAAGGATGTGCAGCAAGACCTTCAAAGAAGCTGAAGAGAAACTGCTTGTGCTTGCCCGCACAGCAGGCATACAAGCTGCAGGCACAGCTGCTGAGCTTGTCAAGCTTTTGGAAAGACAACTTGATCAACAGGATGAAGAGATGAGAGGGGCGCTGGAAAGAGCGGAACTGGAGTGGCGGGAGCAGGAGAGGAAACTGAATGGGCTTGTTCAGGAAAAGCTTCTGTGTGAAAGGGAACTGGATAGGCTGGCTGAAAACCTGCGTGATTTCCACAGTTCATTAGCGGAATGTGAAAGAGAACTGGATGGCATCCTGAGCACACTGGAACAACTGAGGCAGAAAACCGGGAAAGCTGATCCTGTTTCCCTTGAAGAGGCTATTAAACAAAAAGAGCGTATAGAAAGGGATATTGATACGGCTGTAACCCGCCTGAAAACTCTCCTGGGCAGTGAGGAGCAATGGCGGGAGAGGCTCCTTGCCCTGAAACCCTCTTTGGAAGAGTACCCACATCCCCGCTCTCTGGATGAGCTTGAGGCGGAGAAAGTCCGGCTGAAGGCATTGGTGCAGAAATTGAGGAAAGAGGCGGAGGAACTGCAACAGCAGTCTGAAAAGCTGCACCAGCAGGAGTTAGCTGAGTCAGAGAGCCTTTATGCTGCTGGTTGTGGAGATCTAACCTCCCTTGCGCTGCGTCTCCAAGATGCTGAAGAGCAGCTGAAAAAAGCCATCAGGGAATCGGTGGCTGCTCTTTGGGTAGAAAAGGCGATAGAAGCAGCAAAAGGGGATCTTGAAACAGCGCTTTTGGAGCCTTTATCCCGGGCAGCTGAGCTCTTCCACGCCATAACAGGGCGTTATGACAGCATTGACTACAGCAGGGAGGGAAAGGATGTATCTTTCACTGTCAGCGGGCAGGGAACCACCTACAGTGAGGACCTGTTGAGTGATGGGGCCAGGGCACAGTTGCTGCTGGCCTTCCGTTTGGCACTGCTGGAAAGGGCTCTGGGGAGAGAGCCTGGTTTTCTGGTGCTTGATGATCCCCTGTTGAACTCTTCATCAACTCGAAAAAAGAGGGCTATTGAAGTGCTGCTGGATTATGCCCGGCGCGGCTGGCAGTTGTTCTACCTTACTGTTGATGATCAAGCAGTTAAAATCTTCCGAGAGTTAGGCGGAGAGCTGGCCGAGTTCCATAGAGTTTCTGATTTTTACGAGAAAGCCCGATAATTTAATCTGCAAAGGATGAGAATTATTTCTTCTATGATAAAATAGAAAACAAAACTTTTTGCATTATTGGGGGTAATTTGGTAGTGAACGCGGTTGAGCGGGTGCGAGAGTTTTTAGCCCAATTTCCTTATGGCATTAAAGTTGTTGAGTTTGAAGACAGCACAAAAACCGCTGAGGATGCTGCCCGAACTGTGGGAGTGGAAGTGGGTCAGATTGCCAAAAGCATTCTCTTTATGACAAGCGCTGGACCTGTTCTGGTTGTTACCAGTGGTGATGCCAAAGTGCGCCAGAGCAGTTTAAAAAAGCACCTGGGTGTGAGCGGTAAGGTGAAACTGCCCGATGCTGATCAGACTCTGGAGATAACCGGATTCCCTTTAGGGGGAGTCTGCCCCTTTGCCCTGAAAACCCCGGTGCGCATTCTGCTCGATATCAGCATGCGCCGATTTCCTGTTGTTTATATTGCTGCTGGCAGCCCTAATGCGGTGGCAGCGGTGACCTTCGAACAACTGCTGGAGATCACCGGGGGAGAAATCTGCGATCTCTGCAGCAGTGAATAAACTTTGGAGGAGGCTCTTTTGTGCAGCGGGCATTAACAAAGGTGGAAGAGATTTTCCGGGAGGTTTTGCCGGGCAGGATTCCCGGCTATGAGGTGCGGGAACAGCAGATCGAAATGGCGCGGCTGGTGGAACGCGGCCTGTTGCATGAACAGCATGTGTTGGCTGAGGCAGGGACAGGAACGGGGAAGAGTTTCGCCTATCTGATCCCCCTCTCACAGGCTATAGGAGATGACCAGCGGGCTGTAGTGAGCACAGCTACTATCGCCCTTCAGGAACAGCTGCTTAATAAAGATATCCCTTTTCTTGAGGATGCTCTTGGTATTGAGTTCCGGGCTGAATTGGCTAAAGGGAAAGGCAATTATATCTGTCTCTTGCGCTATCAGGAGGAAATACAGAACCAGGGGCTGTTTCCCGATGACGAGCTGGAAAAGCTGAAAAATTGGGTGGAAGAAACCACTACAGGTGACAGAGCAGAGCTTCCTTTCGAACCGGGGGAGTCCTGGAGCAGGGTTTGTGCCGATGATACCTGTCTAGGGCGCAAGTGCCTCTTTTATGAAAGCTGTTTTTTAGCCAAAGCCAGAAAAAGGCTGCACAGCGCTCGGTTAATTATCTGCAATCATGCCCTCTTTTTCACTGACCTTAATCTCAGATATGCAAGCGGTGGTTCTGTCTCTCTTCTTCCTGAATACCGCTATCTTGTTTTTGATGAGGCACAGCACCTAGAGGATACAGCAAGGCGCACTATGAGCACTGAGGTTTCCAATATGCGCTTGCAGGTGCTGCTCAACCAGCTGCGTAAAAGGGAAGGATGCCATTTAGATGCGGTCAATCAAGCCCTTTCCCTCAATAGCAGTTTTTTTGATGCTGTGGGTAGGTTGGAAAACAGCGGCTGTTATACCCTATCCCCTACCCCAGAAATCATGCAACTGGGGGAGGAACTCCAAGAGGCGGTCAAAAACACTATCACTATGTTCGCTGTGGACCTGGTGGGGGAACGGGAAAACGCCCTCTTTAAGTGTCTGGAACGTTATAACCATGATCTGGAAGAGATCTTGGAAGCCTCTGACCAGGATAAGGTATACTGGGTGGAAAAGAGTGAACACAGAAAGCGAAAATTCATCACACTCCATGCCACACCCTTAGATGTTGCCACAACACTTGAACCTTTTCTCTTTACCAATGATGAGCTGGGCTGTGTGGTCATGACCTCTGCAACTTTGAGCATCAATGGGGATTTTTCTTTTATCAAAGGGAAGATAGGCTGCTCCCATGCTCTGGAGATTTCCGTAGAGTCTCCCTTTTTCTATGAAGATCAGTGCCTCCTTTACCTGCCTTCTGACCTGCCCGACCCGCGGGAAGCGGACTTTTATCCCAAGGCAGCCCAACTGATCGCAGAAATACTGAAAAGAACACAGGGGCGTGCTTTTGTGCTCTTTACCTCATATAAAGGGCTGAATCAGGTTTATGATTTATTGAAGGGACAACTCCCTTGGAGGCTGCTCAAACAGGGTGATCTGCCGAAAAACAGACTGATCAAGGAGTTTAAAGAAGATATTTCCTCTGTTCTGTTTGCCACGGCATCATACTGGGAGGGGGTAGATGTCCCAGGTGAGGCCCTCTCCTGTGTGATATTAGTGAAACTGCCTTTTGCTGTGCCTGATGATCCTCTGACAGAGGCGAAGATCAGGGCAATTGAACGCTCAGGAGGCAATTCCTTTTACAGTTATTCCCTTCCTGAGGCGGTGATCCGGTTGCGCCAGGGTTTTGGCAGGCTGATCAGGACCCAGCAGGACCAGGGGGTTGTGGCGATTCTTGACCCGCGGATTAAGACCCGCAGCTATGGCAGATATTTTTTGGAGGCTCTTCCTCCCTGCAGAGAAATATCGAACATAGATGAAATAGAACAGTTTTTATGTAAATAAAAACCCTGCTCAAAATTGAGCAGGGGGAAAGGGGAAATGGGTTTCTATTCAGCAATCAGCTGTTTACAGAGAGCAGCAGCAGAGGCTGCCTCCGGAGCATAACCGTCAGCCCCGATTTCATCTGCAAAGTTTTGGGATACGGGCGCTCCTCCGATTATAACTTTCACTTTATCTCGCAGGCCATTTTCCTTTAGAGCATCAATAACACTCTTCATATTGGGCATTGTGGTTGTCAATAAGGCCGAAAGCGCTAGGATGTCTGGCTTATGTTCTTTTACAGCCTCAATAAATGTTTCTTCTGGGACGTCAACACCAAGGTCGATTACTTTAAACCCGGCACTTTCCATCATCATGCCCACAAGGTTTTTGCCGATATCATGTAGGTCGCTTTTGACCGTACCTAGAACAATTTTACCAATACAAGGTATATCTGTGCCAACAAGTGCCTCTTTGACAATGTTTATACCGGAATGCAAAGCTCTGGCACTCAGTAGTACTTCAGGAACGAACATCTCGCCATTTTTAAAGCGCGGACCCACAATATCCATTCCGGCAATTAAGCCTTTGTTCATAATTTCCAAAGGATCATATCCTGCTTCAAGTAAACTTTTTGTTAACTCTATAACCTTGCTTTCATTACCGTTAACTACTTCTGCGCAGAGTTCTGTATAACTCATAAACACCTTCTCCTTTTTTCATTTTTTGACTATTGCTATGTTTTTGTAATTCTTTGATTAATTCCGTTGATTAGGTTACACCTTCTGTTAAAATCTGTTAGCCAAAAGTATCTGTATATTTTAGTACTTACAATTATCCTGGAAGGTTTCCCACATAGCGATAAAGTTTTCAATTGGGACATCCTCCTGAATATTATGTACAGGAGAGAACACAAAGCCACCACCGGGAGCAAAAATATCGATATTGCGTTTGGTTTCATCCCGTACTTGCTGTGGTGTACCCTTACACAGGGTTTCCTGGGTGTTGATTCCACCGCCCCAGAAGGTAATATCATTCCCAAAGTTCTTTTTCAGATATTCAGGTGACATTTTTGCTGCAGAAATTTGGACTGGATTGAGACAGTCAAATCCGGCTTCAATAATATCAGGTATGGCGTCTGATACCGAGCCACAGGAGTGGAGTGTCATCTTGATATCTCCCTTGGATTTGATATGCTCGATCAGTTTCTTATGGTAAGGAAGAACTATTTCTCTGAGCATTTTTGGGGAGACCATAAGCCCAAGTTGAGTGCCGAAGTCGTCTGCTTCAGCGGTGACATCGACAAGGCCGTCATAAACCTCAAAAAGATTATCATAGTATTCAATTTTCTTTTCCAGCAGCTTATCCATAAACTTTCTGCAGCGTTCCGGCTCTGCACCCATCATCATAAACCAGTTTTCATATCCGTAGACCAATGGGCCTGTTTGGAAAAAGCCGTTACCGAAGACCTCGGATATGGTAGTTGCATAGCCTGCTGCCCGGTAATCTTCCAATTCTTTACGGGAGGATGGATCAAATTTGCTGGGTGTTGGCCATATAAATTTTTCGTCATCTACTTCATTTTTTGCGTCTGCCAGGACAACATCGACTAAATCGAAGTACAACCCTTGGTCCTTTGGCTTTCTATACTTAGTTCCCCATTCATTTATGTAATAGTAACTGTCTTCGGTCTCCCATTTTTTTTCGTAAGGGCTTTTCTCTTTTGGGAGCGGTCTGAGCCTTGCATTGCGAACATCACACTTTAAAAGATCCAATACCTTGTCTGATGCATAAACAAGTTGATATGGTGTATGGCATATTTCCAATTCTTCTTCATCTTTTATACCAAAATAGTCCAATAATTTTAGGTAAAAGTATTTGGTGAATTTACAAGCATGACCTGAACCAAGATCGAGGGGGATTCGGTCCGGTTCTTTGTGGTTCAATGCACACAGAACTCTTTCACGGGAATTCATCTGTTTATACCTCCAATTGTGATAGTGTTGATAGAATCGCAAGCCCGTACCTTCGTTATATTTGATGCAAAGTCTGAAACTACAGAAATGTTGTACTATAGTGAAAAATTAACAGGCAAAACCATAATCCGGAAAATGGCAGCCAACTGTTGATTTGGATTGGAATACTAGGCATTGGATGTTTTGATGCATCGCTTTTATATAATTGCAAAACATATGCCAATGCATAGACACCATTTGTGTTCTGTGAGGGATTATTGCCTGCAAGCTGGTTATTGTTAAGATAATAAAAGATGTAGTTTGATCAGTTTATTCCGACCTACAAAAATCCGTCTATAAAAGTAACACTTGATCTAGTTGTAGAAAAAAACTGCGGTTATTTAGTTATTTAGTTCAAGGAGATTCCAAAAGGAATCACCATATGGATAGGAACACAAAAAAAGTAAGGACCATAATATTTACCTAATATAAAAAAAGGAAAATGATTCCTTATGGCATCACTTTTTGTTGTATTATAGTGAAAAGATTGTATAATCATGATATAAAATGTTTAATTTTGTTTTTTTATATGGAATAAAGGATATGGCAGATTAGTCAAATCGCACAAACAGATTCCAAATCGAATCATCATTTACGTGGTGGCACGATACAATGGGTATTAATCATAATTTTTGCCCTTATATTCAAAAGTGAGAAGGTATTGTTTTTTTGAGTATGATTCCTTATGGCATCATTTTGTCGTAACTTATATAAAATTTGTTTAAAATAACTCATATTTTGACATTTAAAAAGCTATTAATTATGAATGTTAAGGTTGTGACTTAATCACGCGATACCAATCGTAATCACTGCAAAAGGGGTGGGGATATGTATTCCGATCAAGTTGCTTTTCTGCAATGTGATACAGACGGAAAAGTGGTGGAGTTTAATGAAGTGGCGGTAAATTTATTCGGTGGATTCGAAAAACTGCGGGCACATTTTAACACTGGACACTACCAGCATCTTTTTAAGCAATTATCCTCTTCTATGGAACCCTATGTTGAAAGTTTCAAAATAAATGAGAGTGATTATGAATTGATCATTGTGCCTTATACTGTTCATGGATATACAGGCTTTAACATTCTTATAAAAACGGCTGATCTCTGGCAGAGATGGGCAGAGGGAGACCCTAATATCCGTTCTATGGTCCAAGAAGTTATTGATTGCATAGCTGACGGTATTATTGTGGTAGATGCAGATGGTTATGTGAGACAAACAAATAATTCCTATGAATTAATGGTGGAAATAGACAAAGAAGAATATAAGGATAAACATGTTGACCTACTCAAGGACAAAGGGTATACACATGCAAGTTTAACACCTATGGTAGTCAAACAAGGCGGACCAGTAACTATTGTTGATGTGCGGAATAACAAAGATCTCTTATTAACTGGGGTGCCGATCAGAGATAACCGTAACAAGATTATTGGTGTGATTTGTAATGTCAGGGATGTTTCCGAATTGCAGGAACTCAAGCGTAAGCTTGATGAAAGCAAGAAAAATGAGCGTTTAATTCGGGAGCAGTTGATTAAATATTCTCAGGAACAATTGGATAAAGGCATCATCACAAATAATAAGGTGATGAAGGAAATTTATCAACTGGCGATAAAGGTCGCACCCACTGATTCCTCGGTTTTGATTACAGGTGAAAGCGGTGTAGGGAAAGGGGTGTTGGCAAGATTAATTCACCGGCACAGTAGGCGGGCGGACAAGCCTTTTATTACTGTCAATTGTGGAGCCATTCCAGAGACCCTTATTGAATCGGAACTATTCGGCTATGAGGCTGGAGCGTTTACCGGGGCTAGCAAAAGCGGAAAAAAGGGACTTTTTGAATTGGCTAATAATGGCACGATATTTCTTGACGAAATTGGGGAATTGCCATTAAATATGCAGGTTAAGCTGCTGCAAACATTACAGGATGGTACTGTGCGCCGTATCGGAGGTAAAAAGGACATTAAACTGGATATTCGCGTTATCTCTGCAACAAATCGGGATTTAAATGAAATGGTTGCAGCCAAAACATTTCGGAAAGATCTCTATTACCGTTTAAAAGTTGTTCCTATTCACTTGCCTCCCTTGAGAGAGAGAAAGGAGGACATCATTCCTCTTGCCTTAACCTTTTTGGAGCAGCAAAATAAGAAATATGCTATCAACAAAAGGTTTAGCACCGATTTAATGAGAAATTTTCTTTCTTATCAATGGCCCGGTAATATTCGAGAATTGGAAAATGTGGTGGAGCGTCTGGTTGTAACCAGCAGTGGAGAGGAAATTACGATGAGTGATTTTTTTGAAGTTGAACATATGCAGGGTATTGAATCACAGCCACTAAAGAAGACGCTGGAAGATATAGAGAAAGCAATCTTGGAAGGTACATATAGAAGGATGAAAAGTACTCGCAAAAGCGCAGCGGTTTTAGGGATCAGCCAAAGTGCATTTGTAAAAAAGGCCAAGAAATATGGTATTTCTTTAACAAAGGGCTCGAGTGATAAATAGGTGGCATATTTTTTGCATTAAATGTTAATTTGGATTGGAATATTGACATTGGATACTAATCAATGGAACTGGGCAGCGGATGTAAAAAAATAAAAAAGGAGAAACGAGTAATGTCCGAAGCAGTGCTCAAAAACGAAGATAATATTTCTGGTCGAATTGAGCGTATTCCGGTTACCGCTGTACACTGGCGGCTTTGGCTCATGCATGAAATATGTTGGATTCTTGGTTCTATCGGTTTAGCTACTGGAACATTTACTTTGGCCTCTATTGCTTCAGAATTCGCATTGACCTCCACAACCAAAGGGTTAGTTGCTTCTATCATGTTTTTGGGTATGTTTATAGGTGCTAGTCTTTCCGGTTATTTAGGGGATAAATATGGCCGGAAAAAGATGCTATTAATTTCTATAGCTATTTGGAGTATATCTAGCTTACTGTTGGCTTGGTCACCCAATCTTACACTCTTCTGGATTGCCCGCTTTACACTTGGTTTAGGCATGGGTGCTCAATTCCCAATGACACAGTCTATGCTTTCCGAGATTTTTCCTGCCCACACTCGTGGCCGAGCTATCTGCCTTTTAGAGGGAGGTTATCCTACAGCCTGTATTATAGCCGCTGCAATATCTTGGGTTTTATTGATGTTCGTTGACTGGCGCGTTGTTTATTTAGTTCAGGCTTTGGGCGGTCTCTGCTTTTTCATAGTGTATTTTAAGATTCCGGAATCTGCCCGCTGGTATGAGATGGCAGGCAGAATTGAAGAAGCTAAAAAAACTATTGAAGAGTTTGAGAAAAAAGTGATCGCCCATACTGGTAAGCCTCTCCCAGCTATCCCTGATCCCATCGTAGACGTCCGGGATACGTCTGGCAAATCCAAGTTCGCACAATTGTTCGAAAAGGGTCAGATGAGTAAGACTCTGACACTATGGACACTCTGGTTCTGTGTTTTATTTGGACACTATGGGTTGAACTCCTGGATATCAGATCTATTGGTAAGCTCTGGTTTTAATATTGTTCAATCTAATGGTTATGTTTTGTTAATGTACCTCCCAGCTATACCCGGATATCTATGTGCTACTTACTTAGTAGAAATTTTGGGTAGGAAAAAGATGATTCTTGGTTATATGGTTTTAGCTGCTGTATTCTGTTATTTTTATGGCAGTTCAACCACATTTGCCCAGTTGATCTTGTTTGGCTGCTTGATGCAGTTCTTTATGTTTGGTATGTGGTCTTTAATCTATACCTATGCAGCAGAGGTTTTTCCAACCAAAATTCGCTCCACAGGGTGTGGTACCACAAGTTCAGCTGGAAGGTTTGGAGCGCTTATTGCCCCCACCATGTTTGGCATACTGCTTCCCTATATTGGCAGCAGCGGTGTATTTAATATAGGAGCGGCCGTTTTTGTGTTAGGTGGGGTATTGACAATGATTTTTGGGGTTGAAACAAAAGGTAAAACACTGGAGGAAATTCAAGCTCAGTCGGAAGAGGTTAAAAGAGCTCATGCCAGTTAATTAAAAAAAATAATGAGGAGATGAATCCTGTGGCGGTAAGTAAAGGTGCACAAAGTGTTAATGCTTCAGGAGTAAATGCAGCGGCTCGCTTAGATCGTTTGCCAATGACCTCGTTCCAACGCAATATGTTCATCATAATTGCTTTAGCATGGCTTTTTGATTCGATAGACTTGGGCATGATGACTTTTCTTCTGGCACCAGTACGTGAACACTTTGGGCTAACGGCAGCGACTGCAGGTATTGTTGCCAGTTCTAGTTTTGTTGGTATGTTTGTCGGTGCAGCTCTGGCAGGTATGTTGGGGGATAAATTTGGGAGAAAGATTATTTTCCAATGGAGTATTATCATTTGGTCTGTCGGCAGTATTATCTGCGCCCTTAGTCCTAACGTAGCATTTTTTATTGTATTGCGTTTTGTGATTGGTTTTGGAATGGGAGCTGAATTTCCGATTGCTCAATCGATGCTTTCAGAACTCATTCCCAGTTCACACCGGGGAAGATATCTAGCTTTATTGGAAGGATTTTGGCCGTTAGGTTTTATCTGTGCCGGAATCATTGCCTGGCTAATTCTTCCCATAGGTGGGTGGCGTTGGGTGTTGGTTGCCGGAGGAATCCCTGGTCTCTATATCCTGTGGATAAGGAGAAAACTGCCGGAATCTGCACGCTGGTATGAGATTAAGGGACGCTATGAAGAGGCTGAAGCTGTAGTTTCTATGTTCGAGAAAAAGGTTCGGGAGATTACAGGTAAGCCTCTGCCTCCTGTTAAGCCGAACGTGGAAACAGTTTCTTCAGAAGGATCTAGTTTAATCGATTCTTTCCGCATGCTTTGGCAGGGAATGTACATTAAAAGGACTTTGATGGTATGGGTGTTATGGTTTTTCTATCTCTTTGGATATTATGGAATAACAACCTGGGTCAGTGCCTTGATGGTAGATAAAGGTTATAGCATTACATCATCTACTGCTTATACAATTCTAATCTCTTTGGGGGCTATCCCAGGTTTTGCTCTGGCCGCGTATTTAGTGGACAAGTGGGGGCGTAAGCCGACTTTGGTTACTTATATAGCCGGTGCTGCTGTCACTGCCTATTTTTACGGGGCAACTGTTGATTTTACCACGATGATTGCCTGGGGCTTGGCTATGCAGTTTTTCTTGTTCGGTACCTGGTCTTGCCTTTACGCTTATACCCCAGAATTATATCCAACCAGAGCGCGTGCCACTGGATGTGGCTTTGCTTCTGCAATCGGACGACTCGGCTCGCTATTAGCACCTACTATTGCCGGTATTCTGATGGGAATAAGCAGTACACTTAATGTGTTTAGCTTGGGAGTGATAGCTTTTATCATCGCTATCCTGGGTGTTTTGATTCTCGGTCCCGAAACAAAAGGAATGTCTCTAGAGGAAATATCCCAATGATATGGAACACTATATGTAGCAGTTTATATTATAAAAAGTTGAGGGGATCGATATGCAGAAAAAGCTGAAAGTTGAAGTAACAGAAGAATTGCTGCTCAAGAGGATTGGCGGTCAACGAAATAAGGCAACAGATGAATACTTACAGGATGCGATATCTCTGGGATCCACTCTGTTGGATCCCAGAGGAATATATGATCTTTTTCCAGTAGCCAAGATAGAGAAGGATCGTTTAATACTGGAAAATGGTGAATTCTTTCGTAGTGAGCACCTGTGTAAACTCCTTGAGGGAGCGGAAAAAATTGTAGTGATGTGTTGTACCATAGGGCCGGCTTTGGAAAAGAAGGTAAAGGAATTAAATCAAGAGGGTAATTACGGGGAAGCCTATTTCTTGGATATGTATGGGGCTGTAGCTGTAGGTAGAGCAATGTTTAACTTATTCAAGGAATTATTGGAAGAATTTAAGGGTTATGGCACAACGGTTTATATGGAACCAGGTCAGTTGGACTGGAATATAAGGGATCAAAGGGTGGTTTTTAGGCTTATCTCTCCTGAAGATATTGGAGTTACCCTTAATGAGAGTAATATGATGAGCCCTGTTAAATCAACTACAGCGGTTTTTGGTATCGGTGACCCAGCGAAGGTTAAACAGGGCAGTTTTTCCTGTGAGTCTTGCCCAAAAAGAAACACTTGTACTTTCCGGCATGAAGCAGAGGATTTTGTATTATAACCCAGATGCCCCGGGTTAATCCCGGGGCTTTCTTAATAGGGGTTAGCAAATAGTGGGAAGTTACATCGGCTGTACATTAGTTGCCTGTTCACCACGGGGCCCTTCGGTCACATCGAACCTGACACGCTGTCCCTCATTTAGTGTTTTAAAACCCTCTTCTTGAATGGCAGAGAAATGGACAAAGAAATCTTTTCCATCTTCACTTGTAATAAAGCCGTACCCTTTGCGTTCATCAAACCATTTTACAGTACCTTCCAAAATACATTCCTCCTTAAAGTTGAATCTGTCTTTAGTATTTGCTTGCTTCGGGCGGTTATCACATGTATTTTAACCTAGCGGTGACAATACCTGTTAATATGGTGGTTGCTCCTTAGTTGTTGGTGGTTGGTGGTCAGTGGTTAATGTTCAGTGTTCAGTCAGGACATGGGTAACAAAAATGGTTCAAGAGATAGGTTACACTCCTTTACAATAAGTAGATGAAGTTACTGGAGGGTTTCATCTATGCCATGGAAGGAGATTAACCTAATGAACCAACGATTGGAATTTGTATTACTGTGCTCTGGCAAAACTCGTAAGATTTTGGATGATTCTCAAGGACTGTTAATCAGGGGAATTGGTTTGGTGATTTGACAGTGATAAAATTAAGTTAAAAGGGGATGGTGTTTGAATGACTCCAGAGAAAATGGAGGGGATGGCGCTTTTGGCTGTTGTCTATCCTCCTGAGGACTTGATAATTGAAGGGATCTTGGAAACGGCAGGGATCAGGGTTTTCAAAATGAAGGAGTCAATTGCACCTGTTCATGGTATTGCTGTTGGTCCCCTGGCTGAGATCAAAATATATGTTCCTGCTGACCAATTTGAAACTGCCAAGGATTTAATTAACAAATCAAAATAATGATCAAAATAACCCGGTAAGAACCGGGTCATTAAAATGTATCATCTTTTCTACTCTTTTTTCGGGAAAGCGTTATTGGCAGTGATCAGTGGTCGGGAGCCCGCCACATAGTAGGGGATGCGTAAAACCTCTTTTAATTCTTCTTCTGTTGCCCCTAGTTCTCGAGCACGGTTAGCCAGTACCATGACCCCTCTCTCTGAACCGATATAGGCATCCAAGGCGAGGCAGATGAAGACCTTGGTTTTTTCATCTACTGCTCCCGGTTTGGTTGCTATTTCAATAACCTTAGTTACTGCGTCATAAAATTCTTTGTCCCGCCTGCCTAATTCTTCTACAAAGGGTGGGAATTTAGCCAAGTATTTCACCTCCTGGTATGTTCTTTACTTTTTTGTTCTCGATCTATACCTTAAATTCCTGCACTTTTTATATTTTTGGTAAGTCGAGATCTTTGGCAGCTGGAAGTTGCTGCTGGAAATCGTAGACAATGCGCGAAATCTTGGCGATATCCCCAAAAGCTTCGTTTTCATCAGTAATTCCCTGAGAAAGCACCACCAGGATGTAAGGCCGTCGCCCGAAGACAATGCCTGCATCTGTTGCTACACCATTGATGCTTCCTTCTTTATGGGATACTGTAATATCACTGGGAAGCTCCCCTGGCAGACCCACATGATAAATGGTGTGGGCCAGGTCATTTAAAAGCCTGCCCCCTTCTTCCGGATGTTCTCTGGCAAACCTGATCAATTCTTCAATAAACGCTCCCATATCTTTTGGTGTAGTGGAGGCACTGCCAAAAGGGCGGGTGGTATCGGGTCCCAGTTTATTAATAAAGTTCATCACATTATCATAACCCAGATGGCGAACTAACATATTGTGAGCAATGTTGTCGCTCAAGATAATGGAAATAGTGGCTAGACAGCGCAGGGAATAGGTGTCTCCATGGCGTGCCACATATTGCAGATCACCAGCTCCACCCTGATAATCGGTGTTTTGATTGTAGCGAACTCGATCATTCCAATTGAGTTTACCCTCTGCTATTTGTTTATACAGGTAAAGCACCACCGGCAGTTTAATGGTACTGGCAGGGGGGAAGGGCTCTGTTTCATTGATTCCAAACTCCTCACCGGATTCCAAATCCTTGAAATAAATACCGTAGTTTCCTGGTAAAGTTGCTATCAATTGTGTGATTTCTTCTCGCAGCGGCTCGTAGTCAGGCTTGGCATCCAGCGGTTTCAGTGATTGGGGGCCTATCAACTGCCCTACCGCAAATACCAGCATGAAGAGCGCGAGCAACGCCGCAACAAGATAGATTTTGCGTTTTGGCATTGCTCACTGATCACCTCTCTTTTGATGAAAATTATTGTTTTTATATAATATCTCCAGCTAAGTATAAGGTGATACTATATTTTTTTGTGACTGACTTTGTTAGCAGTCAGTTATTGCCACTTATGTAATACACTGCGTGAAATAAAATATTAAAAAGGTATTGCAATATTTCTAGTAGTAACTATAATATTAATTAGAAGAATATATAGAGGATTGGTGGAATCCCGAGATTTTTTTATCGCCATTTATATTACTAACAGTAATAATATAGCATTATATAAAAGTTAAATGTTTCGTTGTGTATAACAATTGCTACGGAATAAACTGCCGCTCCTATCCCAACAACTATCTTTCTACATACTTCATAATAAATCACCTATTTTATTTGACAGTATCCACAATATAACTTTTTGTATATGCGATCGGTTTGCATTTTCAGTGTTCTCAGTCAGCTTCTATCAATACTTCCAGCTATAAATTTAATTTCCTTGAGTCCATTTAGGTTGTTGTGTTTTTCTTACTAAACTTTCAGTTATCTTGTCGTTGGAATTCGCCAGGAAAGGGGGGAAAAGGTTAGGAACTGAAAGTTGATGTTCAGCAATACCCAATCGTAATTCAGGGAGGTGTAATTTTTTGGCACGACTAACAAGGCGTGGACTCCATGCGGGTTCTCTACGCATGGAAGGTGTCGGTTTGAAGATGTTTACTGAAGACGAGCTGTGGGATATTCATTATGCTACCCTTGACCTTCTTTGGAATGTTGGGGTCAAGTATGAAAGCGAAGAAGCTCGTCAAATATTTGCTGACAATGGCTGTGTAGTCGATAACGAGACTCAGATTGTTAAGATCCCCCCTCATATAATTGAAGAAGCTATAGTTACAGCACCGAAGACTTTTCGGGCCTGCGGTAGGGATCCGGAAAATGACTGGATCTGTGACGGCAACAGAACAGGTTTTGTCAATTTTGGAGAAGCAGTTCAGCTGATTGATCCCGAAACAAGGGAACTGAGAAAACCGACTCAGCAGGACCTGGATGATGTAGTCAGGATCTGTGAGTATCTGGACCAGATTGTGGTGTTTGAAAGGCCCTTAGTTCCAGCAGAAGTTGATCCAAATGTGGGACAGGTTTATGTTGCTGAATCCTTTTTCCGCAATTGTACGAAACATGCTTATATCGGCATGAACCGTCCTGAAAACATGAGAGCTGCAGCAAAAATGGGCTATGTAGTAGCGGGAGGAGAAGACAAGTTTCGGCAGAGGCCTTTATTTTCCCAAAGTACTGACCCAGTAAGTCCTTTAGTTTTTCCGAAGGGTGCAGTAGACACATTACTTGAGGCAATCAGGTGTGGAGTTCCTGCAAAGGTCAATCCGTTGGGATTACCGGGTGGCACAGCATGTGCAAGCCTAGCAGGGACAATGGTCACCGAGAATGCTGAAAAACTGAGCGTGATTGCTCTAACACAATTAGTTAAGAAAGGGTATCCCATGGTTTACGGCTCATCCACATCAGCTATGGACATGAAGACAGGGCTGGCAGCCATGGGAGCACCGGAGCTTGCTTTGTATGCAGCAACTACCGCTCAAATGGCGCAGTTCTATAAATTCCCCAGTTGGGTGGGCGGTGGATAGACTGACAGCAAGCTTCCTGATGCTCAGGCAGCATTCGAGTTTGCCATGACTGCCATTTTACCAGCGTTAGCAGGTG
>DULM01000229.1 GCA_012840405.1 Syntrophomonadaceae bacterium | reverse complement strand
TTATAACACCCGTAGGATACAAAAAAGACTGGATTATCTTAGCCCCATACAGTGGCTGAGGCGCTGGGAAAACGGGCTCCTTTCAGAAGTGGCTTAGCAAACTGTCCGAAAAAGTGTTGACTTCCCACCCAATCAGGATTTACTTTGCTGTACTCTCTCAAAATCCAGCCAATGGCTTTATTAATGAAAAACTCATTTGTGCCTAAATTATTGCAAATAATTTGCTCTAATAGTTCTGTATCTGTCTTTTCCTTTAACTTTCTTTGATAATTAATAGCAACCCTTCTCAGCCAAAGATTATCGCTCATACTCCAGACAAGCATTTCATCATTGACCGAAGGATACTTTAATGAAAGATTTCCTATCACTTTATCAAGCACATCTGCAACATCCCACCAGGGTTTTGTTACTATCAGTTTCTTTATTTTATCAAGATCTCTATCTGTCAGCTTTTTTTGAATGGATTTGATATACTCTGTTCCCACATATTGAGCCTCGCGATAATCTTTTTCCCAGCATAGATTGATAAAATCCCAATCGACATCTTCATTTTTCGCTGCACTCTTAATATATGGTTTGACTATTTTTATTAGTTTCGGTCTGGGGATACCTAAAAACGGGAATTTATTCTTCATATAAGCTGACATCTGCGCTGCTCGTTCTTCGTCCTTTTTATTTTCTAATGCAATGAACATCTCTTCATACCACATGCTGTTTCACCTCACATAATTAAACCACTGTGGGACAGGGGACCTGTCCCTATCCCCTCTGTGTCCCCTATAACGGGAAAGCAAAAAGAACGTCTTCCATACCGATCACTTTACAATACCCGACCTGGCTAGGACTTCTAAAACACCTACTGCAGTCAGAAATGTTGCTGATAGAATTAAAAAAAGCATACCTGTTGCAGGCATCCTTTTGTTCTTATGCACCTCATCTTTGCTCTCATGAGATGGGTTGCCGGCCTTAAGGCTTCTCAAAAAAATCAAAGATGAGCCAAGCCCTGCTAAAGCAATAATGTGTAACCACACCGGGATTGCTGCCTGAGCAGACATTTCCAAAGCTCCGCCCATGAAAACAGCACAGGTATTTGCGGTTGCATGAAAAAGCATAGAAGTTGCAATTGAATCTGTTTTATATACCAGGTAACCCATTCCAAAACCAAGGATGCAAGCAGGAATCACTTCACTGATCCCATTAAGAACATGGTAAGCCCCAAAAATAAAGCCGGCTATCACAAAACCATATCTTTTACTGTGGCCTTCATATGCTTTCTGTACAAATCCCCTGAAATAAATTTCCTCACAAAAAGGTGCAAGAACAATCATCCCTATTGCAAGAAGCAAGCTCTGGTAAATGGAAGGACTGGTTTGCTGAGGGTTAGCAAGAACACCAATTTTATTATCGAGCAGGATACGGGTGATTTTGGAAACGTAAAAGGCAAAAAACCATAGGCTAAAGCCGGAAAGTGAACTGATGACCATATTCCTTATAGATGACTCTTTAAACCTGTATATATCTTCAACAGACCATCCATTTACCTTAGCCAGCAAAAGTGGCGGCAATAGAATATATACAAATTCATTGATCCACAAGTTTGTTCCCAAACCTAGCTTTGGCTGGAAAAATGCACTGCCTGCTAGTGTTATCACCGCTGTTATAAAAAACAGGATATTGGCTTGGGTAACAGTGGGTGATTGTCGTTTAAGCATAAAAAAACTCTCCTGGATATTTATTGTTTCATAAATACATACAATTGACCATCTGCATTTTCACAGGTCAGTTTCAACAATCACTTGTTTAAACCTTGGTGGGTTATTGAATTTATCCTTGTCTTTGGCCAATTCATCCAATATAATCAGGAAAAACCCCATTATAAGACTGGATATGAGAATAGCATATACTGTTTTTTTATTGATACCCCTATTCTACTTCTCCCTCTGTAATAGTAACCTTCACACTCTCACCGGGCTGTTTGCCAATTTTTTACGCGAACATACTAACGCGGCCCAATAATATAGCAAATGCTTACGTCAGCATTTTTCACTCCCATATTTACAATGCTCCCGTTATACCCCACTCCGTCAAATGTGGCATATACTTTTACTCTGCCCTTTCCAAATTCCGCTCTCACAGCAAATGGTATTTCTACATATGCTGCATCTATATCAGGAACTTTCTTAATTTCCGCCTCAAACTCATATATCTTCTTCATTACGTGCCTCAATCCCTGTTTTACATACACGTTATACTTACACTTGCTTTATTATCTTTTTATAGCCTGTTCATAAAAGCTGATAAATTCATCAACAGTCATTTTCTGCCATAATTCGGCGATCAGATCATAAGGAATAGCATCTGAATCTTTAAACCGTATACAGCTCTTTCCCATATTAAGCTTTGTAGATACACGCTTGGCGTATTCATTGATAAACCGTTCTTTAACAGCCGGATTCCCATACCAGACCCATTATTTCTTCCTCTCTTCCCAAAGTTTGATCCGTTCTTCAAAACTCACTGCTTTGTGCACTTGCTGCAGCATCCAAAGATAACCAAAAGGATCGCTGAACATTGCATTCGATACACCGTAATCAGGCATTTCTGTCACCGGTTGGGGAAGTCAACACTTTTTCGGACAGTTTGCTAAGCCACTTTTGAAAGGTGCCCGTTTTCCCAGCGCCTCAGCCACTGTATGGGGCTAAGATAATCCAGTCTTTTTTGTATCCTACGGGTGTTATAA
>DULM01000108.1 GCA_012840405.1 Syntrophomonadaceae bacterium | reverse complement strand
TCGAAAGGATTGATATAATATGGTATATATTACATGAATAGTCTATGAATAGCTCAAGGAGCCTATTTTATGTTTGAAAGAAAGTTATTTATACTTTCAATAGTATTTTTCACATTGATACTATACCTTTCAGGCTGTTCTACATTATTTTCCCCTGATCAACCTAAGGCTGAGAAGGGAATTCTCGATCTGACTCAATGGCAGTTTGAGGAAGACGGTGTTATCAAATTAAATGGGCAATGGGAATTTTACTGGAATCAACTACTGGAACCCCATCAATTTAAGGACACTGGCATAGCAATGACCGGTTATATAAATGTTCCCGGCACATGGAATCATTATAAGGTTGATTATAAAGAATTGTCCTGCTATGGTTTTGCTACCTACCGTCTGCATTTTATCTCAGAGGCAGATGAAAGGTTAGGTTTAAAAATACCAAGGGTATTCACATCATACAAATTATATATAAATGGCGAACAAATCGCCTCTGCTGGAACAGTTGGCAGCAGCAGAGAAACAATGACCCCCCAATATCTGCCGCAGATCGCTCTCTTTGAACCACAGCCAGGTGAAAACGAAATCATAATACAAGTTTCAAATTATTACCACCGCAATGGAGGGCTATTAGAAGCCTTAATCCTGGGAAATGAAAAACAGATTACCGGCCTCAGGGATAGAAGCGTAGCTTACGAACTATTTTTGTTCGGCAGTTTGATCATCATTGGTATATACCACATAACCCTATTTTGCTTTATCAAAAAGGACAAGTCTCCTCTTTATTTCGGTTTGTTCTGCCTGTTGATTGGAATAAGAACCTTACTTGTAGGAGAAAGTTTTTTCATTTATCTATTCCCCGACTTCAGCTGGGAAGCGGCACAAAAATTTCAAACACTGGCCTTTTATCTGGGAGTGCCTTTAATTATAATGTTTTTTAATTCAGTTTTCCCTGAGGACTTTCAGTCGAAGCTCACCAAAATCATCAATTGGGTTGGTGCTGGTTTTGCAACGCTGGTTCTCCTCACACCCGCCAGAATTTTCACCATTTTCAATCCTGCATTTCAGCTGTTTGTATTTATTGTAATTATCTACACGATAGTCAACTTTATTAGGATAATTCGCCGGAAAGAAAAAAATAGCAGGCTGATTATTCTAGGCGGTATAGCTTTGGCCATAGCAAGCCTCAATGATATTGCTTTTTCAAGCATATGGTTGAATGATCACAGCGCTCCCCTTTTAAGAAACATAGTCAGAACCAGTAACCTTTCGAGTGTTGGGCAGCTGATTTTTGTGTTATTAAACTCCTTAGAATTGTCCCGCAAGTTCGCTCATGCCCTGGTAGAGAGAGAAAAAATGACCGCTCAGCTGCAGGAAATCAACCTTAATCTGGACAAACTCGTACATAAAAGAACAAAAGCCCTGGAAGAATACAGGGAACAGATAGAAAACCAGAAGGCTGAACTGGAAAAGGTAAATAAAGCTCTTCAAGTGCTTTCTTTAAAAGACCCCTTGACCGATCTCTGGAACAGACGCCACTATGATAGAACCATCCAGCTGGAATGGAACCGCAGTTTAAGACATAAATACCCCTTGGCTTTGATGATGATAGACATTGATAACTTTAAAGCCTATAATGATTGCTACGGCCATAAGGCTGGAGATGAGTGTCTGGTCAAGGTCGCACAGACGACCCAAGAATTTTTCAGAAGAGCCAGTGACCTGGTAGTCCGCTACGGTGGAGAGGAATTTGTCGTAATCATGCCTGGATTGGGGAAAGACGAAGCGGTCAACATGGCTCAGTTGCTGCGCAAGGCTATTGAGGAACTCCACATTCCCCATAAACACTCATCAGTAAGCCCCTGGGTTACAGTCAGCATAGGGGTCACCTCCACAGTGCCGGATAAAAACGGCTCACCCCAGCAGCTATTCCTGGCTGTCGACAAAGCTTTATACGAAGCAAAAGCCGCCGGCAGAAATCAAGTGAAATACCTTCCGATGGAACCGCTCGCTCAGGAGACCGATCAGGGGGACAGTCCCGATGATCAGTCACAGTGATGCAACCTGTCCTCCGGCTGATGTTTATTTTATTTCATATGGCCACTCATTAATACCGCCGAGCATATTATACACATTGGTGTAACCCATATCAGCCAGCTTTTTTGCTGCCTCACTGCTTCTTTTTCCGCTTCTGCAGTAAACTAAGATGTCAGCATC
>DULM01000107.1 GCA_012840405.1 Syntrophomonadaceae bacterium | reverse complement strand
GGGGCTCTGCCAGATGTTCCTGCCCATGACGATGCCCTGGGCGCCGCTCTGCAGTGCACCGTGGATCATCTTCAAGGTATCCAGATCTGTTTCACATTTAGGGCCGCCGGCGATCATAATGGGCACAGGGCAACCGGCTACAACATCTTCAAATCCCTTTTCTGTGTAATAGGTTTTGATCAGATCTGCTCCATGCTCAGCTGCTACCCGGGCGCTGAGGGCAAGGAACTTGGCATCATTTTTCTTTTCTCCCACTTCCTTGCCTAGGCCGATGACCCCTAAAAGGGGCACATTCCAGCGGTGGCATTGATCTGCAGCCCGAGAAAGACCGATCAAAGTTTCCCGCTCATTTTTTGAGCCGACGAAGGCTGAGACTGCCATAGCATCAGCGCCTAGAGTCAGCACCTCCTCAATAGATGTGACTAAGCCCTCATTTGTGATATCAGGCCCTGCAATGGTTGCACCACCTGAACTGCGCAGGATAACACCAGGGGTTCCCCTAGGGTTAAAGGCATGGCGTAAAATACCCTTGGTGAGCAGCCAGGCATCCACCAGGCCGGTTCCATCGAGTTTGCTGATTGTTCCAGCGATATCCACGATCCCCTTCATGGGCCCCAGGGCATAGCCATGGTCGATGGCAACAACCAGGCTGCGGCCTGTATCAGCTTTGATGATCTTCTTTAATCTATTTTCTAATCCAGTCAAATTGATTACCTCCTGAATAAAAATTTCTTGCCGATTAACGACTGTTCACCGGACGGTTTTGCCGCGCTGAAAACGGATCAGTGGAACCGTCCCTACGCCGGTGTCTGTCAAGCCGGAGCTTAAGAGCAGGCGCAGGGATAAACCAGGTCTTGGGTTCGTCGTGGCGTTTTCTAGAAATAAAGCAATAAGGCAAGCCTGGCGAAACTAGATGTCAGAAGCCAGAGGTCAGAGGTCAGAGAAAAGATGGCCTCCTGTCACCTTAATGCAATGAAGCAAAACTGGCACTGATCAACTAAAACGCAAGCCTGGCACCGTGTTAAAGACCGATCACCGGTACTGTCCCCCTGATCGGGAGTTTACATAAGAACTATACCTTTGATCATCTCTAAGCTGCGGGCGCGTTCCACTGCATCCAGTATGTTGTCCAGTGTAAAGCGGTCTGTGATTAAGCTGCCGGCATCTATCTCCTGTGAGCTGATCAGGTAGAGTGCCTCCCGGAAGTCCTGTGGTGTTGAGGCAAAACTGCCTGTGATCGTGATCTCCTGGTAGTGGATCCAGCGAGGGTCAATGCTGATCCGGTGCCCTGCCGGAGGCCCGCCAAAAATATTGAACACACCGCCTTTTTTCACCAGCGGAAGGGAGTTTTCGATCAGCTGTGGGTTGCTCAATGATGTGATCACCACATCTGCTCCATCACCATTGGTCAGTTCTTTGACTGCTGCAATGGGATCTTGTGTTAGGGGATCGATCACAGCATCTGCATCCAACTTTTTGGCGAATTCCTGACGGTTGGCTTTTGGCTCAATGATGATTACTTTTGCTCCCCGCCATTTACCCAGCAGCAGGTGAATCATCCCCATGGGACCTGCGCCAACAACAACTACCGTATCAGCAGGGTTTACTCTGTTGACCCGCAGAGCTGCCAGGCCGCAGGAGATTGGCTCAGCCAGGGCGGCCAACTCAAAGGATATACCAGCAGGTATTTTAACAACACCTCCCACATTAAGTATCTGACGGGGTATGCGCACAAACTCGGCAAACCCCCCATCGATGCCGTGGGCGAGGCCAAATTCGTGGCGGCAGAGGTTGTGCCTTTCATTGATGCAATAATCACACTCTCCACAAACAGCGATGGGATAAACCGCTACCCGATCACCGACTGCAAAATTCTTCACCCCTTCACCTAAAGCAGATACCTCTCCAGCCACTTCATGCCCTAAAATGGTGGGCAGCTTTTTAGGTAATCCCTGTCCCAGCAGTGTTTTTATATCTGTGGCACAGATCCCTGAAGCCCTCACCCGCACCACAATATCACCGGGTTCAGGAAAGGGACGGGGCACCTCCTCCAGGCGAATGTCATTGGCGCCATGTACAACAGCGGCTTTCATTTGTATCTCACCCTTTCTGTATTTTCCTTTTCCCATCTCCGAATTTCACCCAGCAGTTCAAAGAGCTTTTTCGGGTCCTTACGCCCCGGCTCTGCTTCTACCCCTGAGCAGAGGTCGATCCCATCTGGCTGAACCATTTCCAAAGCTTTTCTGACATTGGAGGGGTTGATCCCCCCGGCCAGAAAAACCGGCAGGGGGGAGTTTTCCACCAGATAGCGGGCTAACTCCCAGTTGGAGGTCTGCCCTGTACCCCCAAAGCGGATCCCAGTTGAGGTTTTCACAACTGTATCCAGTATTAATGCATCTGCTCCTGCTGCGGCTAGATCCCTTAGCTGTTGCTGTAAATTTTTTTGATCAGCTTGTGAATCTGACCCTGCAGCCGGTAGGAACAGGGACTGCCAGCAGCTTAGATTGGGAAAAGACCTCTTTAGTTCAGACAGGCATTCCAGGGGTACCGGGCATAAAAACTGCACTACCTGCGGCTGGCAGTGTTGTACAATCTGTTTGATCTGCTCTTTGTTCTGCTGGAAGACCAGAGCTACCCCGGGAAGGGGGGCATTTTTTAGCAGATCAGCTGCAGCTTCTATGCTCAATCTGCGTGGAGAATAAGGGACATCGATGATCACTCCGAAATAATCTGCCCCAGCCTTATGTACCAGTTCCCGGTCCTCCAGACAGCTAATGCCGCAGATCTTAACCCTGTAGCCATCCCTCTTCAAGGTAGTTCCTCTCCTCATTGTTCTCTATGATCCGGGCACCGGTGTTATCGACCTCTGTTTCGATGATCCTGCTGGATGGGATGCCCTGGTTACGCAGATATTTTAAAATGCGCTCATAAACCAGGGATTGCTTGGTAAGGGCAAAGACCGTTGGTCCCACAGAACTCATCCCTGCAGCCTCTGCTCCCATCTCTCGAAAAGCCCCGATAAATTGAAATATTGGTGCTCCGAACAATCCGTGCTGCTCGCACTCCGCACGTTTAGAACCTGTGAAGGAGATATCCAGCAGGGCATCGCCGATGGCTTTCAGGTCTCCCTTTACCAGTGCCGGAAGGAGATCCAGCAGGATCATGTGAGCCTTGGGGTTCCCCAGCCGCGCATCTAAAAAGCGGGCGCGCCTGAGCAAAAGCCCCACCTCTGCATCAGCTGCTGTATCCTTTCCTGTGTATTCATCCTCCAGGCTGGGCACATCAGGGATGAGGATGATTACCTTAGTGTCCTCAAGGGGCGCCCGGTAAATGATCTCAGCATCATCTGAGCCCACAACAAGGCCGCCGTGAATCCCTACCATTGCCCCGATCCCAGTTTCAAATGTTCTAATTAGATAGCCGTTCCCTGAGGGGCTCTCTTCACAGGCATTGTATCCGGTGATGCGCCTGAGTTCTCTGTTGTTAAAGGGCCTGCCTAAAACCTCGTTGATGCCGATACAGGCGGCACACATGGTTCCTGAAGATGAGCCTAATCCAACATGGCGCCTTTTGTGATCATAAAGCTCAATTTCAAAACCTCCAGGGTATTGGAGAATTTCTTTAAATACCCGTGCAAAATGTAATGCGAGCAAAGGGCGCTCACCATTAACCACGATCTCTGGCCTTTTAATTGAGCGGACCCTGGCTTTGAGGGGAATCTTGACCCCTAAGCCGATCCCCCCGCCCCCGACCCGTTCAATGCTGAAACGGTTCATATCCAGCACTGACATGTGCAGTCGGGCGGGGACCATCACTTCTACCTCCCGTTCTACTACATGGGATACCGTGCGGGGGTTCACACCGCACTGTTCGGGATAGATGATGAATCTCTTTTCACCTGGTTCAAACTCTTCCAGCACAGCGGTCAATCGATCATAGGGGCTGCCGATAATGGGGATTTCGATTTTCTGTTTCTGGGGGTGGTGGCTGATTTTACTTAACTGCATTAATAATCCTCCTCTCCATCATACCGTACTTCCAGGATAAAAAAAGTATTGTTTGCGCCTTCTATCCCCCTTTCCAAAGCAGGAGGGCGGTTTGCCACGGAAGGAACAAAAAAGCACTCCCGCATAGGAGTGCTGACTCTCGCTGGAACCATGATCAGGTTTGATCGATCACTGGACCAACCTGAAACTGAGTCATTAGACTCCACTATGCTTCCATCCTGCCATCCTGCATTTTTTCAAAATAAATTCCTACCGTGTTACCAGTATTAGTATTTTATTATACATACAGTGGAGAATATTACAAGAGGAGTAAAAAAAATTTTACCATTTGCTTGACATTTTCTTAATCAGAAAAGGGCTATCTTTACATAATATAGAGGGTTATTAATCATCCTTATATACAACGAAAGGTCTCGGCACTGCAATGTATACAGCTTTACGGGGCAGTTATTGTCACCTTTATAGACAATTAAAGGCGAAAAAACTGGGCAGGGCAGCAGACGAATTTATACCGGTAGATAGAGCTCTAATTCTGCCTGAATGACCGGTAATTTATATTCCAAGGGCAGACTTGACTTATAACTGCCTTAGATTGGGGGTACAGGGTATATTTGGGAGATCATAAGTTTGAAATTCACAAATTGAATCTGTACTACGGTTCCAACCATGTATTAAAAAATATTGATCTGAACATTGCTGAACATAAGGTGACTGCCCTGATTGGACCATCTGGCTGCGGCAAGTCTACCCTGCTCAGAACACTGAACAGGATGAATGATCTGATCCCTGGGATACGAATCGAAGGGAGTATTCTCCTGGATGGGGAGGACATTTATCAGCCAGAGCTTGATGTGGTAGCCTTGCGCAAACGGGTAGGGATGGTTTTTCAAAGGCCAAACCCTTTTCCTAAGTCGATATTTGAAAACATCGCTTATGGGCCACGGCATCACGGTGTGCGGGATAAGGCAAAGCTGGCTGAAATTGTGGAATGGAGCCTCAAGAAGGCTGCTCTCTGGGATGAAGTGAAGGACAACCTCCATAAGTCAGCTCTGCAGTTGTCCGGGGGGCAGCAGCAGCGGCTGTGTATAGCCAGAGCTCTAGCGGTGAAACCTGATGTCCTGCTGATGGATGAGCCCTGCTCGGCCCTGGACCCTATTTCTACCGCCAGGGTGGAGGACCTCATTTATGATTTGAAAAAGGACTATACTATAGTTGTTGTAACTCATAATATGCAGCAGGCTGCGCGAATCTCTGAATATACAGCATTTCTGCTGAATGGTTCACTGATTGAGTATGATGAAACAAATAGGCTTTTTACCAACCCATCCAAAAAGGAAACCGAGGACTATATTACTGGCCGTTTTGGTTAGCAGGAAAAGGGGGGTAAGCCGGTGGCTAGAAAATCTTATTGTGAACAGCTTGCAAAGCTAAAAGAAGATGTATTGAAAATGGGGACTATGGTGGAAAAGGCTATCTGTCTTGCGGTGAAATCACTTAAAGAGCGGGATGATGAGCTGGCGCAACAAGTTATAGATGGGGATGATCTAGTAGATGATTTCACAGTGAGAATCGAGGACTGCTGTATCACTCTGCTGGCTCTGCAGCAGCCGATGGCACGGGACCTGCGAGTGATCACCGCAGCCATCAAGATCATCACAGACCTAGAGCGGATGGCTGACCTGGCTGTTGATATTGCCAAGGTAACACAGCGGATTTCCGGGCAACCCCTGATTAAGCCGCTGATTGATATACCCCGGATGATGGAGATCACTCAAAAGATGACTAGAATCAGTTTAGATGCTTATGTTAAGGAAGACCCTGAAATGGTGCAATGTTTGATTGATTATGATCATGAAGTGGATGCCTTGTATAATCAGGTTTTTCGGGAACTTTCGATTATTATGGTTGATGACCCACACACCATCAAACAGGCTGCACAACTCCTTTTAGTTGCTAGATATTTAGAGCGGATTGCGGATCATGCAACAAATGTAGGGGAGTCCATTTATTATATGGTTAAGGGTGAGCGTACTGAGCTCAATTTATAGCTTAAAATATCTGTTTCGAAAATCACGGGTTCTGGTACCAATTGACCAGAACTTTTTTGTCTAGTTTTTGTGTTATATGGGGCAGCAAATTCAATAATATTTTGGTTATTATAACTGGGTCAAAATGCATGATCATGAATGCTTGTAGTTCTTACAGATTCAATCTTAAATAATTCCTTAATTTTAAACAAAAATAATAGGGGCATGATATAGGTGTGTATCTCTGACTTTTGAAATAGAAACGGAAACCGAGCGGCTGAAACGGTTCTAGTGATGGTTGGTTGGAAAGATGGGAGATGATTGTGATAATTGCAAGGGCAAGGTGCAGTTTGTGGGGAGTGATTTTGATAGGGCTGCTTATCCTGGCTGGTCTTCCCGGCTGTTCCCGTCCTGATCC
>DULM01000002.1 GCA_012840405.1 Syntrophomonadaceae bacterium | reverse complement strand
GTTTAACTTGCCCATATACTCTCCGCAGGCGACAGTTGACCGGCTCCTATGACGCCATCCATTTTAGAAGTCGGATGCCGGAGGTCTGATGTCAGAATATGAACGTAAAATCAGGTGTCATCACCAACTCTTATAATCTAGAAATTTCCGATTAGGTAATTGTTCTGCCTTATTGGGACTGCCACCTTGTACTGCAGTACGAAATACTTTTGGCTGTCGCAATCTGCTCCTTCGTCAAGGGCAAGTAAAAACCTTCGTAGGTCGCTACGCTGGCAGGAACAAACTGACCGATCATGGGAACTGTCCCCCTGATCGGTCCGGTTCTATAACTCCTGTCTTTGAAATACCACCACTGCAATTGCCACCAGCAGCACTGCAAGCACAGCTGTGACAACCAGAGCAGGCACCGTGTCACTGAAAACAATACTGCCCGTTGCCAGTTTGGTTTCCATACCGCTTAATGCACCTGGTGAATAGCGGGCAAACCACTGGTGCAGGGAGGGCAGCAGTGACAGCAGTAAAACCCCACCGATGGCTATTCCACCGGAAACAACTGCAGTACTGCCAATTGTACTGGCAAGCAGAGCGATTGCCAAAACCAGCAGGTAGTAAACCAACAGCAGAACTAACCCCTGAAAGGAGGGTTTAAAAAGTGTTTCCTCAAAAAGAACCCCGCAGTAATATAAACAGGCAAAATAAGAGATCATAGTTGAGCCAACAATCAGGACAGCACTGGCCAGGTATTTGCTGATGATAAAAGCCCAGCGGGGCACAGGTTTGGTTAAGATCAGTACAGCGGTGCCGCGATTTTTTTCCTCAACCACCAGACCGATAGATGAAATCAAAACTACCAAGATACCGATTTGATTGAAGTTTTTAAACAACTGCAAATAGGCATCCACTGCAGTAGGTGGTGGAAGCTGAATGATCACACCACTGCCGCTTTCAGCCAGTGACTTGACCAGATCGGGTGCTATTTTGGCGATAAGCGGGCTTGTTAACCCCAATACCAGGAAAATGATCGGGATCACATAGATCTTATAAGTCTTTCCTATCTCGCGGAATTCTTTTTTGAGAAATGCTCTGGCACCGGTCATTGGTTATTCACCAACCTGACGAAGATGTCTTCCAATGAGGGTTCCACCAACTCAAAGCGGCGTAAGACTAAACCATGCTCAACTATCATACGGGGTAGTGCCTGCTGGGCAGTTTGAAGATCAGTGGGGTGAAGAAACCAGCCTTTGTTGCTCTTTTCGATCCGGTCAATCCAGGGTTGGCCTGCCATTTTGGCTAATATGTCAGGCTCCCCTTCAAATTCAAGGTAGATCTTATGGGATGAATAACTCTTTCTGAGTGAACTGATGCTTTGCTGTGTCAAGAGGCGGCCCTGATTAATAATAGCAACAGTGTCGCAAACCCGCTCCACATCATTTAGTATGTGAGTAGAGAAAAACACTGTAGTGCGGCCAGACAGCCGGGAAATGGTATCGAGGATCTCTTTGCGCCCAATTGGGTCCAGGGCTGATGTGGGTTCATCCAAAAAGATCACCTCCGGTTGATTGAGCAAAGCCTGAGCTAATCCCAGCCTTTGTTTCATACCCCTGGAAAACCCTCCGATCCTCGTTTTTACACCATCAAGCCCTGTGATCTCCAGCACCTCACCTACCCTCATCCGCAGGTCCCGCCCGGACATGCCGAAAATATCACCGGCCAGCATTAAAAACTCTGTCGGCCGCATCCAATTATAAAAGCCGGGGACATCTGGCAGAAAACCGATCCTGCGCAGATACTGCTTGCCAGGTGCTAATACAGATTCACCCAATACAAAAGCATCACCGGAAGTTGGACGGGCCAATCCAACCAACATCCTCAAAGTGGTGGTCTTTCCTGCACCATTGGGCCCTAAGAAACCGAAAACCGACCCCTTTGGTACCCTGAGGGAAAGCCCATCAACAGCTATCTTGGTCCCAAAGTGTTTGCTCAGCTTTATTGTCTCAACAGCAAACATAGATTCATTCCTTTCTACCAAAGACAAAATAAATCAGTGGGCCGATGATATTGATCAGCAGAATAAGAAACCAGGGCCATTTAATTCCCCAGCGCACCTGTTGAGGATTACGCCGTAGAAGGTCCACAATACCTATAACAAATAGAACTAGCTGCAAAATAATCAATGGCGCAAGGAGCGAAATGTTTTCTCGCAAAAACTCCACAGTCTCACCCCTTTTCCCCTTTACTTAATTTAATCAAAATGTCAGCTGACTAAACTATGCTGACACCCCCTGCCGAGCCAGAGCAGAGATCCACCCTTTTATTCTTCCTTCTTTCCCTGAAACTGTTTTTTACCTGGTAGGCGGCCGGCCCTGACTGCGGCCTCCCGGAGGAGAAATTCGATCTGTCCGTTTACACTGCGCAATTCATCAGCAGCCCAGCGCTCGATGACTTCATAGAGCTTTGGATCAATGCGAAGGGGAAATGATTTTTTCTTAGGCACAGACAGAATCCCCTTTAATAAAGGCTTCCCGTATTAATAATCGGCTGGGCACCGCGGTCAGATATGATGGCTACCAGCAGGTTGTTGATCATATTTACCCTGCGCTCCTCATCCAACTCCACAAGCCCATCCTTCTCCAGCCGGGCGATGGCCATCTGGGCCATACCCACTGCCCCCTCCACAATTTTCTGGCGGGCAGCCAAAATAGCAGCAGCCTGCTGGCGCTGCAGCATAGCACTGGCGATCTCTGTGGCATAAGCAAGATGGGTGAGACGGGCCTCCAACACCTCAACACCGGCAATGGCCAGACGCTCCTGCAGTTCCCTACAGAGTTCTTCTGCAATCTCTACTGTATTGCCGCGCAGTGAATATCCTTCATCTTCAAATAGATCATAGGGATACTTTGTTGCCACATGCCGTAGTGCAGTTTCACTCTGGATCTCCACAAATTCTTCATAATCATCCACATCAAAAACAGCTTTGGCAGAGTTAATCACCCGGAAAACCACCACAGCGGCAATCTCAATAGGGTTGCCTTCCACATCATTGACCTTTAATGTCTTGCTGTTGAAGTTGCGCACCCTCAGCGAAACTTTGCGGTCTGTAGATAAAGGAACGACAAACCAAATACCGCTGTCTTTTAGGGTTCCCACATAATTACCGAAAAAGATGATGGTTCTTGCTTGATTAGGCTGCACAACCCTAATCCCTGTTGAAAGGATCGTAAACAACACTGTTAAAACAACACCCAAAACGATTTGATTTTTGATAAAGGCATAAACTGCGCCTGCCAGCAGAGCAATTAGCACCAGAATAGCCAAAAAACCATTTACTTTAAAAGCATCTTTTTCAACCACAGCGATACCTCCTTGATTTTATTTTTATATTATTATGATATCACTCTTAGCTAAAAATGTAAACTCAAAATAATTGGAGTTTTATCCGACTAACCACCAACAACTATTTCGATCTGTCAAGATAGCTGACAGCGCTGAGGGCAGCAGTCAGGCCCTCCCCAACTGCTTTTCCGATCTGGTAGGGTTTGCCGGTGCAGTCCCCTGCTGCAAAAACACCGGGGATATTGGTTTCCATCATTCTGTTAACAACAATAGCCCCTTCTTCTATCTGAAGTCCGGAGATGAGCTGCTCTGCCGGAGCAACTTTCCTGACGATAAAAGCGCCTGCTACTGGGAGTTTCCCATCTTTCAAGGCAACCCCCTCCACTTTTTTCTCACCAAGCACACCGAGGGGTTTTTCCCGATGCACTTCGATCCGGGGGTCAACCCGGATTTCCCCCCGGTAGGTAGGAAAATAATGGACCTTGCCGCAGATTTCCGCCAGGAAATTCACCTCTTCCTCAGCCTCTGGGGTCTCTCCGATCACCGCCACCTCTTTGCCCCGGTACAGGGGGCCATCACAGGTGGCACAGTAACCCAGGCCCCGCCCCAGCAGTTCCTTTTCACCGGGAAAAAGGTGTGTCTGTTGGATTCCTACTGCCAGTATAACAGTTTTCGACCGGTAAACCTGGTTGTCACGGGTAACAACTGTAAATTCATCCCCCGGATAGATGTTGTCAACACGCCCCTTTTCTATGACGGCTCCCATCCCTACAGCATGGTCATAAAACCTTTTCATCAACTCTTTTCCGGAGATCTGAGGAAAGCCCAGATAATTATTGACCTCAGGCGCCCGGGCCAGGCGTTCTGAACCGCTTTCTGCACCCAACAGAATAACACTCTTTTCCCTGATGCGCCCATTTACCGCTGCACCCATACCCGCTGGTCCGGTTCCTACGATCAGCAGATCCCATAAGGTATCGGAATTCATAGCTCTACCTCCTAAAAAAAGGTCCTAGCCAAATAGCTTACAGTAAATTATCTACCCCAACTGTTTTTGCTGCAGATACTTTTTCACTGCTGCCACAAGCCCGAAACTTCCGCTTAGCATCATATCACCATAGGGAACAGCAAAATACCCTATTTTTTCAGCCAAATGGCGCTGCGGCCCGGTAACAGCCGCAAAAGAAAAAGATTCCGGTCCGGGTGCTCCAGGGACAACAGCGCAACCATGGCCATGGTCATTATATACCTCTTCATTGCTCAGCTTTCCCTGGACAAAACGCTGGAGATAATCTGACAGTTTCTCCGGGGTCAACAATCCGGTATGGTGTTCAAAAATACCCCAGATCCGCTCCCCCTTCATTAAGGCCGCCAGTGTGTGCTGGTTTCCCACATTGACCAGCAGCACCCCATCCTTCTGATGGCTCGCCACAACAGGATCCAGCAGTGCACCACTGAACGCTGCTGTGCCTGTGTCCATCACAAAAGCACCAGGGGCATCCTCCTGCACAGCCAACATCCTGGTCAGGTATGGTGGGACATTATCTCTGTAAAGCAGATCCTGAAGCCGGCCTTCCCCCTGTAAAAAACTCTCCCAGTGCTCAAACCTGAACTTCCGGTTACTCTTGCCGATAGCCTCCCCATGGTCCTGTACAGCAACTGCAACAATTTCCGGAAGGGAAACATCATATAAAGATAAAGCACTGCTCAATTTATCCAGATCAAGGTCACGCAATTCTATTTCCACACATTCAGTACCGGGCTTCTGATCCACAATCTCTACACCCATAGCCTCCACCTCACGGAGGTCGTCTCTGATGGTCTTAGCTGCAGATGGAAGAGCATAGGCCCTCAGCCCGGCTTTGAGATGCTTTTTCAAAGCACTAACCAGGGGGCCACCTCCCATCAGGTGTCCGCTTAAAAAAATATCCCTGCCTTCAGCTGTAGCCTTGGCAATTTTTCCGGCAACCTGCTTGGTTCCAGAAGGGAGCACCAGTTTAACACAGTTTTCTACCGGAATACCATCCTCATAAAGCAGGATATCCTGGGTGCCTGCTCCAATATCTACTGCCAAAATTCGAAGTTGCTGCAAAACTATAACCTCCTTCAATAATGAACACGAAAAAATTAAGGAAAGATACTGAAAATAAACACCAAATAAAAATATCAGCTGTCAATACCAGCCGTAATCAAAAATATGCTCTCCTTTTTTAGCCCTTCTAAATGTAATATGATGAAAAACCCCTTCTTTAATTTTCTGAGCATCCCCTTGATAGCGTTCCATGATATCGACACATAAATCCCATAAAGCAGAAAAAGACCTCAGAGATGCCCCTAAATTGGTATATACATGCCTACCCTTCTCTGTAATCTCAAGAAGACCCTCTTTTTCTACCACAAGTTTTTCTTCTATAAACTCATCAATGATCTTTTGTAGAGTCCTGCTGTAAGCACCGTTACGGGTTCTCACAAAGTCATAAAATGCAATATCTTGCTCTTCATCCTTAGCAGCGCTCACCAAAAAAAGCAGGTTATGCAGTAGCTCTACAGATTGAAATTTGTAACAAATAAGCAGACGCAAAACAAGCACATGCTGCACTGTATAAAGAATCAATGGATCTACCTCACTCAAATTATTTCTCGACAATGGCAAACTATTTAAAGATAAGACACAATACCAGCAATATAATGTCCTGCCAGATAATTCTTCTCATTTATATTATTTTCCTGCAGAGAAATTAAATATATTCATATCCAGAATACCTATTTGGCACTATCAGTAGTTTGACATTATTAATGGTAGTTTTAAATCCGCATGTCCAAGTGTCGATTTTTTATGACCATTGAGTTTACTAAGAGACATATCATATCGAATTAATGAATTCCCTTTAATCTGGACAAACTTAAATTAAGTAATATTTGAAGGGGTGGTGATCAAATGTCTCTTATACGCCGTGACCGTGATTATTTCAGGGAAATGATCCCGATGCGGGAAACCATCAACAATTTTCTTGAAGATCTATTTACCCGATTCCCTTCTTTTTCAAATACGGGCGAGTGGAGGCCTTCAATTGACCTCATCGACCGGGGTACAGAATATGTGATCAGAGCGGATCTACCCGGTTATGCTCCAGAAAATGTCACCATTAATGTACTGGAGAATAGTGTGCAGATCAGCGGCCAAATCACAGAGGAGAAAGAGACAACAGAAGGAAGCTTTGAGCTAAGAGAACGGAGTTTTGGATCATTCAGCAGGTCAATCCCCCTTCCTGTTCAGATTAAACCTGAGGAGGCCAAAGCCCGTTATAGAAATGGGTTATTAGAAATCACCCTGCCGAAGGTGGAAGCACCTAAGGGACGTATCCTGGATATTGAAACTGAATAATACTGAAACACCGATTACAGTACCGCCGTTTCAAGTAGTTGACATACAGGGATGATCAAAGACCATGGTACCCTCTTCAAAGTAAAGAGGCTATCATGGTTTTTTTATTATCAAGGATCCCTTTACAAAAAACCGAATATTTTTGTAAGTTATAGAGTTTATCCAGCGTATTAACTATAGAGCCAATTCCGGAAGAGGCGAAATTAATGGAAAAAAAGTTAACTGATCAGGATCTGGTACAACGGACACTAAGCGGAGAATTATCAGCTTTTGAGAAGCTTGTCCTCCGCTACCAGCAGGCGGTCTTTAACATTGTCTTCCGCATTCTGCGGAACAAAGAAGAAGCAGAAGATATAGTCCAGGAAAGCTTTATCAAATGCTATCAAAGCCTTAATAAATACGATCAGAGGCGGCCCTTTACACCCTGGCTTTACCGAATCGCCAGCAACCTGGCATTGACCAGAGTCAGGCAAATAAAGAGGCAGCGGTTGATTCCCTGGGATACAGCATCATCCCAACTCCCAGACCAAAATACAGTTAACCCCGCCGCCTCACTAGAAGCAGTTGAAATAAAACAAGAGGTGTCCAGTTACTTGGCAAAATTGAAACCACTGGACCAGCTAGTGATTATTCTGCGCTATTACCAGGATCTTAACTATGATGAGATCGCCTATATCTTGGATACTACACGCAACAATGTAGAGGTACGTTTATGCAGGGCGCGGCAGCGATTGCGCCAAATATTAAAAAACCAGGGGGTGACAAAATGCTCAACTGCAGTGAAACAGAAAAACTCCTTGATCTCTATTTAGATCAGGAACTGGATCCCCAAACAAAGGAAAAATGCGAACAGCACCTAGGCCATTGTTCCCGGTGCAGTGAACTGCTTGAGTTAAGGAAGCAGGAAAGAGAAACCATCATCAACGGATTTCCGGTACCAGAGCTAGCAGCTGGATTTAGCAAACAGATAATGGAGAAAATAGCAAACCCAACACTAAACAGGACTCCATCCAAAAACCCTTGGCTGAAAAAGTGGATGCTTCCTCTAACTGCTGCCTGTTTAGTGGCGCTGGTCCTTTACGGAGCGTTTTCCCAGGGGATTTTCTCTTCCCCGCAGGACGCTATGCTGACAGACCAAAAGCTTGAGCAGAGCAGAGAAATAGCAAATGTAACTGAGGGCAACAGTTCTGCTTCTCCACAAAAGGATGTACAGGAGGGAACAATTACACCTGAACCGGCACTTCCCCCAGATGCCATTGCACCAGATGAAAGAACTGTTAATAACGGCTCTGATTTAGATACAGGTGTTTCCTCAGGACAAATAACACCCATTAGCCCAACCAATGCTGTTTTGACTCCTCAGTATCTGCCTGCGGGCTTTGTTAGGAGCAGTGCCTCAAGCAGTGGATATGTTGGAAAGGGTGGATCTCCAGCTATATCTATCTTAAGTTTTGAAAATCCACAAACAGGCGGCAGATTGTGTCTGGAAATCATAACGGTTAACACAGGAGCTGAAATGAATGCCCAAGATACCCCTGTTACAACAGATCAGGCACAGGATATTGCGCTCCACCAGATGGCTACTCGCTATGTGGAAAAAAGCGGACAAGGCTATTGGGTGAGGATTTACGGGGATGTACCGCAAACAGAATTAAACAAGGTGTTGGATTCCTTAAAGTAAAAGGATGC
>DULM01000106.1 GCA_012840405.1 Syntrophomonadaceae bacterium | reverse complement strand
GCAAGTGGCGAAGTGGTAACGCAGCGGACTGCAAATCCGCGATGCACCGGTTCAAATCCGGTCTTGCCCTCCATTTTTATTGCCGGGGTGGCGGAATTGGCAGACGCACGGGACTTAAAATCCCGGGGGCCTCACGGCCCGTGAGGGTTCGATTCCCTCCCTCGGCACCAGCAAGTGGCACAATTCAGGTGCCACATATTTTTTAAGAAAGAGTGGCTGTTGCACAATGAACCGAATGGTCGAAGTGCAGCAGCTTTTTGTTATTTCGGTTATGAACAAATCTTGTTAAGAGTCTAAGTTTAGGAAGCCTGCAGATAATAGGTATGCTGCCGACATTGCCCTTGTTCATTCAGTTTTATATCTGCTTTAGAGAAACAACTCTAAATGCAATACAAGGTTTAAGCATTTTGAATTTTTGTCCGTGCATCCCGTTGATTAAAGATATTTCCTGTAATTGCTCTCAACGATTTTGGCAGGTTTTCTGTTATTCTTTGACGAAGGATTAATGGTTAAATGATCATAGATAGTTTCAGAAAGGATAGGCAATAGATGACACTGGTCAAACTAGGAATTGGGGCTTATCAGGAAAGATTTCTTGAAAATTGGGATTTTTGTCTCAACAATTTTGATGTTTTGGAGCTGCAGGATTTTATTATGCCTGATCAACTGGAGGATCCAAAGCTTATAAATGAGTACCTGGGGATGCTCTCCGGTTTTGAAGGGGAAGTCACACTACACGGCCCCTATTTGAACCTTGTTCCCACAAGTATTGATCAAAGGGTGCGGGGGGTGGCTGAGTACAGATATCTGCAGGCTGTTGATGCAGCTGTCAAGTTGGGAGCCCGTCAGTTGGTTATTCATTCATTTTATGATATAACCACAGGTTATTCAAAATATGATGAGTTTTGGTTTAAGGAAAATGTGCGTTTCTGGGATGGTTTTTTACCGAAGATTAAGGACAGCGGGGTAACCATCCTGCTGGAAAATGTTTATGATAAACTGCCTGATACATTTGCTAAATGCTTGGAGGTTTTAGATTCCCCGCAAATTTCTTCCTGTGTTGATATCGGGCATTGCAACTGCATGTCCAGTTATAAACCGGAGCGGTGGATCAGCAGGGTTAAGGGGCATTACTTTCATATAAATGATAATGATGGGACAAGGGATGGCCACCTGCTGCCGGGGAAGGGAAATATTGATTTCCATCATATTTCAAAGGAGTTGGCCGGGTTGCAGACGGTCTATTTGATCGGGGAAATGTGGGATGGTTTTGCTGTTCAATTTGAGAGTTTAAAAAAACTGCGAGAAATGATTGTCGCACAGCATCGAATAATAGTGCGGTAGTATAGATGAGGTAATATAGATTTGAATGGTTCGGGGAACTGGGGGGTCAAAATGGGTAGGCAAAGGGTTTGTGTGATTGGAGCTGGCCCTGCAGGCCTGTCAGCAGCAGTGGAAGGTGCTAGATTGGGCTTAGAAATTGATCTATTTGAGCGCAGTGAGATAGGGAGACATATCAGGTGTGCAGAGGGTTTTTTCGATTCGATGCATTTGGTGGATAAACCGAAGGTGGGAATGCGCTATAAGGTAGATGAAGCTGTACTAAAGGTCAAGAATGAATACCGGGTTGACTGCCGAAAGATCAATCTCTGGATGATTGATAGGGGGGAGTGGCAACAGGATTTAGCTGAACAGGCGAGAGCGGAAGGAGTAAGGATCTTTGAAAAAACCCGAATTACATCAGATCAGCTTGCAGATTTGGAGTCTAAGTATGATTGGATTATCGATGCCAGTGGTGTTCCCTCTATCACATCTGTGAGGTATGGTTTTCGTGATTATTATAAACCCAATGGAGCGGTTACTGTCCAATATGTTATAAAAGGCGATTTTAGCAGCCAGGGAAAAAGACTGAAGTTTTTAGCATTTCCCCATTATAGAGGTTATTTTTGGGTTTTTCCCAAGAGCAGCACCACAGCCAATGTTGGTCTAGGTTATTTTAACCCCGAGTGTAAAGATAGAAGTTTGTCTGGCAAACAACTGTGGGCCAGGCTAGATCAATTAATGGTTCAGGAGAAAATCACTGGTCAAATTATCAAAAGGACTGGGGGTGTTGTTCCGATCCGACTGCGTGAGCAGCTTCAATATGGCAAAATACTCCTTGTCGGTGATGCTGCTGGGTGTGCTTCTCCACTGCATGGGGGTGGGATTGACACAGCATTGATTACCGGGAGAGAGGCTGTACGATGGATTGCCGGTAATAAAGAAAAGGAAAGCAGCTTTACAGATGCCGTGTGGCGCATTCTTTCTCCAAAGCTGAATGTGGAAAAACAAGTTTGTCAAATATGGAAAGGACTTGATCTGGAAGCTCTGGATATGGCAGCCGCTTTAATTGCACAAAATTATCAAAATATAGGTATTATGAAACTGATACGCTATTCTATTAGATTGCTGCCTAAGCTTTCTACAGCACTGCGGTTTCGCCGGGGATTAATGACAGGAAGATGGACAAATTAATTAGTTAATAATTCTGTTCAAAAACACCCACCCTTTCCTCCAGGTGAAACCTGGTTTTTTCATCTACCTGTCCTGTGACAGGCAGTCCTGTATGCAGTTGATAGGACCGCACCGCAAATTCGGTTAAAAAACCATACCAACCATCACAATAATAGGGGTTAAACCCTGCTTCTTTTAAAAGCAGCTGAATATAGACCACATCTTGACCGCATAACCCCTTTTTCAGGGTTCGGTTGCAAGATCCCGCCAGCCAGGTGAGGGGCGCATGTATTTTTACCCTGGTTCCAACATTTACCCATTCAAATACCTCTATTACATCTTCATTAAACATTCTGATACATCCGGCAGAGACCGGACTGCCGATGGACCAGGGCCGGTTTGTCCCATGGATTCCATAGTTTCCCCAGGGGACATTAAGCCCCATCCAGCGTGCTCCGAAAGCACCACCCCAGTCATAGTCTTTTTCGATAATCTTCCATTCTCCGATAGGTGATGGGGTTGCGGGTTTCCCTGCAGCTATAGGATACTCTTTGAAAGGGCGCTCCCCTTCTCTGACAGTCAATGTCAGTTTTTCTAGATCTACAAGGATATTTACATTTCCCTGTGGTTTCTCGGGGAGGGCATTTGCCGGGCGCTCAAAACCCTCTCCTAGTGCAGCCCAGGTGCTTTGGTCAACTATCCCTGTAACAGCTTGTTTTTTTGACTTTTGGAAAAAGCGCACAGCATTTGCGGTGTTCTTATCGTAAATTCCATTACAACTGCCATGATAAAAACCTAACTGTTTGAGCCGGTACTGGAGCTCTACCACATCCTCTCCCTGCATCTGTGGTGTGGTTTCACATAATTCTCTGTTATAAAAAGCACAGGGACAAGGTTTATTATTTGAAGCCTGATTTTTATCTGAAGCCTGGAGTGTTTCAAATGGGATCAAGCAGAAAATAAACAGGATGAAAGCGGTTAGGACAATTTTTCGCACAGCATCTCTACCCCCTATCAAGTCTATTTTTCTTTTTCTGAGGGATTATTATTCCGGTCATCTAAAAAAAGACGGCATTCTTGAGCTGGTATATCGAGAAGTCTGATAAAAACCGGTTGTCTCAGTTTCAGATCCGGGGTCCATTCCTGAAATTCAACTTCTGCTGTAAGGGTCGATTCTACCCACTGTATATCTTTTTTCATTTTTGGTTGTGGGTCAAAGGGTGAACTGCTGCTGGCAGCGCTTTGCAACAGGCTAAGCAGTTCCTCTTCCACTCTAGTGAATCCAGTACCAACCCGTCCCACATACCGCAGTTTATTGTCCCAATAAGCTCCCAATAATATGCTGTTCAACTGCCCTGAGGAAAGGGTATACCCACCAATCACAAATGCCTGTCTTTTGCGGTACTTGATCTTCAGCCAGTATTTGCTTTTCTTTCCAATGAGATAAGGTGTGTTCTTTCCTTTGGCAACGATTCCTTCTAAGCCCCGTTCTTTAACCATTTCAAAGAGGGAAATGCCCTCTTCCTGGAAGATGGGGGAGAGCATAGTATTTGGCCCCGTTTCAAAACTGTCAACTAATATTTTTTTGCGCTCGATAAGAGCTGTGGTTGTTAGGTCTCTTCCGTCCAGATAGAGAATGTCAAAAGGAATGTAAACCAATGGAATCCGGTCAGCCATGGCAGCAGCCTTCACAGCAGAAGCGGTACAGCGTTTCATTAACAGGGGAAATGATGGTTTACCATTTTCCAGTGCCACCAGTTCACCATCAAGAATCCCCTCTTTGGCATGGAATAAATCAGGGAGGTTTTTCAGTTCAGGAAAGAAAGCTGTTCTCTCTTTGAGATTTCTGTTCTGTAGGCGCACTTCATTTCCCTTGATAAAGGCCAGCAGCCGCATCCCATCCCATTTGATCTCAAAAAGGTGTTCCTCAGAGTCGAAGGGAGCGGGATGGGGAACAGGTTCCATAGGTTTTAGCTGGCCTGGGGACCACTTCATTTGCTGCACCTCCTGGATGGCGATAAAAATTTGGCAGAAAACAATAAAGGAGCCTGGCAGTAATAGTTTCTGCTCAATAGGGGAATTTATTTAGGTGCTTTTTTTATACCATTCCTGGAGTTGATCGTCTGTTATGCATCCCTTTTGCGCCTTCCCTTTTATCCGTTGTACTTGTCTGATACTGAACTCTAAAAGCTCTGTTGCCAACTTATTTGTAAACATCCCTTGACTAAATTTTCGATGATGGTTATTTTTCTGGTTTCTTATCAGTCATTTCGGTTTTCATCCTCCCATTATATCTGTCTTTTTTCGGGGATAAGACTTTCCCTGATGAGTGGTACCATGATTTTATTGCTGATGAAAAACAAAATATCCGCGGAATATCTTCAGATGACTTGACCGAAAGCAAAGATGCAGTTATAATATGAAATGTGATTTGGGCGCGTAGCTCAGTGGGAGAGCACCTCCTTGACGCGGAGGGGGTCATAGGTTCGATCCCTATCGCGCCCACCATTTATTTTCTAGGGAAACTTTGTAAATCAAAGGTTTGCGGGTTTCGAAGGAGAAGGAAGAGCAGGGTTCAGGGATTTCCACGCTTGACAGCGTGGTTTTTTATTTTTCTGAAACACAAGCCATCTTTATCTATCTAGGGAACACCTGTAGATTCATGATTCCCGATTTTTTATTTTCATTTCGTATAACAGAAAGTAATAGTTAAAAAATCAGAAATTTATGCTTCGCTGCATAATATTATATCAGGAAGTAATAACCTATTGCACCAAAATGTTATCAATACCGGTACAGTTTGCCTTCTTTCAAAAGAAACTGTCTATCGGTTTTTGAACAACTGCCACTATAAAAGAAGTCAAGCCGTCTGTGTAGGGTGAATGGGCGTAAATGGTTCAAGGAACGGCTTATTGTTTGGTTGCAGCAAAAGTTTGAATGAATAAATCAAATAGAAAAATTGCAGAAAGGGGCATTGATTTTTGGTAGTTACATCAAGCAAGGTTAACAATAAAAAAAGATTAATAACAACAAAGGGAATAAAGTAAAATAGACAAAAAAGTTAAGACAGTTCTCTTGTTGAGGACTGTTTTTTTGTTTTGCCTAGCAGACTCAAACTAGTAATCAACAAGGGCAAGACTCACACTACCAGTGTATGGCGCTACCCTACTCGATTTGTCCATGAATTTACCCTGAAATCCATGAGTTTACCAAGGTACAAATAGCTGCCTTGTATAATCGATATGCTAAGAGTTTCATGTAAGACGAACATCAATTTTAGTAATGTATAACTTGCTTTCAAGTGAGAAAAGGGGTGGTGTTATACTTTCTGCCGCGAAATCAATTCGAGTATAACAACAATAATCTAAAAGGAGTGGATTTTTATGGATAAGGCAAAGCATGATGCTCTGATGGACCAATTAGCCAACGCTGTATTAGAGGGAAGGAAAAAGGACGCTCGGAAGTTAGCTCAAGAAGCAATTGACGCAGGCGTGTCACCTTTAGATGCCTTTGATCAGGGGCTGATAAAGGGAATTAAGGCGGTAGAAGATGGCTTTGTAAAAGGGACACTATTCCTACCCGAATTGGTATCAGGTGGAGAGGCCATGAAAGCCGGACTTGAGGTTTTGGAGGAAGAAATCAAGCGTCAGGGGATGGATAGGCCGGTTGTAGCAACTGTGCTTATTGGAACAGTGAAAACCGATATCCATGACATAGGTAAAAATATAGTGGCATCAGTGATGGCAGCTAACGGGTTTGACGTTATTGATATTGGTGTTGATGTTCCCCCGGAAAAATTCGCCGAGAAAATCAGGGAACTAAAACCGGACGTTTTGGCTTTGTCTGCCCTTTTGACCACTTCGATACAATATGTCAAAGCAACTGTAGATACAGTAAAGGAGGCTGGTCTTCGGGATGGCTTATTAATCATCGCTGGAGGTGCTGCTCTAAACGATGATTATACCCGAAAAGCGGGATGTGACTTTTTCGGACAAGATGCCATTGACGGTGTTCGCAAACTTTTAGACGCTCTAGGAGGTGAGGCATAATGAAACGAATAGATTATCTCGCTCCAGGTGATGTGACAGCGATTCATGAAGCAAGCCTAAGGGTTCTGGAGAGCGTAGGGGTCAAGGTTGAACATCCAAAGGCCAGGGCTTTGCTACAGGCAGCGGGATGTGAGGTGGATGACAGTGCTCAAATAGTAAAATTTCCGGCGAAAGTTGTTGAGGATCACCGAAAGAATGTGCCATCTAACTTCACAGTTTACGGCAGTGACCGCAAGGTGAATCTTGAGTTTGGTAAGGGGAACCTCTATTTCTATACCGGCAGTGGTGTTGATGTGATTGACTTTGATACGGATCAGCGTCGGCCTGGTTTGTTGAAAGATATCTGTGAGGCAACCAAGGTGGCACAGGTTATGGAACACTGCCATCAACTCTACCCCCCGGTGGCCTGGGCCTATGATGAGTGGATCCCTCAAGACTTCGTCCCGGAGTATATTTGGGGAGAGATGTTTAAGCTCAGCACCAAATCAATGCAGTTGCTTTTCTTTACAGAAAAAGAGGATGAAGTACCGAACTTACTAAAGATAGCTGAAATTGCTGCAGGTGGGCCGGAAAGCTTCCGCAAGTACCCTAATGTGATCGGTTTGGTTACACCTACACCTCCGTTGGTGTGGAGTCACGCGGCTTTGCATGCCACATTTCACTTTGTGGATGCAGGAGTTCCAATCCTTATTGTCCCGGGAGCGATAGCCGGGGGTACCGGTCCCGCTACTTTAGCCGGTGTATTGGTGCAGGCTATGGCTGAATTTCTAGCAGGGGTAGTACTGGTTCAGATCCTCAAACCAGGCAACCCGGTTATCTACGGTCATTATAATACAGTCATGGATATGCGCTTTGGTACATATGCCTCAGGGGCGGTAGAGTCATCTATGCTGGCTGCTGCAGGAGCCCAACTGGCACGGTTTTATGGGGTTCCTAACTACGGTATTTACGGCACCTCTGACTCTCATTTACAAGACCAACAAGTCGGTTATGAGAAGGCTATACAGTGGCTCCTTGGAGCACAAGCAGGTGTAGATGTTCTCCATGGCCTGGGGAATATAAATAACAATACACTCTTTGCTTTATCGCAGATGGTTATCGATTATGATATCGGAGGGGTCGGTGCTATAATTTCGGATAGTCTGGTAAGATAAAAACAAAATGGCAAAGGAGAAGAAAGCCATGTCAAAAACCAGACAACGATATGATGAGGAATTCAAAAAGAATGCAGTTAAGTTGAG
>DULM01000105.1 GCA_012840405.1 Syntrophomonadaceae bacterium | reverse complement strand
TTGAGCAGAGAGGAGATAACAAAACTGATCAATAAGCTGATTTCCATGGGGCATCTATCACCAATGGAGCATGTCAGTTTTACCTTTGCTATCGAAGGTGTGAGCAGGGCATTATCTCACCAATTGGTAAGGCACCGCATCGCTTCTTATTCACAAAAATCGCAGCGCTATGTGGATGAAAACAATTTTGCTTATATTATGCCGCCCAGTATTGCAGCTGAACCGGAGGCTTTAGAATTATTTAAACAGATGATGGCTGACCTGCAGGAGGCATACCGCAAGCTTGCGCGGATGGTTCCCAGAGAGGATGCCCGCTACATCTTGCCTAATGCGACAGAAACGAAACTGGTTTGCACTATGAATGTGCGTTCCCTCTACAATTTCTTCCGGATGCGCTGCTGTCGCCGCGCCCAATGGGAGATCAGGGAACTTGCTGAAAGGATGCGGGAAGAAGTGCGTGCTGTGGCACCTGCTCTTTTTGCATTAGCTGGTCCTTCTTGTGAATCAGAGGGGATCTGCTGGGAGGGAGATTATTCCTGCGGCAGGGCACCTGAAGTGCGGTCCAGGGGATGAAAGAGAGGAAGCCGTAACCTGAAAGCTAAGGGAGGCAGCATTTGATGGATGATGCTAAGGTCTGGGGACGGAATCCTGTTTTGGAGGCTCTTCGTGCCGGGCATCCCTGTAATAAAATTATCATTGCCCGCGGCAGCCATGGCGCTGTTGGTGATATTGTTTCCAGGGCAAAGGAGAAGGGTATTCCTATGCAGTTTGTGTCCCGTGATGTCCTGGACCGTTTAAGCGGGGGAGCCAATCACCAGGGTGTAATCGCTTATCTGAGCCCCAGGCAGTATGTTCCTCTGGAGGAAATATTAAAGAGGGCGGAAACAAGGAGTGAAGATCCCTTAATTATTGTACTTGCTGGTTGGGAAGACCCCCAAAATATGGGTGCTGTGATCCGCAGTGCTGAGGCTGCGGGAGTACATGGGGTGATCATCCCCCGGCACAGAGCAGTACCTTTAACTGCAGCTGTAGCAAAAGCATCTGCTGGGGCCTTGGAATATATGCTTGTGAGCAGGGCCGGTAACCTGGCTCAAACCCTGGAGGGTTTAAAGAAATTGGGGATCTGGGTTGTAGGTGCTGATGCAGAGGCTGAGCTTTCTGTTTATGATGCAGATCTCACAGGGCCGCTGGCTTTGGTGATTGGTGGAGAAGGTAAGGGCTTGGGGAAACTGGCTAAGGCCTGTGATTACCTTGTGCGGATTCCCATGCAGGGTAAAATTGGTTCACTAAATGCCGCTGCAGCAGGTTCTGTGCTGGTATTCGAGGTACTGCGCCAGCGCATGCAGGGGGGTAAACAGCAGCGGGGAGGATGAGGTTTTGAATGGTATCCTGCTGGTAGATGGATATAATGTGATCAACAACTGGTCTGAACTGGCTGAACTAAAAGATTCAGATCTGTCCCATGCTCGTGACCGGTTGATTGCAATACTCTCGGAGTTCCAGTCATTGTATGACATGCGGGTAATAGTGGTTTTTGATGCACACCTTGTTAAAAACGGGGTAGAAGTACGGGAGGACTGTCAGGGTGTCGAAGTTATCTATACCAAAGAAGGGGTAACCGCAGATAACTGGATCGAAAGATATGCTGTCCTCCATCACATGGAAACAGCAACGAAAGATATCCCTCTTTTTGTGGTTACCTATGACTGGCTGGAGCAGAGAATCATATCATCCCACGGTGCGTACCGGGTGACACCGGGCGAACTTCGTCAGGAAATTTTAAAACTAAAAAAGGCTGGGAAAAGAAAGTTTGAGGGGCGTTATGATCCTGTGCTGTTGGATCAGCATATATCAAGCAGCACAAAAAAGGTGTTAGAAAAATGGCGCCGTCGCAAGTTCTAATTTCGTTATCATATATCAATTACAGAGTTTAAATATGTTTCCTATTTACAAAATGTTAATTTTCGACACCCAAAAG
>DULM01000104.1 GCA_012840405.1 Syntrophomonadaceae bacterium | reverse complement strand
TTGTAGATTCTGGCAACAACTGCCTTCCACTAAAACCAATTTATTCAAAAACCGTCTGTCCGGTGACCTCAGTCTGCAGAGCATTTAATGCTTTCTCTACCAGTTTCCTGCGCAGCTTTTTCTCATCCTCCCTGCTTAAAGAGGGATTCCCCAGGGGATGTGGTATGGCCACTGTAGGAACAATCCTGTTGGCACCAACAGTCAAAGAGATAGGCACAACAGTACACATATGCACCACAGGCAGGCCTGTCCTTTCAATCTCTTTCACCATCGTTGCACCGCAACGAGTACAGGTCCCTCAGGTAGAGGTGAGGATCACCCCATCAACCCCTGCAGCTAACAGATCCTTGGCTATCTCAGCGGCAAACCTCTTGGCATTGGCTACAGAAGTTCCATTACCTACTGTGGCATACCAGTATTCGTGCAGTGAGCCTATTTCACCCTCCCTTTCCATCTCCTTGAGCACATCCACCGGCAGGACCCTGTCCAAATCCTCATTGGCATAGACCGGGTCATAACCCCCATGGGCTGTTTCACTGTTCTCAGGGTTCAGGTCATCGATCCCCTGCAGGCTGTACTTGCCGAACTTAGAGGCGCTTGAAGATTCGATCCGGTCCGGGTTGCCTTTAGGAACTGGGCCCCCTGATGAAACAAGGGCGATCTTCGCCTTTTTAATGTCTTTGATCGCTGCACCAGGTGTTACCCGGTCAAAGACCGGCATCGGGTACTCAGTGGTGTATTCCTCACCTTTGAGCTTTTTGATCAGCATCTCCACAGCCCGCTTGGAACCCCGTTCAGCTGCAAACTGGTTTTGGCGGATTCCTCTGGGAATATAGCCCTCCTCCTCAGGGGAACCGATCTCTTCACCCCGGGCAAGCTTTAAGGCCAGCCTAGCCATCGGGGCTACTGCTTTTCTCATCCCTGCCGCAGAATTTGACGTTTCTATGATATAGGCAGACTTTTTATACAGTTCGACCCCTGGGTTCTCCGGATACATACCGGAAACCACCGGAACGCCCAAGCGGTCAACAACTGCCTCAGCCACCGCACCACAGGCAATACCATAGCGGCCGGCATTGAATGCGGGCCCGCAAAGGACTAGGTCAGGTTTGTTTTTTTCTATCATCCCGATCACTTCATCTGTGGCAGCAGCCATGTTTTCATTAAAATATGAGTCACCACAAATAACAGTGGCCACTATCTTGGCTTCTTCACCAAAGGCCTGCTGAAAAGCGATACCTGGGCCAACTGCGCCCTCTCGCACTTCAGGCTTATGGTCAGCCTTTTCTTCTCCACCAATCCCTGCAAAAAACTGATTGATATAGTGAACAATTCTGATGGTCATAGTATTTCCCCCCTTCACTACACAAACAGTTTACCTTCCCTTTGCTGTTAAAAAGCCATATCCCAGCTCATTGGTAGAACCTATAATGATCTGAAGCTCAGCAGTGATGCTCCCATCTTCAGCTAAACTGCCATCAGTCCCTCCAGCGATAATATCAGCAACCTCCGGATAGCCGATCACTGTTTTCATGGGA
>DULM01000103.1 GCA_012840405.1 Syntrophomonadaceae bacterium | reverse complement strand
GAAGTATATATGGGTGATATTAGGGATTTTGACAGTGTCAGAGATGCAGTCAAAGGAGTCGACATTATTTTCCACCTTGCAGCTCTTATCGGGATACCCTATTCTTATAAGTCCCCACTGGCATACATAAGGACAAATATAGAAGGTACGTACAATGTACTGGAAGCAGCCCTTAAGGAAGGGTGCAGGCGGGTGATACATACATCAACCTCAGAGGTTTATGGCACAGCCCAGTATGTGCCGATAGATGAGGCCCATCCCTTACATGCCCAGTCCCCATATGCCGCAACGAAGATTGCCGCGGACCAGCTTGCTTTGAGCTATTATCGGTCCTTTGATCTGCCGGTAGTGGTAGCCCGTCCGTTTAATACCTACGGGCCCCGACAGTCTGCCCGGGCAATTATTCCCGCAGTGATAACTCAGGTTTTGGGCGGGATGCAGGAGATTAAACTGGGCAATCTTTCCCCGACACGGGATTTTAACTATGTAGAGGATACAGTGAGCGGATTTTTAGCAGTAGCTTTTTCTGAGCGTGTTGAAGGAGAGGTCATCAATATCGGCAGCGGAGTAGAGATAAGCATAGGCAATTTAGTTCAGTTGATTGGCAAAATCACAGGAATCGAAATCAGGGTTAAACAGGAAGAACAGCGTGTTCGACCGGACAAAAGTGAAGTAGAGAGGTTGCTTTGCGATAACAGCAAAATAAAGAAGTTGTCTGACTGGGAACCCAAGTATTCCCTTGAAACAGGGCTGAAAGAAACGATGGAGTGGCTAAAAAACAATTTACATAAGTATAAGCCTGGAATATATAACCTTTGAGGTGTAGAAGTTGAGCCAAATAAAGATCCCACTGGACTGGCCGAATATTGGAGAACAAGAGAAAGAATATGTTTTAAAAGCACTGGACAGCGGTTTTGTTTCTACAGCAGGTCCACTGGTAAAAGAATTCGAGGAAGAATTTGCTGCTTATCTTGGCTGTAGGAATGCTGTTTCAGTGGTGAACGGGACCAGTGGGCTTTATCTAGCCCTGCGATTATTAAATATTGGTTCAGGCGATGAGGTTATTGTTCCTGCCCTAACCTTTATTGCCAGCGCCAATCCGGTTACCTATGTGGGGGCGACACCGGTAGTTGTTGATGTCGACCCGGATAGCTGGACGATTGACCCGCAGGAAATTGAAAAGGCAATAACCGATAAAACCAAAGCAATTATACCTGTTCATCTTTACGGCAACCCTGCGAGGATGGATGCCGTAATGGAAATAGCCAAGCGGAACAATCTGTATGTAATTGAAGATGCCGCTGAGTCCCTTGGTGCAACATACAAAGGGAGGTATACAGGCACATTTGGTGATATAGGGGTTTTTAGCTTTAATGGAAACAAAGTGATAACTACAGGTGGCGGCGGGATGGTTGTCACTGATAATGATGAATTGGCTCAAAGGGCAAGGTTATTGGTAAACCAGGGAAGAGCAACTTCTGAAAAGGAGTACATCCATCAGGAGATCGGCTATAACTTCAGATTGACGAATATTCAGGCAGCCTTGGGGCTTGCTCAAATGAAGAGGCTCTCTGAGTTTCTTGCTGTAAAACGGCGCAACGCCAGCATTTACCGTCGGGAACTGCGGGATGTAGCTGGGATTAGGATGCAAAAAGAACTCGATGAAGCGGAAAGCAGTTGGTGGTTGTTCTCCATTGTAGTTGAAGATGAGTTTAATGAAGATAGGGAATCAATAATGTCCAGATTGACTGGCAAGGGGATTCAAGTGCGCCCCTTTTTTACCCCTCTTGACCAGCAGCCGTGTTACTCCAAATACCACATTCCGAAATGTGAAGT
>DULM01000252.1 GCA_012840405.1 Syntrophomonadaceae bacterium | reverse complement strand
TTAAATGCGCTATACCAGGCAAATCAAAAAAATAGTTACTAATACACTTGACAGCTTTCAGATTGTCATGTTATACTGACACTAAGCCGTAGTGTGCCCAGAATTTGTCGGCAATTTTCGAACCTGGTACGCGCGTATCCTTAATCATCCTTCCTATACATGGAAGGTTTTTTATTTTTCTGGAGGTGATATTTTTTGCGTCTAATCACAGAAGGTTATGACGGCCAAATCGTTACACAAAAAGATATATGGCCGGAGATATATTCAGCGTTTCAAAACAAAACCATACTCCAGGTTGAAGCTAAGGGAGTGAGAAATCACCCAGTTCAGGGCAAAGAGATCCCCTGTGTTCAAGTACACTATGATAATGTAACTGGAATCATTCCTGCAAATGAATCCGGTCTCAACGGTTTTCCGCAGGACCCGGCGGAGATAGAGACCCTCCCGGATATTAACAAAAGAAAAATATCAAGAAGCCTTGAAAACAGGATTGTTGGTTTACCTGTTTGGATACTTATCCTTGCAGTTGATAAGGAGAACAAATTTTTCCTGGCATCCAGGAAGCGTGCTTTAGAAATCATGGCCACTCATACATGGGAACGCTTGCAGGAAGGAGAGATCGTCCCTGGCACAGTCAGAGAAGTATATCCTAAGAGTGCAGTAGTTGACATTGGCGGCATCGAAACAAGAGTTGGTGCGTCAGAAATCGCCTGGGGTTGGGTAGAAGATGCCCGAAACATTCTGGAACGGGGCAAGACCTATCAGGTCAAAGTCCTGCGTATTGATAAGGACAACAAACAGGTCGAAGTATCGTTCAAGCAAGCAGTACCTTCCCCCTGGCCGGACTGCGCCAAAAGGTATGTCAAGGGAGGAATCTACTCAGGTATAGTCTCCGGCATAAGCGACAAAGGCGTTTTTGTGAACCTTGAACCCGGAGTGGATATCTTTGTCCATCACCCCAAGTTTACAAGGGTCAAAAAAGGAGACAAAGTAAGAGTCCTCGTCCACAGGGTTGATGTTGAAAAACAAAGAATCTACGGAAACATAAGGAGTTAATTATGAATATTCCGGATACAGTCAAACCGATAAAGAATATCATTCGCAATGACGTAGATCCCAACCTAAGCGAAAGGGAAATGCGGGTTATAAACATCCTAGCGCAGTGCCACGCCGCTTTTATGGATTCAATCAATATCTGGCCGAATAAGTTAAAAGGCATCAAAAAGTTACAATCCCTAATCAGATGGGGGGTTCTCTGGTCGTACTCCCTAGGTGAAAAAGAAATTGTCACTCTTTCGCCGGTCAGTGAACGGATTGCAGGAACAAAGGCTTATATACCAGGTAAAACCAGGGAAGTTTTGAAGATAGTTACCGCATCAGAATTGTTTATCCGTGCCCTTTCAAAAGTTCCATGTACATTTGAAAGGGCGCAGTCCCCTTTACAGGGGATTCTTAAAATAGGGGATTATTCGGCAGGCGTAATCGTTCTATTAAAAGGGGATAAAATCTTATCACAGCCTGACATAAACTGTTTAGTCATTTGTGAAGATAAAGATCATATCACCAAAACAGCAGATTCAATATCATTTCCGGCTTTATTCACAACATACGATGCTTTAATTGAAAAAGACATTTCAGAAGCATTTCACATATATGAAGATAAGTTATATCCCGTAAGACTAAATATATTCCAGTAACACCACTTACATCCAAGACATGATTATTGATAAACTAAATTTAATAGATATTTACCATTGGCGCAGTTACCTCCTTTCCTGCGCCACAAAAACCCGGACTGACAGGTTGCCTCCTTGCCTGTAGTCCGGGTTGTTCTTTTTTCTGAGAGCATTTTTTGAATATAAGTTTTCACATTATATATTTCGCAGTTTTACTGCTTATAGCGTTCAGCGGAACTTTCCGCTTTAAACGGGGTCATCCGGAGGCCCATACCAACCTTCAAAAAATTATGAAAGGAGGATGGTACAGCGGGCCTGCCGGGGGCCCGTGCGTGCCGCAAACAATGGTTTATTGTTTGTACGTCGGCAATCGCCGAGAAAAATCAGTTTCCAGAAGGTTGAAAAAGGCTGAAAAGGCTCGTGGATTCTCTATTAATGTTATCAATGAGTATCCCGGGTACTTGGAAGTTGAAGCTCGTGACATCGCGGATGAGGTATTAGATACATTATTCCGCGGCTGCGGCGTTCGCCGTGTCTGCGGGAATTATAAGGAGGATTAAATATGTATTACAACAAGTGCACTTTCGTGGGACGGTTGACGCGTGATCCTGAAATGAGATTCACCAGCTCAGGCGTCGCAGTAGCCAACTTTAACCTTGCAGTGGACAGACCATTCACAAACGGTAAGGGTGAACGGGAAACCGATTTTATCCCTGTCACTGTATGGGGCAAACTTGCCGAGACCTGTGCCAACAATCTTGGGAAAGGTCGGTTGGTCCTGGTGGAGGGCAGGCTTCAGATTGGCTCCTATACCGACAAGGAAGGGGTCAAAAGGCGGACATTCGATGTCGTTGCGGATACCGTTCGTTTTCTCGACTGGGGTAAAGACAAGAAAGACAAAGATGTTCCAGAAGCCCCAGGAGCAGACGAGGGCGTTCCGGAACCAGAATCTCCTGATGTTCCTACCATCGACTGGCCGGAAGAACCGCCATTTTAAAAAGGAGGTATAAGTATGGCTTCGGTCATCGAAAGGCTGGCTGATCAAGTCCGCATGAAAGAAAAAGCTGCAGCGGAGGCCGCGATGCGGGCGATCCCGTCTGAGTACAGGGATTACCTTATGTATTTACCCCAAAATGAAACATTGATTAACAGGGAGCCATTAGATGGGGAGTACCCCCTTCCCCCTGGGGTATTTTCCTGGAAGGGCAAAACCTTCATTCAGGTAAAATATCCCTACATGGTTGTCGCTGGCCGCGTAAAGTGGTTCCGCGATGACCACAGGGAAGCAGGGGCTAAATATTCCATAACAACAAACGCAGAAGAAATCCGGGAAATGATGAAAAACGGACAACCGATTCCGCCGGGGTATCCTTTCGTAACGGTGGTTGAGTCCGAGCTCCACGGAAAGGTAGAGGCTCTTGCGTCAATCCATATTGATGGGAAAGCTGTAGATGCATACTTTCCGCTGGAGAACGCTGAAACATCTTCGCTAGGACGCGCTCTTGCAAAAATGGGGTACGGCCTCATTGGGTCGGGGCTGTCTTCTGCAGAAGAAGTAAAAGAAGCCATAAGGCGTAAATCAAAAGAAGATACCCCTAACGGGAGTAAACCATCGGAGACCGAACCAGAACTAGTGGAGATAGCATCAAACCCGAAGGATGTACCCACGTCGAAGGGAACCTATACCAGCTATGAGCTTGCCGATGGACGATTGCTCATGGTATCTAGTGATGTTCCTAAGTTATCACCGGGTGCTAAGGTTTGTGTCTCTGGTATTATTACAGAGTCCAAAACCGGTGATGTTATTTTGTGGACAAAGGAGTTTAAAGGCGTAGCATAAATCAATAGGCCAATGGCCTAAACCATTTCTGAAAGGAGGGAATGGGGCGGGCCGTTGGCTCGCCCCATTAATATGAATAACTTTTATACACCGATAGAGGACAAAATCATTCAAAGGCACATAAATGAAGAAATCCTTAGCGGCGGCAAGGTAACTGAAGCCTTATATAAGGCAACCGAGGCTATCAAACAGGAAACGGGAAGCACAAGAACTATTAGCAGTGTTCGCAACAGATATTACAGCAAAATTCGTAAAGAAGAACCTACTAACAAGATTTCCAAAAAACACGCTACCGCTTCTAGGCGACTTTATACCAAGCAAGAAGATGAAGTAATCATTAAATGTGTAACTGAGGCTGTTTTAAAGAACAAACAGACCCTTGCAGCGGGCTTAAATAAAGCTATAGATTTAATTCAGAAGGAATACGGGTATTGTAGGGATTTTGGCAGTATCTCCAAAAGGTGGTATAGGTTGCTTGAGCGTCTGCCGAAGAATCTGCAAGAACAATATAAGGCTGTTAGGGAAGATTTGGCAAAAACAAAACGCCAGAAACCAATCACCGCGGAAGATATAGTCAATATCGCTGAAACAAGATCCAGAAACCCCATCCATGTTCTCGGAGCTGCCGGAAATGTAAAGAATCCCTGCAAAGAGAATGAACTCACAGCAGCGTGTGCCCTGCAGTTAGCAGAAATGAAACGTCAAATCGAAGCGCAAGAAAAGCTAATACAGACCTTATCAAAGCAGCTTGCATCTTCGAATTCATATAGAAGTGCGCTTATAAGCCTCAAATACTGCAATCCGGAGGGTTCAAACATATTAGCTATCATTAATGCCCTTATGCGCGCGCCTCATGTGTTATCAACTCTTGAACAAAGGAGACTGGTAACTGTCCTGCGTGCAGGATGGCCGGAACTTTTCAAAGAGGAGGCTGTATATCATGATGCGATCACCAACTGAACAAATAAGGCTGTCTTATTATGAGCAGGAGATCCGTCGTTTAGAACGGCAGGTTTTATCGCAGAAAAAAATGATACGCACACTTACACGGCAGCTTGCTGCTGCCAACAAGTATCGTATCCGATTTATGGATGCTTACTATAAAAATTAATTAAGAATACAGGCTCCCTACCGAGCCGTAAATCATCCGAAAGGAGGATGTTGCGGTCCCGGTAGGGGGGCCGCAACTGTTTTTTTATGGCTATTGAGGAATTAACAATCAATCCGTTTCCAGAACTAAGTGAACTTATGGAAGACCTTCCCGAAGAACTTCCGGAGACCCCGGAACAAAAAGAGCGTTTCCGGGTCAAAGATAAGGAACAGGCTGAGTGGTGCCTGCGCCAGATCTCCCGTCTGCTGAGCAAACGGGAAGAAGTAAAATCCCTCGCCCAGGCGGAGATTGAAAAAATCACTGCCTGGAAGAACGACCAGACTGAATCTATCCAGAAGAGCATATCTTTTTTTGAATATTTGCTGATCGAATATCATCAGCAAATATTCAAAGAGAACCCGAAGGCAAAAACTATCAAGCTGCCATCTGGCAAACTTGAGGCTCGCAAGGCGCAACCGGAGTATCAGCGGGACAAAGAAACAATGCTTCCCTGGGTTGAACAGAACCGGCCCGAATACATTGTTGTCAAAAAAGACATTGACTGGTCCGGACTAAAGAAAGTGCTCAAATTCCAGAACGGGACAGGCATTGATCCTGATACAGGTGAAGTTGTGCCTGGTCTCACAGTAATTGATCGTGGTACAGTTTTCCGCGTTAAAACCCTCTAGGGGGGATAGGTTCCGAAGAGGACGCCCGGGACGCCAAGCTGATGTATCCGCATCTCATATTCCTAGATGCGGGTAATCTGCCGGTAATATTGGCAAAAACACTAAAAACAGTGATTACCAACCCGGCCTAGTGTTTTGGGAAGTCGGGAGGGTACGAAAGGAGGAAAAATAATGGTTATTAATTTAGTTAATCTTACCCCCCACCCTGTCACAGTGGTGGATCAGGACGGTGGAACAATCCTTACAGTCCAACCGTCAGGACAAGTCCTTCGCCTACCGGAGGTGACCACTCCTGCGGGTGAAATCCAGGGCGTTCCTCTGGTGAGGAAAGCCCTGGACCCGGCCGCTGAGCTGCCGCCGCGCCAGAAGGGAACTTACTACATCGTTTCCCTCCCAGTGGCGCAGGCCGCGCGCCGGGAGGATTTTATCATTCCGGACGACCTTGTCCGGGACAAACAGGGACGTGTCATAGGTTGCCGCCGCTTTGCGGTGGTGGCCTAACTTCCGCCCCGGCCTAGTGCCGGGGTTTTTTCTTTTTGGGAGTCCTTTTTGTTGTGGTTCATACCGCTTATGAAAATCGCGGGTATATGCCCGCTAAAAAGGAGGGGTTGAGTTGAAAGTCAGAAATGCTTTATCAACTCGTCAACAGGCACAGTTATTGACAATGAGGGACGCAATGCTGGTTGCCCCTCATATTGAGGGCAAGAAAGGAAATGCAGCCTATGCTACTGCTCGAAAGATCCTCAAAAATTCAGGAAAGAGGGTAAAAAATTTGAAACGGGTAGTTGAACTAGCCCAGGAAATTGCTTGATTCATTTGGAGAGGAGTTGATTGGGTGGAACTCAAAAAAAATATCTTCGATAGCTTATCTATCGGCGACAAAGTTAAAGTCGAATGGGGATTCAGACTACATGGTTCAAAAGAGTGTTATGGAAAAGAAGGTGTTGTTGAACAGATAACGCCTTCTTTTATTGCAATACGTACTCGTGCAGGGTACGTATTTTGCGTAAATTATTATCATATCAGAATGGGCACTGCTATCAAGAAAAAAGCGTCCCGTGCCGCTTGAAAAAGGAGCGTAAATGCACTCCTTTTTTTGATCACTTTTTTACCGCGGGATAACCCGCTTAATTTTTCGCAGGTATTTGCCTACTAAAAATGTAGTGAGGCCAATAGGCCCGTAAAAACCATCACAAAACAAGGAGGTGATGGGAAAGCGGGCCGTTGGCCCGTGAGTACCGAAAAATGAAGTTTGTTAGGATTAAAAGAGATGATTACCCTCAGAGTCCCCGGGAGTGGGACAACCTAGGAACAATGGTATGTGCCCACAGGCGGTACTGCCTGGGAGATGAGCAGGCACAAAATACGGAACTGTATTCTAGCTGGGATGAGTGGCTGGAATACGAAGTGGTTAAGCCTAACGGCGGCTGGAGCAATATTATTGCCTCGCCGTTGTATCTGTATGACCATGGTATGCTTGCCATGAACACAACAGGGTTTCACTGTCCCTGGGATTCCGGACAGGTAGGCTGGATTTACGTCACTAAATCGCGCATCCGCAAAGAATACGGCGTAAAAAGGGTTTCAAAGCGGCTTCTTAATAAAGTCGAAGCCGTTCTCCGCTCGGAGGTAGAAACATATGACCAGTATCTGCAGGGTAATGTCTATGGGTATATGACGTTTTCATTGGAAAACGGTGAGCTTGTAGATGGCGACTCCTGCTGGGGTTTTTTCGGAAACAATGTTAAGGAAAATGGTCTGCAATGGTATCTAGAAAACGTAATACCCGCAGACATTCTTCCTAGCACTGTTTGCGGGGAAGAGATAATCCTTACAGACAACGGCAAAGTGCAAGTTTTTGATGATATTCAAGAATTTGAGGAATTCGCACAAAGCAATTCTGTTCTTTGCCGCATTATGGAAACACATAAGTGTTTCCAAAGCATTACACACTAAATGACCTGCAAGACCATGATTGGCCACAGGGCCGCAAAACTTTCCTGAAAGGAGGGAAAGCACTGCGGCCCTGGGCCGTAGTGCGAACAGTTGAGGAGAACATTAATGATTGGTCATTGCCATTCATGCGGGGGGAAAAAGCCGCTTGTCTATCATCCTGAAACGAAGGAGTTGATATGCCGGGACTGCTATTATGCCGGTTTAGAGGCATACCGGGAATATGGGCATCTGGCTGAAAGGGATGTTGTCCAATGGCAAGACTAGCATCCATTGAGAAAGCGGGCTTTTATCCTACCCCGCTTGAAGAAACTGATTTAATCTGTTCCCGCCTTACAGCAGAACCAGGGGCAAAGATCGTTATTCTTGATCCCTGCTGTGGAGAAGGCATCGCCCTTGAGAAAATGGCAAATTCTCTAAAAGCACAGGGAGCAGATGTTGTATCTTACGGTGTGGAGTTAGAGGAAGGGAGAGCAAGAAAAGCGCGTGATTACATTGATAATGTGATATGTTCTCCTTACGAGGACGCTATAATCACTCCACAGGCATTCTCGTTTATGTATTTGAACCCACCCTATATGCACTATGGGAGCGAACGTGCTGAAGTTGTTTTTTTAAGGGATCTGACCGATCCCGTCAAAGGAAAACTTCAGCCGGGGGGTCTTTTGGGTTTCTGCATACCGGAAAAAGTCTTAAAGGATGCGGCCCTTTTGCTTGCAGTCCGGTTCCACAACATAAAGGTTTATCGGTTTACTGAAAATTATCCAGCCTATAAACAGATCGTTGTCTTTGGCTACCGTCGTAAGAAAAGGCCAAGTACCGATGAGTTCCGGGAAACCAAAGAATGGTTATCTAACCTGGATATAATACCGCGGCTGAATGTGGAAGATGGAATTACATTTACAATTCCATCATCAATTAACGAAATCAAAACATTCAAACCAGCGCAACCATCTAAAGATGAAGTAATGAATGCTCTACAACAATCTTCAGCCTGGAAAAGGGCAGAAGAACTGCTGCCGCGGTTGAAACAGATCCAGGATAGAAAACCGCCGGTACTCCCTTTGAAAACCGCTCATATAGCCGTAGCTATTGCAGCAGGCGCAATTGGAGGCAGTATGGGAAACCATCTTCTTGTAGGAAAGTCAAAGAAGGTGGTTGACAGCACTGTTGTACCTGACGAAAAGGGAGTAACAGAAACCCAAACAGAAAGGGTCATTACTACCGTCCGTGTTTTCTCACGAGACGGTATATTTGACCTCAAGTAGGGGGGTAAAAAAATTGTATAAAATTCGCTCAGAGGCTGAAGATCGCACTTACGAGTGCGATTTTCAGTTTGTTGTTTATCATGAACTTGGTTATGAAACACGCCTCTATGCAGCAAGTTTCACGGGACGGCCTAGTCCTGTCCAAGCTATATCGGCGACCATGTTGATGGGCACGACTAGGTTTATAACAATTTCATGGCCTGAAGGAACCAAATACCCGATCTGCTACGATGTCCATATTGCAGCTGACAGGGTGGGCGATGTAAGCCACGCCATTGCAATGCCAAAAGAATCACACCGGGTTTTAATTGCACCGGACGGAGATCTAGACAAAGCACTCACCGCATGGGTCTGCTCAAAGTTTGCAGTCCCGCCGGAGTTAAACTATAAAGAAATATTCAAACTAGAGGAACTCAACATCGTCAAAAACCCGGACTATCCACAGTGGCAAAATTTAAAAGCATGGCGTATTGACAGTATTAAAGGGTCGTTCATAAGCGTAATTGATGAAAGAACAGTTTTAGAAAGCATTGAAAAAGCACTTAAAGAAGGAAGAGTTGCTATTCCTCCATCACCAGTCGAAGGGGTATTCAACCCGGACATGACCCTTCAAGAGTACCTGAAGGCAAATGCCCGGGTATTCGCAGAGAAACTAAACCATGTAAAACCTTTACATGGTTTAGATGAAGACAAACTTCACCCTGCGATTGTGATGGAGCGAATCCCGTTCCCAATTCAGGCGCATGCGATACAAAGCCTGGTTAAAGCACTGAAACGGCAAAACACCGCCATTCTCTGCGGTGACATGGGAACCGGTAAGTCCATCGTTGCTTTAGGTATCAGCAATGTCCTGTACCATGAACGCAGTAAAAAACCGACCAGGATTCTCCT
>DULM01000102.1 GCA_012840405.1 Syntrophomonadaceae bacterium | reverse complement strand
CTCAACTTAACTGCATTCTTTTTGAATTCCTCATCATATCGTTGTCTGGTTTTTGACATGGCTTTCTTCTCCTTTGCCATTTTGTTTTTATCTTACCAGACTATCCGAAATTATAGCACCGACCCGACTTCGGGTAGCATATTCTTTCAAGGGCAGGTCAAGGATGCACTGTCATAAGCAAAACTTTTAGCGTTAATCGTTTTTGCAATAGTGAGCCTTAATCCGTTGACTTTGGATCAAAATCGTATTTAGAATGTTTACAGTTGGATAAGTCAGATATTGTATTTACCTGCGTTTCTCTTGAAATGTGCGTAAACCCGGCCGTTCGCTCCGAAGAAGGGCTGATATGTTTATGCCCTACAGAGAAATACATCAATTGTAAATCAAGGAGGTAAATACAATGTCTATTGATTTTGGTAAAAAATTAGGATTCGGTGGACTGCGCTTACCACTTCTGGATCCAAACGATCAGACGTCCATAGACTATAAGACACTCGACGAGATGATAGACAAATTTTTGGCCCACGGTTTCAAATATTTTGACACTTCATATATCTATCACGGCCAACTCTCGGAAACAGCATTTGGCAAGTCACTGGTAGCTAGACATCCGAGAGACTCTTTTTTGCTTTCCACCAAAATGCCTATTAAGTTCATGAAGAAGAAAGAAGATATGGAGAAAATCTTTGAAGAGCAACTCAGAAAATGTCAGGTTGACTACTTCGACTTCTATCTGATCCACAGCATCGGTAAAGAAGCATATGAGAACTGCAAAAAGTGGGATACATTCGAATTTCTCATGAAAAAAAGAGAGGAAGGGAAATTCAGGGAATTCGGCGTTTCACTGCATGACTCTCCTGAGTTCCTCGATTTGATTCTGACCGAGCATCCCGAAATCGACTTCGTTGTTCTGCAGTTGAACTACATTGACTGGGTCAACCCGGGGATCCGTTCTAAGGAAATCTATGAAGTCGCAGTGAAGCACGGCAAACCTATCGTCGTCATGGAAGCTTGCAAGGGAGGCACCTTGGCCGAAATCCCAGATGAAGCAAAGAAACTCATGAAGGAGTACAACCCCGATGCGTCCATTGCATCCTGGGCCTACAGGTTCGTGGGAAGCTTGCCCGGTGTGCGCATAGTGCTGGCTGGCATGCCCAAAATGGAATTTCTTGATGACAATATAAAGACCTTCGAGAACTTTGTTCCCCTCAATGAAGAGGAGTACAAGATCATCGACAAGGTGGTCGACATCATCAACAGCAATACCGCTATACCCTGTACATACTGCAGATATTGTGTAGATGTATGCCCGCAGAAAATCGCCATCCCTGAATACTTTGCCCTTTACAACGACTGGAGAAGGCTTCAAAAGAGTAGTTATGAAAGTGATGTTATGACTCAGGCCTTCTATTATTTGAACTATATCGAGCAAGGACATGGCCCAGCCTCTGCATGCAAAAAATGCAAAAAGTGTGAGAAGGTATGTCCGCAGAAACTGCCCATCAGCCAGTATCTCCATGACTACGTGGAAGCCGAAATTGAGTCCTATAACCCCGAGGCCAATATCCAAAAGGCTAAGAAGGTGGAAATCTGATTTGAGGACGGCAAGGAGCGCAAAAAAAAGGCGCTCCTTGTTACCTAACAATGCACCTTAGCAACTGAAGAAGATACCAACTATTCAGAAACACGGATTGACAAAGAGCGATATCCGCTGTCATTCCAAGGCCGCAGGAAGGCTTGTTTCAGTTAAACAAGCCTTCCTATGTCTGCCTTCCCCACCCTGCAGTGGGCGGAACCCATAAAAGGTATAGCAGGTTTTCTGATTTATTTCCGCTGTTTGAAAATAACTTAATGCTGTAAACTAAGGCTCATAAGGAGGAAAAACTCTGACATGAAGACAATAGATATTTTACAGGCAGTCCAAGCCGGGACAATGACCCCGCAGGAGGCCGAGCTTAAACTGAAGATGCAGCCCTATCAGGAGGATATTGGTTTTGCAAAAATTGACCACCACCGAGCCCTGCGTCAGGGTGCACAGGAGGTCATCTATGGCGCCTCAAAGACACCTGACCAGATCCTGAAGATAGCAAAGGCCATGGATGCTCATGGAGACAAAAATATCCTGATCACCAGGATGAAGCCTAAAGCTGCAGAACTCGTTGGAAAAGAACTCAATCTGTTCTATGATCCGCTATCAAAGATCGGCATCGTCAACAGGGAGTTCAAAGACACCGGAGACGGTTACATCGCCGTCGTATCCGGTGGGACCGGTGATCTGCCCGTGAGTGAGGAGGCGGCCCTCACCGCTGAGGCGCTGGGCAACCGGGTCGAGCGGGTATATGATGTAGGTGTAGCCGGACTGCACCGCCTCTTCGCAAAGCTGGATGTTATTATGGGAGCTCGGGTGGTCATCGCGGTCGCCGGGATGGAGGGCGCCCTTCCGAGCGTCATAGGCGGCCTTGTGGACGCGCCTGTGATCGCTGTTCCAACCAGTGTTGGATATGGAGCCAGATTTGGCGGTATTTCAGCCCTTTTGACCATGCTCAACAGCTGTGCCAGCGGTGTCAGCGTGGTCAATATCGACAACGGATTCGGTGCAGGCTTTATTGCGGCACGTATTAATCATATGGGGGGATCCAAATGAAGGTCTTGTTTCTGGAATGCAATATGGGAGCAGCAGGCAACATGCTTATGGCAGCGCTCTCAGAACTATTGCCTGAACCGGAAAAATTCGTAGAGGACCTCAGGGCATTGAACCTCCCTGGGGTCGAGATTTCAAGAGAATATGCTTCCTCCGCCGGAATCCGCGGCGCCCGCATGCATGTGTTTATCCACGGCGAGGAGGAAACGAGCGAAGATGTGCCACAGAGCACAGTATCCCGTATTGAACATAACCACAATCACGACCATGACCATAAACGCCATCACCACCATACCTCAATGACAGATATACGGCGTATCATCAAAGACCTACCGGTAAGCGACAAGGTAAAAAGGGATGTGTTAGCTGTATACAAGCTCATTGCTGAGGCTGAGAGCCAGGTACACGGCTGTCCTGTAGAAGAGATACATCTGCATGAGGTGGGGGCTCTGGACGCGCTGGTGGATATAACTGGTGTCTGCATGCTGATGGAGAAAATAGGCGCAGACAGGATATTTTGCAGCCCGATTAATGTAGGAAGCGGTATGGTGAGATGCGCCCACGGGATCTTGCCTGTACCGACACCGGCAACTGCTGAAATCCTGCGGGGTGTTCCCTGCTATGGCAATTTCGAGGGGGAACTGTGCACACCGACCGGAGCTGCGCTGCTGAAACATTTCGTGTCCTCATTCGGTCATATGCCTGTGATGACCACCGAAAAGATCGGTATCGGACTCGGCACAAAGGAATATCCTGCGGCAAATATACTGCGTGCGTTCCTTGGAAAGACCGACATGCCGATGATGACTGTGGAGGAACTTTCGTGCAATCTTGACGACTGCACTGGCGAGGAACTTGGCTTTGCTGCCGAGCTATTAATGAAAAACGGAGCGTTGGATGTGTTCATAACACCCATACAGATGAAGAAATTCAGGCCGGGAAGCTTGCTAACTGTAATTTGCAGATCAGAAGACGCAGAAAAGCTCACAGATTTGATGCTCCGCCACACTACAACACTAGGCGTCCGCAGAAAGACCTGCGCCCGCACATGTATCCACCGCTCTATCGAAACAAGGGATACCCCTTTCGGCCCCGTGCGCGTCAAGGTCTCCAAAGGTAATGGGATAGAGCGCTGTAAAGCCGAATATGAGGATGTAGCACGAATCGCTTTCGAACAGGGGATCTCGATTTGGGATGTATTAAAGGAGATTAAGGATTAGGACCTTGCAACTACTCAAAGAAGGGCCTGTCAGAATCGGATGTATTCTTTTTTCGCATTCTGCGACGGAGTAGATCAAGGGTTGGATTCTTGTTGCTCTTTAGGTTGCAAAAGGTGATAACAGCACCCAGATTCTTGTCGAGGTCCATCTCACGGTACACTACTTGGCTGTTCGTAAAACTGCGGAAATAATCGGGGACAAGGGCTATGCTGTTATTCAACTCCAATTGCATGAATACCTCCTCCGCATGGGAGCATTCGCAGATATTCATCTCTGAAAGCCCAGCGCGGATCAGATTTTTACGCAGGTCCTTCTGCGTTTGCTGCTGGTTGCTAGCAGACAGCATAAAGCAGGTTTCGTTCTTCATGAGCTCCGCAGGTATCCTTTCCATAGACGCAAAGGGATGCTGGGAATTGACGGCTAGGATCAGATTCATATTACACAATTCATACACTGTTAGATCATCGTCAGTAAGAAAGTCGTAGGGCCAGCACACGGCCGCGTCTATTTCACCGGATTTGAGGGCTTCTTGCATGTGGTTGGGGGGCACAGTACGTATTCTAATCTGCACCTCTGGATATCGCTTTTTAAAATCCTTTAGCTCAGGCATGAAGAACAGACCGTCGAAAAAGCTTGCAAAAGCGACGGCAATGTCCCCAGCGTAACCGGAAGCAATGTTCGTGCAACGCTTTACCGCATTATTATAGCTATGAAGTATCTGAGATGCCCAGTTGTAAAATTCTTTTCCTGCCTCGGTCAGTCCGATAATCCGATTGTTGCGTTCAAACAGAGGGAAGCCGAGTTCGTCTTCAAGTTTTGCAATCGCCAAACTGATCGCTGTTTGAGAAATATAGCATTCCTTTGCTGCCTGCGTAAAATTAAGAGTCTTTGCTGCATGTACAAAATAAGTCAAACTACGCATATCCATAATATTGCACCCCCCATTACAGCAACTATGGTCAAATCATATAGAATAATGATTAACTATACTTATAGTGAGACTATACCGTTAAAAATGATGTACGCAGAACAGCAAAATTTAACTCTTACTTATACTCTAACGGAAACAAAAAAAAATATCAACAATAGTTGCAAAAAAGCATGAACACAGAGGTTAAACCCATTCAGCATCCCTCTCAAAGCATGCTCTTCCTTGTTAAAAACCGGTCCCAAAAGAACAGTTAGGATAGCGGCACTCCTCACAATTCAAGCAGAGCCCTCCTAAACCAAGTCTGGCTATCAGAGGGCGAGTGATCTTATGCCCGCATATAACAAGGGTAAGGAGAAGGTCAAAAACAGTTGTTTTGTGATACATCACACAGCCAGGCAGCCCCAAGATAGGTATTCCATCTAAATAGGCAACCAGCATCATGGAACCAGGTAATACAGGGGCACCATAGGAGATGATCTCAGCACCGGTCTGTCTGATGCCGCTAGGAGTAACATCATCCGGATCTACAGACATGCCTCCAGATGCCATGATTAGGTTTGCACCCTGGGAAATCAGTTTATTGATAGCTGCAGCTATCTGATCCGCATCATCAGGTACTATTAACTGGCCGATCACTTTACTGCCATAATCCTCAACCTTCTTTCTGATTACCGATGAAAAACAGTCCTTGACGCGTCCATAGTAAACTTCATTACCGGTAACTACAATCCCCACCTTATGCTCCTTGAAGGGCAGTATGGAGATCACATCTTTATCCCTTGCTATTTCCTCTACTTGCTTTAATTTTTCATTATTGATCATCAGTGGTATGACCCGCACTCCTGCCACCACATCACCTTTTTTGACTGGCCTGTAGTTGTTCCTGCTGGCAACAACCATATCATCGACCAGGTTAATTTGATACAACAGATCTTCATCAATAGTACACATGCCATCATATTCAGCTATCAACTGCACCTTTCCCTCGCTTGGTTCGGTTAAAGAAATCCCTGCCCCTCTCACAGCCTGCGCTAAGCGGATTCCAGCGTCATTCTCATGGACATCACCGCTATTCATCTCCCACACATATATATGATCCTTTCCCAGGCTCAAAAGTACGGGAATGTCCTCAGCCCTGATGATATGCCCTTTTTTGAATGCTCTGCCCTTGAATTCACCAGGGACGATCTTGGTAATATCATGGCACAGTACCATTCCTACTGCATCCTCAACCTTCACTGTCTTCATTTGAAACAAATACCTTCTTTCATTGGAGTTTTATCTTCTGCCTGCATACATAAGTGTTCCAAATCAGTATTCCGCACATTACAGGGCTAGGTGTGCAATCCGTTATACTCACTTAAATATATCGGTGTCACAAAAATTAGCTTTAAAGCCACTGACCAAGTACCCAATTAATGAGATTAGACCTAGCCACACTTTCCCGGCAAATATTCCAGATAAAGGGTACACGCTCCACCACAGACCATCTCCAATTCGATAAGATTCGTTTCCCAGAGGATTGATTCCTTCTTTTTCATGACCTCCAGGGCTTTGTCTATAGCCTTGTACTCCAATTCTCCGCCTCCGATTGTCCCCTTTATTTTTCCATCAGGGTAAACCAGCATCTTCGCACCCGCTTTTCTAGGAGTGGATCCACTGGTAGAACACAGTGTAACAAGTACTGCCTCTTCTCCTCTCCGATAAATGTCGACAAGCTCTTTGAGTAGACCTTCCATGAAAACTGTCGCCCCTTTGTTCACATTATTTTCACTGTATAACCATTGACCTCACCAGGGATACCTGTATTGGGAAGGGCTGCACCTTTAATACTTGTCCCCACAAAATACTGATCTATGTCCCGCAGATCTCCTAGGGGGCAGCCCCAAATTCCACGAACGGTTTTTAAAGGTTAAGAAGTTCCCATATGCAAATAGAGCACTAATATATTGTTCCTGAAAGCTTATTTAACTTTTTCCCTTTTTTAGTAGTATGCAGGGTTGGTAGAAAGCGGTGATACTCAGACTCTTCAGCTGGCGTACGACTGAATCCAGAAAATGACCAATTGACTAAAAAGGGTTTCAAGCATCAATGCCTGAAACCCTTTTTTACTGGATTTATGGTGTCGGAGGCGGGACTTGAACCCGCACGGTTGTCCCACACGCCCCTCAAACGTGCGCGTCTGCCAATTCCGCCACTCCGACATATCCAACATATTTAACAGTACTTTAGTATTATAAAAAGAAACCTTAATTTTGTCAACATGTAAGCCTACACATTGATATTCTTATCTTAGCAGCCGGAGCATCCGCTGCAACTGCCACGGGAGCAACCACCAGAAGCAGTTGAGCCCGCACCATCACCACCAGAACCACCCTTGATAAAAGTTATACCGGTAAAAAGCTGTTGCAGGTTCCCGCTGTTGCAGGAAGGGCAAACAGCCTTTAATCGATCTGATACTGTAGTAAACTGTGAAAACCGGTGTCCACAGTTTTTGCACTCAAAATCATAGGTCGGCAATCCTAGCCACCTCCTTCTTTTAATTATTGTATTACTAGTTCTCTGTTATG
>DULM01000101.1 GCA_012840405.1 Syntrophomonadaceae bacterium | reverse complement strand
TTGGGGCAGAAGTATATGGTAGTTGGATGGGGTGATGGCATGGGGTTTAATGGTCATAGAGGAGTTAGTTTTTATGAATACAAATTGGAGCGTGTGATGAAGCGGCTAGGTGTTAGCACATATACCTTCAACTGGGACCGTTGGGGATGTTTTGTGGATTTTTACTATCAAGGGGAACATTACAGATTTGAACACAGTGTGGAGAAAGCCAGGGCCAAGGGCCTTAATCTGCGCAATGGTTCGGAAACCTTTATTGAAGTGGTATTAACCTTAGAAGATCTGGCGCGCATTGTGGAGCGGGGAATATACGGATTGGAAACATGGGTGAGTGGTATCAAATATCATTCTGTTTCAGCAGATGAGCTGCCTGAGTGTTTTAAGATGCTGGGTTTTTCCGAAATTCCCGCAGGGCCTGAAGGTGTGCGGCGCAGATATGAGCTTCTGGCTAGAGAAGTGCCAGCAAACGGCAAAGATAGTGAAGAAAAGCTCCGCCACCTAAAAAAGGCAGCGGAGCAAGCGATAAACTATTTTAAAGAGAACGAAAGCAATATTCTTTGATAAATCACATAAATTGTTGGTTTGTTATACTTTTGGTCCGGGTTCAGGTTGTGGAGGTTGTGGCCCGGGTTCTGGTTCAGGTTCTGGTTCAGGTTTTGGCTCAGGTTTTGGTTCTGGTTCCGGTTCCGGCTTAGGTTCCGGTTTTGGCTGAGGTTTTGGCTCCGTTGGTTTAGGTTCCGGTTTTAGCTCATCAGATGGTACCTCTATAACTGTTGGTTCTTCTTTTTTAGGCGGCGGTGATGTTTTCTCAACTTTCCGCGGTTGCTGTGCCATCTGCTGATTCTGCTGTGGTTCAGGTTTCATATTTTCAGGGGCGGCTTGGACAACCTGGGATGTGGTTAGTCCGTTAAAAAAGAGATCATAGGCAACCTGACGGGCTTGTTCTGGGTCTACTCCCCAATAACTGATCCCATCGATGTTGAGAAAATACCCGGGCAGTGTCTGGGTGATTACTGTACTGTCCTTAAAATTCATTCCCGCTTTGGCCAGAGCAACCAATTCCTTCAATTTCATATTTGTTTCAACATTTTTATAAAGATCCGGCACAATAAGCGGCAATTTCAGTAGTTTAGAGGGTTGTTTACACTGTTCTGCCAGTGCTTTCATCAATTCCAATTGCTGTCCTACTCGGAAAATATCTCCCTGGGGCTCACTTCGATAGCGGACAAAAGCCAATGCCTCCCGTCCATTCAGGTGCTGGATTCCTTCTTGGAAGTGTATTTTTTGTTTGTCCCCATCTAATGCATAGGCAGAAAAACTTTTAGCAACATTGACATCGACACCGCCAACGGTATCAATGATATTCATAAAACCTTCCCAACGCACCAGCATATATTTATCAATGGGTTGTCCAATTAAATCGGAGACAAGTTCAGCTGTCAGTTCAGGGCCCTCGTAGACTGCAGCTGCATTGATCTTCTGGTATCCGTGTCCAGGTATTTGCACCCGGGTATCCCGGGGAATGGACAGCATGGCAATTCTATCTTCAGACACCTGAGCGACAATAATGGTATCGGTTCTGCCAATCTTTTCGCCTGGACGGGCATCACTTCCCAATAGTAAAACATTGAAAGCTTTGATGGTTTTACCGGTTTCAGGGTCTACTTGGGTGGTCATGGGGTCATTAAAAAAGGTATCTTTTACCCACCAAGCTCCTCCCAGGATAATACAAAAAATAACAAGGAGCGAAAGTATTACTTTCCCCTTGGGTTTTTTCATTTTCTCCCCTCCAAAAATGAATAAAATACTGACACAATATACTAGCTTATATTATACCAGAACTTTTCAAATAATAATATGATGCTTTTCCAGGCTTATTCGAAATCTATTCTCTCTCTTGAATGGCATCAACTGGACAATTTTCAACACCTTCCCGGGCACAATCTTCCAACTCTTCAGGTACTTCTTCCTGTATGGCGTAAGCTTTGCCATCATCATCCCAATCATATATTTCCGGGCAGATATCAATACAGGTTCCACAACTGATGCAGAGATCCGGGTCAACAAATACTTCCATAATTTTACCTCCAAAAAAAACACTTTTTTATTGTGTTACTTATTATGACGTTTTATGAAAAAAATAATCGCGGCAATTTTGAAAAAAGTTGACTGGATAGTCCACCTTAATGCAGCAAATAATAAGAATGCTTTAATACTATTTAAGAAAGGAGAATAAAAGATGTCCAAAATTCGGTGTGGATGTACTAAATGCGAGTTCAATAATAACAGAGAGTGTCAGGCTGATGATGTGGAAATCAAAAGCCAGCGAGAGGATCGGGGTGATGGTATTACCTGTGGTTCCTTTAGGAGAAAACAAGATATATAGCAGTTAAAACCAAAGGACTTTCCCAACTGGAAAGTCCTTGTTTGCTTGAGGAAAAAGGGTTTAGTAGAAATATAAAAAAATTTGAGAAAAAGGTTTGACTGTTATGATTTTATCTGGTATATTTTATACAAGCAGGGAAGTGATTTATTTCACAAGCCCACTTAAAAAAAATGGGATCGAATAATCCCAAATATAAAAGCACACAAAATTGAGGCCCCCGAAGCCGCCAGGTACCCCCCTCTTATGTTTTATGACAAAGAGACTATACCCAACTTCCTGGCGGCTTCTTATTGTTATATTAAATTATTCTGCATCGGTATAATAATTCCTTCTTCCTTTTGAAAAAAATTACCTCTTAGCCCCTTTTCTTTGGAAAATTCCTACCAAATAGTAAAAAAACAGTATGCCCATCAAAATCTTTTCACCAGACACAATGATTACTGCTTAGTTGGTATGATTTTTGCATTTATTTTATAATAGAAATGAAGTAATGTATTTAAGGGAGCGGAGAAAAGTGATCAGTAATCAGGACCGGGAGCGTTACGAGCGACAGATTATGCTCGAAGAAATTGGAGAGCAAGGCCAATTGCGGCTGGCCAAAAGCCGTGTCCTCGTAGTCGGTGCTGGGGGACTTGGCTCTCCAGTACTGTACTATCTTGCTGCAGCTGGGGTAGGTACCATCGGGGTGGTAGATGATCAGGATGTAGAACTTTCTAATTTGCAGCGTCAGATCATACATTCTACTGCCAGAATCGGAATGCCAAAAGTGCTATCTGCTAAACAAACACTGCTTGCTTTGAATCCCGGTATTAATATACTTCCCTACCATGCACACCTTGATCGGTCAAATGCTGCTGAGTTAGTGAGTAAATTTGATGTGGTGATTTCAGCCCTGGATAATGAAGAAACCCGTTATTTGCTTAATGAGAATTGTGTTAGCTTGAGAAAACCGATGGTGGACGGTGGAGTGCATGGCTTTTATGGGCGTTTGCTTACTGTTTTACCTGGAAAAGGGCCCTGTTATGCCTGTGTTTTTCCTCGCAAAGATAAGAGGCCACTGAAAGAGCAGGGTTCAAAAGACAGGCCTATACCGGTATTTGGCACTACTCCTGGAGTTATCGGGATATTACAGGCACAGGAGGCGTTGAAAATACTGTTGGATGTGGGGACAACCCTTGTGGGAAAGATGCTGTTTTATGATGGTTTAACCACTACTTTTCAGCAGTTGGAAGTGGGGCGGGTAAAGGACTGCCCCTGTTGTGGCCATCTGTAAGCTAAGACTTCAAGCTGTGAGGAGGGGGGATTATGCCAGAGCAAAAGACACAACTGATCGAAAAATTGACAGGTGTTTATACTTCTAAGCGTAGTTATTATGTTGAACTGAAAGAGAAGGTAAAAGAGCTTTCTAAAAGAAATGCCCAATTGGAGATTCTTAATGAACTTGCCCAGGAATTTAATATTACTCTGCCTAGGGATTATTTGGATAAAACAGTAAAAAAGATATATGATAGTGTGCGCCAAATTTTATACCTAAGTCGGATAGCGATCCTAACACCATACGGTGAAAATCTATTAGTTGACTACTGCTATATAAGTGATGACAATTGCAGTAAGGGGATTGAAATTACTCCGGATGATGGAGAGTCCCTATGGAAGGCAATAAATAGCAACAATCAGATTGTCTGGCAGCGCAGTGCAGATACGAAGGATGGTTTTTTGCATAACCAGGGGTTGGAAGTAGCGGTAATCAATCCTCTGGTGACCCATAACAAGGTTTACGGCCTTTTTGTGGTGGGAAGTGACCGCTATATTACATATGATCCCCTTGATTTAGCCTTTTTCCAGCAGCTTGCCAATCAGATCGCCATTTATCTGCAAGATGGTGCTCTTTTTTCTGAGGTGAACAGGGCTAAACTGGAATGGGAGGCCACATTTAAAGCTGTCAGAGATATTATCATTATGGTTGACCCTGATCTTAAAATTTTGCGTTTGAACCAGGCAGCCTTGGATTTCAGGGGGATACCTGAACAGGAGATATATGGGAAAAAATACTGTGATGTTTTTTGTACAGCAGATGGCCCCTGCTCTGAATGTAGTTTTTATGAGGCGTTGAGAACCGGTGAGATGATCAATTTTCAGCGGCAGTTGAGTGATGGTCGGGTAATGGAGGTCTATGGATATCCCGCCTCCCAGGGACAGAAAAATTTAGGTTTGGTTATCTATATCAGGGATATTACTGAACAGCTTAAAATGCAGGTGCAGTTGCTTCAGACAGCCAGATTGGCAGCTTTGGGAGAGATGGCAGCAGGGGTTGCCCATGAACTGAATACACCGCTGGCTGTTATTATCGGAGATGCACAACTTCTTTTGCGCACTACTCCTCAGAATGATCAAAAATACAAGATCCTTGAGGATATTGAAACATGCGGCCAGCGTTGTAAGCGTATTGTGCGTGGACTTCTTACTTTCTCCCGTCAAGAGCAATATGTTTTTCAACCCCTTAATGTCAATGATGTGGTCAAGGATGCTCTATCTCTTGTTTCTTATCATATTGAAAAAAATAAAATTAGAATATATTTGTCTCTAGATGAACAGTTACCGAATGTAGAAGGGAATTCACAGCAATTGGAACAGGTGATCGTCAATCTGCTACTCAATGCTAAACAGGCTTTTGATGAAGATGAAGAAGAACTGGAGCAAAGGATTACAGTAAAAACAGGTTTAGATAAGGAAAGAAATCAGGTTTTTATTAAGGTAGCTGACAATGGACCAGGTATTCCCCAGGAGATAGTAACAAAAATATTTGACCCTTTTTTTACCAGTAAAGGAGACAGTAAAGGAACTGGGCTCGGGTTATCAGTAAGTTTAGGGATTGTACAAAAACATGGAGGTACTATCGCTGTAGAAAGTGAGCCAGGTAAGGGAGCAGAATTTACTGTTTATCTACCGCCTTCCCAGAGTGCTGATTGCACCGATAGTGACCAAGAGGGGTAATAATAGGTAAATATTCCTTACCAGTTAACTATTGGAGAAAGGGGGAAAAGGGTTGGCACGCATTCTTGTTGTTGATGATGAGGTTGAAATGGGGAATTTTTTTAAGTTTTTTCTGGATGGCAAAGGGCATGAGATCACTGTTGCGGAGAACGGGAGAGACGCGAGGAAGGCCTTCCAGGACTTTTATCATCTGGTGCTTTTAGATTTAAAGCTGCCTGATGTCAACGGTATTACCTTGTTAAAGGAGATAAAAGCTCAGTATTCCGATACTGAGGTTATTATCATGACCGGTTATTCTACAGTTAAGTCTGCAGTTGAAGCCATACAATTAGGTGCATACGATTATTTGGAGAAACCATTCGATAACCTGGATGCCTTGGAGGGCATTATTAATCGCGCATTAAGCCGTGTACTAGCTAAAGGTGAAAGCTATGATGATGAAGAAATGGTCCGCAGAAAAACCATCTTGAAGAAGATCGGCTTTGTTGCAGGCAGAAGCGAGAAAATGCAGCGTTTGTTAACTGTTGCTGAACGTCTTGCCAAAAAAAATATTACGATTCTTATTAGAGGAGAGACAGGAACAGGCAAGGAAGTGCTGGCGCGCTATATTCATGCGGTCAGTAACCGGGCAGAACACCCTTTTTTAGCTATCAACTGCGGTGCTTTTTCTGAGACTCTACTGGATAGTGAATTGTTTGGACATGAGAAAGGTGCATTTACAGGGGCAACATCACAGCATAAAGGGATTTTCGAGCTTGCTCACCGGGGTACTCTCTTTCTAGATGAAATTGGTGAGGCTGCTTTGCCCATTCAGGTAAAACTGTTGCGTGTTTTGGAAACAGGAGAAATTTTCCGGGTAGGTGGGGAAAGCCCGATTCGAGTAGACACCCGGCTTATTGCTGCGACAAATGCTCCACTGGAAAAGCTTGTTGCAGAACAGCGTTTTCGGGAAGATCTTTTTTATAGGCTTGATGTGGTGACTTTACACCTGCCAGCTCTGCGGGAGCGTCCAGAGGATATTCCCCTTTTGGCAGAACACTTTCTCCACCAGCGTCATGGACCAACCCCTCCTCGCTTAAGCCCTGAAGTAATGGATGCACTGACCAGATACAAATGGCCGGGTAATATACGGGAGTTGGCCAATGTTATAGAACAGATGGCAGCTATATGCGATGGGGCAGTGATTACGCCGGAACATCTACCCCAAAAAATCATCAATGAGAAACCCCTTGTTATTGATGAGCTTAATACAGGTATAGCAGAAGAGCAGGTAGTTAGTTCAGAAGAGGATATTGTTGAAAGACGTTTGAATGAAATCGCTGATAAACTTGACTCTCTAGTTAATCAAATCGATGTCAGAGCAGGTTTTGATTTACCATTATACTTGGATAAACTTAAAGAAATCACAAATGAATCAGCACGAAAATTAATAAATAAAGCGCTGCAGGAAGCTGGAGGCCGCTACCCCCAGGCCGCTGAATGGCTGACGACTACACCCAGGGTTTTGCGTTATTTATATAAGGAAAAGAAATAATAGGGGGCGAATTTTTGTTAAACTTCCGAAAATTCGGATCAATATGCCGCGTCTGCGGCATTTTTATTTTTGTTTTAATGAATTTCATGAAATAACAATGAATGGCAAAGCCGATTCTCATTTTAATTCTGCTAAGTGATAAATGATTTTTTTGACAATTGAAGTACAGCTTTGATGATTATTTTATTAGATCACTGGCACGGTTTTTGCGTGATAAATAAAGCAAAAAATCTTTTAGCGGCATACTGCAATGGAAAGAGGAGAAGGGGGGATTTAGGCAAAAAGCTGACGATTGTTATCAAAAGGATGTAAGAAAAAGCGTTGATAAGGGGTATAAGGGGCTTTGAATCGCTGTCTGTACGTCAAATAAAAAAATAAAGGAGGTGGAGTGTCTGGCCTAGTCAAAAGGTCAGACCAAGGATGGCTAAGGTACTGATGCTCAATCCAGAGAAATGTATTTCTTGTCGTACCTGCGAGTTGGCTTGCTCCTTTAAACATGAGAGGGAGTTTCGTCCAACTGCGGCTAGGGTTAATGTGTTGCAATTCGAAAAAGAAGGTATTTCTATACCGCTGATGTGTCTGCAGTGTGACAATGCAGCTTGTGAGAAGGTTTGCCCCAGCGGAGCATTGAAGCGCAATGAAGTTACAGGAGCAATGGTAGTGGATGATGCAAAATGCATCCGCTGCAAAATGTGTGTTCAAGCCTGTCCCTTCGGCAATATTGCTTATGATCCCGCAAAGCGCTGCATTCTGAGATGCGACCTTTGTGATGGTGATCCCCAGTGTGCCAAGTTCTGCCCCTTTGGAGCAATTACCTATGTGGAAGCAAATTCAGGTACATTGGCTAAAAAACGGGCATATGCCGCAAAAATGAAAGAGGCTCTGCAGGAGGTGACCAAATAATGTACGGCTGGGTAGGATATATTCTGCGGGTTAACTTGACTGATGGAACAATTAAGAAAGAAGCCCTGGATCCGGTGGAAGCGAAGAACTATATAGGGGCTCGCGGATTGGGAACACGTCTTTGGATCAAAGAATGTGACCCTTTGATTGATCCTTTAAGTCCAGAGAATAATTTAATATTCATGACTGGTCCCTTAACCGGTACACTGGCAACTAATGCAGGCCGCTACAATGTAATTTGTAAGGCGCCACTTACAGGAGCTATGGCAGCCTCAAACTCCGGAGGTTATTGGGGTCCAGAATTGAAATATGCTGGTTATGATGGGATTATTTTCGAAGGTAAGGCTGAAAAGCCGGTATATCTGTGGATCAAAGATGATCAGGTTGAACTGCGCAGTGCAGAACACATCTGGGGGAAGGACGTCAATGAAACAACTGATACCCTGAAAGAAGAGACCGATTTCGATGCCAGGGTAGCTTGTATTGGACCTGCCGGCGAAAACCTGGTTAAATTTGCCTGTATTATTAATGACTATACAAGGGCTGCTGGGCGCTCCGGGGTTGGTGCTGTGATGGGCAGCAAGAACTTGAAAGCTGTTGTTGTGAGGGGTACTGGAGCAGTCAAAGTAGCTGATCCGGATAATTTCTATGCTGCACTATCAAAGGCACGCAAAATGGTAGCTGAGCACCCGGTGACCGGCCAGGGGCTTCCTGCCTATGGTACTGAGATTCTGATCAACATTCTTGATCAATCTGGTGGACTACCAGTCAATAACTTCCGGGATTCCGGAACATTCCCCAATGCTGATGCCACCAGTGGTGAAACACTTGCCAAAACCTATTTGGTTCGCAATAAAGGCTGTATGGGATGCAGTATCGGTTGCGGTAGGATCGTTAATGTTCCTGACGGACCATACAAAGGTTTTGGCGAAGGCCCTGAATATGAAGCTGGATGGTCCTTTGGTGCTGACTGCGGTGTTGATGATCTAGCAGCGATCATCAAAGCCAACAACTACTGCAATGAACTGGGGATGGACCCCATTACATTGGGTAGCACAATTGCTTGCGCCTTTGAGCTCTTTGAAATTGGAGCCATCACTGAGAAGGAAACCGGGTTCCCACTGGGCTTTGGAAATGCAGCAGCAATGGTAGAGCTTTCCAGGCAGGCTGCTTACAGAGAAGGTTTCGGTAATGAAATAGCTGAAGGTTCTTACCGCCTGGCAAGCAAATATGGTCATCCTGAGCTTTCCATGACCTGTAAGAAACAAGAAATGGCCGCCTATGACCCCAGGGTACTCCAGGGTATGGGGCTCAACTACGCAACCAACAACCGTGGCGGTTGCCATGTGCGTGGCTATATGACTTCTCCGGAAATTTTAGGGATCCCTGAAAAACTGGATAACCTGGCTACTGAAGGAAAAGCGGGTTGGACAAAGACATTCCAGGACTTAACAGCAGCTGTGGACTCTTCTGGAATTTGTCTTTTCCTGACCTTCGCCATAGGTGCGCCAGAGTTATCAGAACAGATGACTGCTGCAACAGGAATTGACTTTACTGTTGAAGAATTATTAAAAGCTGGGGAACGAATCTGGAATATGGAGCGGCTCTTCAATATCACAAATGGATTTACTAAGAAGGATGATACACTGCCACCGCGTATGCTGAAAGAGCCGGTCAAAGTTGGCCCAGCTAAGGGAAATGTTAACAGATTGGAAGAAATGCTCCCCGAATACTATAAGTTACGTGGTTGGGATGAAGAAGGAAGACCAACACCAGAAAAACTGAAGGAGTTGGGCCTCCAATAATGCATGAAGGGGGGTGAGCCCCTTTGAAAGTGAAGTTTTTTGCTCTCCTTCGGGATATTACTGGGGTAAAAGAAACTACCAATTTTTCAGGAACTACACTAGTTGAACTGCTGGAACAAATAGCAAACCATTATGGCAAAGAGATGAGCAATTGGCTTTTCACTCCAACTGGACCAGATGAGGAGAAAAAACTCGGCAAAGATGTGATCATTCTGGTTAATGGGAGGGCAATAGAACATCTGGCAGGTCTGGCAACACCTTTGAAAGAAGATGATGAGGTGGCTATCTTTCCCAGACTTGCAGGTGGGTGATCACAATGAGGGGGCGGATAAACAGTTCCGCCCCTCTTTATTTAAAAGGATTTTAACATAAAGGAATTGAACTTGAATAAAAGAGAGAAGACATTTAGCCAAAAGATAAGGAGGAAGGTATTGATTATGGCAGAAAACAGCCAGCAAACTGCTGATCGGGAAGTCATGAGCAGTATCATTAACAGGTATCCTCCTGAAAGGAGATTTATCCTGGCGATTATGCAGGATCTGCAAAAGCAGTTTAATTATCTGCCCAAAGAAGCCCTGCAGATGACCGCTGAGCATGTTAATACCCCTATGACTGTTATATTCAGTATGGCCACATTTTACAAGGCCTTTAGTCTTGTTCCCAAAGGCCGTGTAGTACTTAAAACCTGTGATGGAACTGCCTGCCATATAAAAGGTTCAACTATTATTATCGATGAAGTATACAAAATTCTAGGTATCAGGCCAGGTGAAACCACACCAGATGGTCAATTTTCTTTAGAAACAGTTAACTGCCTGGGAGCATGTGCTATAGCGCCTGTTCTTCTAGCAAATGATCGTGTCTATCCAAAAGTAACACCTGCATTATTAAGAGAGATCATCGAAGAGAATAGGGGGCAGTGAGATGAATCAACTGGAAGTGAAGCCTAATCATGAAACAAGAATGATTTTGGTCTGTTGTGGTACAGGCTGTCTGGCCAACGGCAGTGCCGCTGTATATGAGGCTTTATGTGATGCCCTTCAAGGGAATGACAAAATTCAGGTTGAAACATTTGCCAAAGCTACAGGATGCAATGGTTTGTGCGAAAAGGGGCCTCTTGTCAAAATCCTTCCTGATGATATTACATACTGCAAGGTAAAAGCAGAGGATGTACCGGAAATAGTTGAAAAGACACTGCAGCAGGGGGAACTCGTTCAGCGTCTCCTTTACCGTGACCCGGCTACCAAGAAGTACTATAAATCACACCATGAAACCGACTTTTATAAGAAACAGAAAAAGGTGGCTCTCCGCAATATCGGGGAAATTGACCCAACCTCTGTACAGGATTACCTGGACCGGGGCGGTTATCAGGCTTTAGAGAAGGCTCTTAAGGAAATGTCCCCTGCGGAAGTTATTGAAGAGGTCTTAAAATCAGGCTTGCGTGGTCGTGGGGGCGGTGGTTTCCCTACAGGTTTGAAATGGAAGGCCTGTGCAGCAGTAGATAATCCGCCCAGATATGTGATCTGCAATGGTGATGAGGGGGATCCCGGTGCTTTTATGGACCGCAGTATTTTGGAAGGTGACCCCCATACAGTTCTCGAGGGTATGATCATCTGTGCCTATGCCATTGGCGCTTCAAATGGCTTTATTTATGTGCGGGATGAATATGACCTGGCTGTTAAAAACCTTACCAAAGCCATTGAAAATGCCCGTGAGTGCGGGTATCTGGGAAAGAACATTTTGGGCAGCGACCTGAGCTTTGATATAGAGTTAGTCCGCGGTGGCGGTGCTTTTGTTTGTGGTGAGGAAACAGCCTTGATCAACTCTATCCAGGGAAATGTGGGGGAACCCTGGGATAAGTATGTTTTCCCCACAGAGAGAGGACTCTGGGGACAGCCGACTGTGATCAATAACGTAGAAACCTGGGCCAATATACCTGTAATTATCAAAGATGGTGCAGCAAATTTTGCCTCCATCGGTACTGAAGGAAGCAAGGGCACGAAAGTGTTCTCTTTGGTTGGTAAAGTTGTTAATACCGGCTTGGTGGAAGTGCCTATGGGCACCACACTGCGCGAGATTATCTATGATATCGGCGGTGGAATCCAAAATGGTCGGCAGTTCAAGGCTGTCCAGACAGGAGGGCCTTCAGGAGGGTGTATCCCTGAAAATCTGCTTGATCTACCGGTCGATTTTGATACCCTTACTGAAGCCGGTTCTATGATGGGATCTGGCGGTATGATCGTCATGGATGACCGCACCTGTATGGTGGAAGTTGCCCGCTACTATGTTAATTTCCTGGCAGAGGAATCCTGCGGTAAGTGTGTCCCCTGCAGGGAAGGGATCAGTTTATTGCTGGAAACCCTGACCCGTATCTGTGAGGGCAAAGGCAAACCTGAAGATCTGGATCTTCTGGAAAGTATGAGTTCTACTATTCAGCAGGCAGCACTGTGCGCTTTGGGCAGAACAGCCCCCAACCCTGTACTCTCCACACTGAAGTATTTCCGTGATGAGTATTTGGAGCACATTAATAATCACAGGTGTCCGGCGGGAATCTGTAAGGAACTGACCGAGTTTTATATTGATGCAGAGCTTTGTACTGGTTGCGGCCGCTGCCGCAGAAACTGTCCTGCTGATGCCATTAGCGGGGAAAAGAAAAAAGCACACACCATCGATCCAGCGAAGTGCATCAAGTGTGGGGATTGCATCAACAACTGTAAATTCCAGGCTGTCAAGGTGAAATAGGGGGTGGGAGAGATGAAGGTAACAATTGATGGGAAGAATATAGAAGCCAAACTGGGAGAAACCATACTGGAAGCAGCAAAAAGAGTAGGGGTTGAAATACCCACTCTTTGCTACAGTGAGGCTTTTGGCGGTCAGGGTGTTTGCCGGATGTGTATGGTTGAGGTCAAAGAAGGTGAGCGGAAGCGTTTAGTTGCTTCATGTACTTACCCTATTACTAGGGAGATTGAGGTGCAGACCAACACACCGGAACTCCAGGAGATCAGGCGCAACATTATAACACTGCTCTACAGGCGGGCTCCGAACAGCGATTATATGAAAAAATTATACCAGGAATATGAGGGCATTTCTGTTGAACCTGTTGATCCAGCTGAGAAGTGTATCATGTGCAGGCTTTGTGTTAAAGCTTGTGAAAAAGTAGGGGCATATGCTATTTCCGCCATTATGCGCGGTACAGAGAAAAGGATAGCCACACCCTTTGATGAGGCATCTCCCAACTGTATCGGCTGTAGTGCATGTGCTGATATCTGTCCTACCGGAGCGATCATTGTCAAGAAAGAGAATGGGAAACAGGAGATCTGGCACAAAACCTTTGAAATGTCTCGCTGTGAGAATTGTGGTAAATATTTCAGCACACTGCCTGTGAATGAACATGTAAAGGAACAGCTTGATATTGAAATGTCAGGTGAAAACTTGTGCCCGAACTGCAGAAGGAAGAAACTAGCCAGTGATATAGCTGAGGTTAGTGTAAATAGATAATCCATGATACTTAAAATGTAGAAATTACGTGAAATTGGTATATATTGCGAGTTTTCGTTAAAGACTTGCCGTATAAACGGCAAGTCTTAACTTTTTTCTTCAAAAACCAATGATTAAAAGCTTATTTCCTGAAATATAGAACTGGCACGTGATTTGCAAATATAAAGCTTAGCAGGGGATACATACTAAGATATGCGGAGGTGGTTTGTCAGGTATAAGGAGGGGAAACGATACGGGGGTATGGGTAAGGATCGGAACTAGTCAAAAATTTAACATTTCTAAAGGAGGCTAAAATTATATGAGTTGGGAAACAAAAATGAATATTAACCAGGTTGTGGAGATTCGTAGCCGTACTCTTTGCTATTTCGGAGTGGGAGCTCTGCAAAAAGTTAATGATATCTGTGACTGGTTGAAAAAACAAGGTATCGACAAGGTTCTAATTGTCACAGATAAGATCGTTTACAAAGTAACCGGTGTCTGGGATGTTTTAGAACCTGCCATGAAGGCTCACGGGATTGCCTGGACCATGTTTGATGAGGTCGTCCCCAACCCAACCGTTGATGGAATCGATACCGCAGTAAAAATGGGTAAAGATTTAGGTGCCGGAGCAGTTATCGGTATCGGCGGTGGCAGCCCGATTGATAGCGCCAAGAGTGCTGCTGTACTCCTTCACCCTGATAACGCCCAGTATAATGCACGGGATCTTTATACCTTCAAATTCAATGCAGAAAAAGCAGTCCCCATTATTGCTATTAACACCACCCATGGAACTGGTACTGAAGTCGACAGATTTGCTGTTGCTAGCATTCCAGAATTAGAATATAAACCAGCCCTTGCTGTTGATTGCATTTATCCCGTATTTGCCATCGATGACCCTGCTGTTATGACCGGACTCCCGGCAAACCAGACACGCTACACAGCTGTAGATGCTATCAACCATGTCAATGAGGCTGCAACTTCATTGGTAGCCAGCCCGTATACAGTACTGCTCGCAGAGGAAACAGTGCGTTTGATCGCCCGTTATCTGCCTCAGGCAGTTGCGCATCCTGATGACCTAACAGCAAGGTACTACCTGCTTTATGCCTCTATGATCGCCGGTATTTGCTTTGACAACGGATTACTGCACTTTACCCATGCTATGGAACATCCATTGAGTGCTGTGAAACCGGAACTGCCGCATGGACTTGGATTGGCAATGCTGCTTCCTGCAGTTATTAAGCACACCTATCCTTCTTGCTCTGAAGTCCTCGCTGCAATCTATTCACCGATTGTTCCCGGCTTGAAGGGTGTTCCCGGTGAAGCAGAAGAGTGTGCAGTTGGTGTAGAGAAATGGTTGTTCAGTGTTGGAGTTACAGAGAAACTAGAGGATATGGGCTACACTGCAAATGATATTGACAAACTGGTACATCTGGCATTCAATACCCCATCTCTTGACTTCCTGTTGAGTATGGCTCCCATCAAGGCTGATGAAAGAGTTGTAAGGGCCATCTTCGAAGACAGTTTGAAGCCTCTAGGATAAATAAGTGAAACATTAATCATTTTTATGATAAAGGACGACCAGGTAAAAGGGCCTGGTCGTCCTCTTCAATATTAAATAGAATATCGAAGAAAAAGGAAACAAGTGATTTATTATCGAATAAAGGGGTTGAGAACTTCCTCGGGGGGTGTTTAGATGGAAATATTTAAGTTCATGGTTCCTGAAATCATTTTTGGCAGGGGTACGTTAAAATTGGTTGGAGAGAGTGCCAAACGGTTAGGGGCAACGAGGATTTTTCTAGTAAGTGATGAAGGAGTGTACAATTCAGGGTGGGTTGATGAGGCTGTTAAACATATCAAAGAAATTGGTCTGGAGTATCAGGTTTGGACCGAACCTACAGAGAACCCCAAGGATTTCGAAATAGACCATGGCAAGGAACTCTATCTGGAATCAGGATGTGATGCTGTAGTCGGCCTGGGCGGTGGTAGTGCTAATGATGCAGCAAAAGCAGTTGCCATTCTTGCAACCAATGGGGGTAAGATTCAGGATTATGTTGGTGTGGAAAAGATAGAAAAACCCCTTCCTCCTCTGATCTGTGTGGCTTCCACTGCAGGGGCCGCGGCAGAGGTAACACAGTTTGCTATTGTTGTTGACAGCCACAGGAAGGTAAAAATGACTATCGGGTCAAAATCCCTGGTGCCTGATATCGCTATTATAGACCCTGTACTGCTGAGCACTAAGGATGCCAGGCTGACCGCCAACACCGGTATTGATGCACTGACCCATGCCATTGAGGCTTATGTTTCAGTTGCAGCGACACCGATCACAGATATCAATGCCTTGAGGGCTATCAAAATGATCAGTACAGCTTTAAGGGCATCTGTAGCTTCCCGCACAAATATTGAAGCCAAAACACAGATGGCCATGGCCAGCCTGCTGGCCGGTGTTGCTATGTCTAATGCAATTTTAGGTGCTGTACATGCTATGGCTCATCCATTAGGGGGGCTATTGAACCTCCCCCACGGGGAAGTCAATTCGATCCTGCTTCCTCATGTGATGCGCTTCAATTTGATCGCCTGTATGGATCGCTATGCTGATATTGCCAGAGCATTGGGAGAGAAAGTGGATGGGATGAGCACTAGGGAAGCCGCCGAGAGATCAATAGAGGCTGTAGAAAAGCTGTGCCAGGACATTGGAGCCAAAAGAAGGCTTTCGGAAATTGGACTTCAAGAGGAGTATATTCTTCAACTCAGCAAAGCGGCTGCAGAAGATGTTTGCCTGATAACGAACCCACGGGATGCTACAGTAGAGGAGATTGCTGAAATCTACAGAGCTGCCCTTTAAGTAAACAGTTCTAGGTAATAAATCATGGTGGTGGACGAAACAGTTATTGCGTAATGTCGGATAAATGCTAGAAAAATATAAAATATTCAATGATGCTGATCAAAAAATTGCGCCGGATCAATAGATTATCAAAAACTCCTTGATCCGGTTTTCATTTAATACAGGCACAAAAATTGCATTTGATAAATATCAGCTTTGCAAACTTAATTAGTGGGTGTGGTCAGCTAGCATGATTTTGAGAAATAGCTGTAATAATCTCTTCGAAACTGGTTCATGCTGGCACCTGTTTTGCAAATAATAAAGTTGGTAGCATTGTTATGCACTGATTAGGTAGTTTGAACAAGCTTCAGGATAACATTAACTGCAACTGTTGTACTTGGCGAAGGATTCACGGGATGTTCTGTAGAAGATTTCTTTATATTTCTTGAAATGAGGTAGATTTAAAAGTGGCCGAACATACCGCTAACAAG
>DULM01000100.1 GCA_012840405.1 Syntrophomonadaceae bacterium | reverse complement strand
GGAGGGTGTAGCCCATGTGGTAGATTTTTTTGTCCGCCACTGGGAGATGCGCCGTTCCATCTGGATGGTTATGGCCCACGGCAACGCCCAGGAGGTATTATTAAAAGGGGCACCGGTTCAGGAAAAAGTACCTGGGGTGGCAGTGAAAATTCAGATGGAAACACCCCGGCATTTTGACCCCACATTCTATCCTGTTGTGCTGGGCGATTTTTTAACTGATATCAGTGAAGAGGGAAGAGATGCCATTGTAGCAGCTGTCAGGGTTAGGCCTATGCAGGAGAATAAGGCAGAAGAAAGTAAAACTGGATTCACGGAAAACAATCAGCTGATGTTTGAAGGGGCCGGTGTGTTTAGAGGAGATAAGTTGGTGGGATATTTGGGGCCAAGCGAAACTAGGGGGGCGCGCTGGGTTAAAGGCAAGATAGATGGCGGCATTTTTACAGTGCCTACCCCCTCTGAAGGATTATGGGCATCTCTTGTTACAACAAGTGGGAGTTCTCGCATCGAACCGGTGATCACTGAAGATAATATATCTTTTCGTATCGAAATAACTGATGAAGGATATATATGATGTGTGGAGAAAACGGGGCTCGCGGTCGGCGAGGCGGAAGCATTAGAACTGCTGGAGCGGGAGAAGGAAAAAGCCATCAAAAGAGATGTTGAGGCAGCGATCAGGCGATCCCGGGAACTGAGAAGCGATTTTCTCGGTTTGGGTGATAAGCTTTACCGGGAATACCCGGAGGTCTGGGAAAAGGTAAAGGATGACTGGAGGGATGCCTGGCTTCCCCATGTTGCCGTTGAGGTGAAAGTCACTTGTGAAATAACACGAACAGGCTTGATATTGGACCCTCTTCCTATCAAAGGACATTAATTTTTGCTATAGTTATAATATGACTTAACTTATAAGCAGCAGTTGCTGCTTTTTTTTTAAGAAAAAAGAAATAGGTGGCCCTAATTACAAATTTTATGATATTATTAATTGATATAAATCAGTAGTATGAAAGCAGGGAAGATAGATGGATAATTCAGGAACAGTTCTCATGCCGGGAGGGGTGCGGGATCTCCTCCCTGCTGAGGCCCGCCGCAAGCGGGAACTGGAAAATAATTTACTGAAACTGATCCGGTCCTGGGGATACCAGGAAGTGGTCACACCTACCTTTGAGTACTATGATGTGCTGGCGACAGCACTGGATGACATGCTGCACAATCAGCTTTACAGGTTTATCGATGAAAACGGGCAGATCACTGTTTTGAGGCCTGATATGACCACTCCCATTGCCCGCTTGGTCAGTGCCCGGTTGAGGGATCAGGAGTTCCCATTGCGCTTCTGCTATACAGCCAATATCTTTCGCAGGGAAAACCATGCCGGGCGTCAGCGCGAGTTTTATCAGGCTGGTGTGGAGTTGATAGGTGCTGCAGGGCCTGATGCTGATGCAGAGGTGATCAGCCTGGCCGCAGAATCCATGAAACTGGCTGGTCTTAACGATTTCACCATTACAGTTGGGCATGTAGATGTTCTGACCGGTATCTTAAAAGGGGCGGGTTATTCAGCTGCAGAACAGGAACAGGCAAAGATAGCTCTGAGCAAAAAAGATCTTGTGACCTGGGAGCAACTGGTAGAGAATTCTCAGCTAACAGGGAAGTATAAAAAGCTGCTTGCTTCACTGCCTTACCTGCACGGTGGTATTGAGATTCTCCAGGAGATAGATGAACTGGTCAAGGATGAAGCTGCACAGCAGGGGTTAAAAAGCCTGCGACATGTTTGGAAGATTTTGTCTTACTACGGTTTTTGCGATCAGGTATGCATCGATCTTACGCTTTTGCGGGGCTTGGGCTACTATACAGGCTTGGTGTTTGAGTGTTATGTCCAGGAGGTGGGCTACCCCATCTGTGGTGGGGGGAGGTATGATGAACTTTTGGCTAAATTCGGTTTTCCCTGTCCAGCCACTGGTTTTGCCCTAACCATAGACCGTGTTCTGGATGCACTGGATAAACAATCCCCTTCCTATGATGATCAAATCCCTGATTATTTTATTACTGGATCTGATATGGGTGAGGTAGTGAAAAAAGCAAGGGAATTGAGACAGGATGGTTTTATTGTAGAGGTTGATCTGACAGAACGGCCCAGGCGGGAAGCTATAGCCTATGCCTCCCGGAAGGGGATACCTCACATACTGGTTATGGATCATGATGAGAAAGTGGAGTGAGGCAAATGAATAAAGAAGTGATAACTTTTGCATTGCCTAAAGGCCGTCTGCTTCCCCTTGTGGAGAAGGTTTTAAAGGATGCCGGATTGATGGCAATCGATCTGGAAAGGGACGGGCGCCGCCTGGTTTACAGTGATCCGGAAAGAGGGATACGCTATCTTATCTGCCGTGCAGCTGATGTTCCCACTTTTGTAGAGTATGGTGCTGCAGATTTGGGTATTGCAGGGAAAGATGTGATCCTGGAGCAGGGCAAGGATATCTGTGAGTTGATGGATCTGGGGTTTGGTGAGTGTAAATTTGTGGTAGCTGTTCCCGAATCCAAACTTGAGCTATATCAGGGTGGGCTTTCTGCCTATCTGTCCCGTTTTGGACGGCTGCGGGTAGCAACAAAATTTCCTAAGGTTGCGGAGTCTTATCTACGCAGCCGCAGTCTCCCAGGTGAGATTATCAAACTTTCCGGTAATATTGAACTGGCGCCTCTGGTGGGACTGGCTGAGGTGATCATCGATTTGGTTTCAACCGGAAGAACACTGCGGGAAAATAAGCTGGTAGCAATTGAACAGATCACTGGAGCCACCGCTAGGTTGGTTGCTAACAGAGTTTCCTACCGGGTTAAACATCACCAATTGGTTTCATTTATTGATGCCATAAAAAAAGTGCATCTACCCCCCTGCTGAGCATTATCAGGGCCGGGTTATTTTGGAGAGATGTCATTTGATCAGAAGGAGGACACAGAAATGTTGAAGGTGGTATCACTTAAAGATGATCTGGTTTCTCAACTGAGAGCCAGGGAGCACCGAGGTGAAGAGCTGGAAGCAGGAGTACGGGAGATCATCCAACATGTTCGGGAGCAGGGGGATGCTGGTGTCCTGGCTGCCACAAAGAAGTTTGATCATGCTGATCTAACCGCTGAGCAATTACAGGTTACAGAAGCAGAGATTGAGGAAGCATATCAAAAGCTGTCTCCCGAACTACTGGAGTCTCTGCGCCTGGCCAGGGACCGCATTCAGGATTTTCACCAAAGGCAGCACTTCCAGTCCTGGTTTCAACCCGGGGAGAACGGAGAGGTGCTTGGACAGTTGTACAGGCCGCTGGATCGAGCCGGTATCTATGTTCCCGGCGGTACTGCTGCTTATCCCTCTTCTGTTTTAATGAATGCCCTGCCCGCGAAAGTGGCTGGGGTGAGGGAGATCATTATGGTGACACCACCTAGAAGTGATGGTTCAATACTCCCTCTTGTTTTGGTCGCTGCTGTCGAGGCAGGGGTGACGAAGATTTTCAAGGTTGGGGGTGTACAGGCTATCGCTGCCCTGGCCTATGGGACAGAATCGATCCCTAAGGTGGATAAGATTGTTGGGCCGGGAAACATCTATGTCACTGTTGCCAAGAGGTTGGTTTTTGGACTGGTGGATATCGATATGCTGGCAGGGCCCAGTGAAATTGTGATTGTGGCAGATAGCTCTGCGGACCCGGAACTGGTGGCTGCTGACCTGCTCTCCCAAGCAGAGCATGACAGCATGGCTGCGGCTATCCTGGTAACACCTGACGGGGCCTTAGCGGAGAGGGTACAGGAGGAAGTGGAGAAACAGCTGGCAGTACTGCCTAGGAAAGAGATCGCCTCAAGGGCTCTAGAAAACTGCAGTGCAGCAGTGGTGGTGGACGACTTACAGGATGCTGTAGAACTGGCCAATGAACTGGCACCTGAACACTTAGAGCTTTATGTGGAGGATCCCTTTTCCTTACTGGGACAGATCAAAAACGCAGGTGCGGTTTTTTTGGGTGCTTATTCCTCTGAACCGGTAGGAGATTACCTGGCAGGGCCAAACCATGTGCTGCCTACAGGTGGGACGGCGAGATTCTTTTCACCATTGAGTGTGGAGGATTTCTTGAAGCGCACCAGTGTGATCTATACCACCAAAGATGCCCTTAAAAAATGGGGGTCCCATATTGTCAGGCTGGCTGAGGAAGAGGGGTTAGATGCCCATGCCCGGGCAGTTGCCAAAAGGTTGGAGGGGTTATGATGCGGCAAGCTCAAGTAGAAAGGGTAACAGCTGAAACCAGTGTTAAGTTAAGCCTGAACCTTGATGGGAGCGGCGCCTTTGAAGGCGAAACGGGTGTTGGCTTTCTTGATCATATGCTGCATCTACTGGCGCGGCATGCCTTAATTGATCTGAGGGTGGAGGCGGTCGGGGATCTGTATGTGGATGCCCATCATACTGTGGAGGATATCGGTATCTGTCTAGGGATGGCACTACAGAAAGCCTTGGGCGATAAAAAGGGGATCAATAGGTATGGCAGCGCTATGATCCCTATGGATGAAGCCCTGGCGATTGTTGCCTTGGATCTCAGCGGCAGGCCATTTATGAGCTATGCAGTCAAAGCGCCAGGACAGGTTGTAGGGGATCTGCCGGTAGAACTGGTACCTGAGTTTTTTAGAGCCATAATAAATAATGCAGGGATCACCCTCCACATGCATTTGCTCAGTGGTGATAACACCCATCATATTATAGAGGCGCTTTTCAAGGGCTTTGCCCGGGCCTTGCGGGAGGCAGTTGCCTTCAGTGAGCGGGAAAGGGGAATCCCATCAACCAAAGGAAAGCTTTAATGGTGGTTGGTGGTTAGTGGTTAGTCGTTAGTAGTTGATGGCTGGTGGTTGGTTGATTGGTATTGGGGAAAATATTAGTCAGAACACGCTGTCATTTCTGACATCAGGCTTCTGCTTTCAGTTTTTCCGACTTCCGACCTCTGGCTTCTGACCTCTATTAATGGTTGGTTATTAGTGGATGGATGTGGATCTTTCCCGTCAAGAGGATTTTGTGGAGTTACAGATGTCTTTCTGGTACCCAGGAGGTTAGAATTATGCTGATTTTTCCGGCGATTGATCTAAGAAGAGGCAAATGTGTCCGTTTACTACAGGGGCGTGCAGATGCAGAAACCGTTTATGATGATGACCCAGTCAAAACCGCTCTCTGTTGGAAAAATGCAGGAGCCCAGTGGCTGCATTTGGTAGACCTTGATGGCGCTTTTACCGGTGAGCCGCGGCAACTGCCTGTGGTTAGAGAGATCATCAAAAGGGCTGGGCTTCCGGTGCAACTGGGAGGAGGCATCAGGACACTGGAACAGATCAAAGAAGCCTTTAGTGCTGGTGTGCAGAGGGTGATCCTGGGGACCGTGGCGATCACCGATCCGGATCTGGTGAAGGATGCTTGTGCAACTTTTGGCTGGGAACGGGTAATTGTGGGGATCGACGCCAGGGATGGTTTTGTGGCGGTCAAGGGATGGCAGGACATCTCCTCAAGGCATTTTTTAGATGTTGCCTGCCAGATGCGGGATCTGGGCTGCAGACGGCTTGTGTTTACCGATACCAGCAAAGATGGGATGCTGACCGGACCTAATATACAGGCAACATCTGAACTGGCAGAAAAAACCGGGATGTATGTAATCGCTTCAGGTGGGGTAGGAACACTGGAAGATCTGAGAAAACTGCGGCCTCTGGAATCCCTAGGGGTGGAAGGGGTTATCATCGGTAAAGCGCTCTATGAGGGTAAATTTACTCTCCGAGAGGCTCTCGCTGCTGTTGGAGCTTAGAGTTGTACCCCTGATTATTAAGTTATTTTTGTTGTTCAGTTTATCTCTGTGTTCGGTATATCCGTGGTTCTGTAATATCCATGCCGGCGCAGCGGTCTGTGGAGGTTGTTACTAACTAATCGATAATTTCTAGTAATAAGAACCGGTTATGACATCTAATTCAACATTTTAATTCTGACACCAGACTTCTGGCATCTGACTTCTAAAATGGATGGCGTCATAGGAGCCGGTCAGCTGTCGTCTGCGGATAGTATAGGGGCAAGTTCAACCGGAACTTAAGCCGCAAGCGGCATGGATATACAAAAGCTGCGCTAGCAGGGATATACCGCTGAGCCAGCAGAATACACAAAACTGTGCGGCAGTGATATATAAAAGCTGCGTCAGTAGGTTGCCCTTGAGCAGCATGCAAGATATACAAAGCCATGCGATAGAGATATATAAAGTCGTGTTGCAGAACTGTCCCGGTGAGCGGCCGGTATTTTAGATAGATTTAGGAGGAGTTTACATGGGCATCAAACGCATCATTCCCTGTTTAGATGTCAAGGAGGGCAGGGTTGTCAAAGGTATCAAGTTCGGCGATTTAAGGGATGCCGGTGACCCTGTGGCTATGGCTGTGGAGTATGAGGCACAAGGAGCAGATGAGTTGGTTTTTCTTGATATTACAGCAACGATTGAAGGCCGGAAAACCATGGTCCATTTGGTTAAACAGGTGGCAGACAACATATCCATCCCCTTTACAGTTGGGGGAGGAATCAGAACTCTTGATGATATCAGAACTTTATTGGAGGCAGGTGCTGATAAGGTTTCTCTGGGAACCGCTGCAGTAAAAAATCCTGACTTGGTTATAGAGGCTGCTAGAGAGTTTGGGAGAGGGCGTATTGTAGCTGCTATTGATGCCCGCCGGACTGCAGCAGGAAAATGGGAAACCCTTACTCATGGCGGAACTGAAAGCGCTGGAGTAGATGCTGTCAGTTGGGCTCAGGAGATGGAAAAACGGGGAGCCGGGGAGATACTTTTGACCAGCTTTGACTGTGATGGCACCAAAGACGGCTATGACCTGGAGCTTACCAGAGCTGTCAGTGAGACAGTGCAGATTCCGGTGATAGCCTCTGGTGGTGCCGGAAAGCTTGAGCATATCTACCAGGCTGTTACAACAGGGAAAGCTGATGGAGCATTGGCTGCATCCATTTTTCACTACAGGGAATACACCATCAGAGAGGCAAAAGAATATTTAGCGGAGAGGGGAGTTTTAGTAAGGCTGTGAGAGCAGAACCGGTTTTAACTGATAGAAAAGAAATAGATAGTATATTGGCTAAAGTTAAGTTTGATCAGGCCGGTTTGGTACCGGCTGTCATCCAGGATGCAGAGAATGAAGAGGTGCTGATGGTAGCCTGGATGAACAGAGAGTCATTGCGCAGGTCACTGGAAAGTGGGATGACTTGGTTTTACAGCAGGAGCAGACAGGCTCTCTGGCTGAAGGGTGAGACCAGTGGCAACCATCAGTACATCAAAGAAGTGCTGCTGGATTGTGATGGAGATACCCTGCTTATTAAGGTGAAACAGTTAGGTGTAGCCTGCCATCAGGGAACTAGATCCTGTTTTTCCCGGGTGGTGGGGAGCAATACTACTGAAGAGCAAAGTTCAGCTGATATTATTAATGACTTGTATGCCCTGATTCAGGAGCGAAACAGGACCTTACCTGAGGGTTCCTATACAGCAAAGCTGTTTAAAAAGGGTAGGGGCAGGATTGCACAGAAGGTAGGGGAAGAGGCTGTGGAAACTGTTGTGGCTGCAATGGAGGACAACCGCAGTGAACTGATCGAAGAAACAGCTGATCTGATCTATCACCTTTTGGTGCTGCTGGTGGAATGCGGTGTCAGCCCCCAGGATATCAAAGAAAAGCTAGCAGAGCGGCGGCGGTAGGTGATTGAAATGGATTGGGAAAAAGAATTAAACCCACAGCAGTTGGCTGCAGTAAAACATACAGAAGGCCCATTGATTATATTTGCTGGTGCAGGAAGTGGAAAGACCAGGGTTTTGACCTACCGTATCGCTTATCTATTGAGTTTGGGCATCTCACCTTTTCGTATACTGGCGGTTACCTTTACCAATCGGGCTGCCGGTGAGATGCGGGAACGGGTGGAGTATTTAGTAGGCAGAGATGCCCGTGATGTGTGGATCAGCACTTTTCATTCCATGGCTGTGCGCATTCTCAGGAGAGAGGCACGCTATCTTCCTTTTGATCACAGCTTTATTATTTATGATGAAGCTGACCAACAGACGGTCATGAAACACTGCATCGAGGAACTGCGAGTCGATGACCGCAAATTCCGGCCCCGGGGAGTGCTGGCAGAAATCAGCAGTTTAAAAAATGAGCTGATAACCCCTGAAGAATACAGGGAAATGGCACGCAATATACGGGAGGAGACTATAGCAGAGCTTTATTCACTTTATCAAAAGAAACTGCTCCAGCAGAATGCAATGGATTTTGATGATCTGCTGATGCAGACTGTAAAGCTCTTTCAGTCAGAACCCCAGGTACTAGAGCATTACCAGCAACGCTTTCAGTACATAATGGTGGATGAATACCAGGACACCAACCATGCCCAGTATGTGCTGGTACACCAATTGGCTGGCGGTTGGCGCAATATCTGTGTGGTGGGGGATGATGACCAATCGATCTACGGCTGGCGGGGAGCTGATATCAGGAATATCCTTAACTTTGAGCGGGATTATCCTGATGCCCGTGTGATCAAATTGGAACAGAACTACCGTTCAACCCAGAACATCCTCGATGTGGCCAATGCTTTGATCTCTCATAACAGGGGGAGAAAGCCCAAAGAGTTGTGGACCTCTAACAAGGAAGGGGAGCCAATTTACTTCTATCAGGCTTTTGATGAAAAAGATGAGGCGAAATTTATTGGGGAAACCATCAGAGCTATGGTCAGTGAGGGTGGTGCAGAATACAGGGATTGTGCGGTTTTTTATCGAACCCATTCTCAGTCCAGGCCAATTGAGGAGGAATGCATCAGATCAGCTATACCTTACCGGATATATGGCGGACAGCGGTTTTATGAGCGCAAAGAGATAAAAGATATACTGGCCTACCTGCGGGTGGTGGCCAATCCTGCTGATGAGGTTTCCCTGCGCAGGATCATCAATGTTCCCAGAAGGGGAATAGGTGATTCAACCATCGCCCGGGTGGAAGAGGTAGCATTGAGAACAGGCAGAAGCTTTGCTGATGTCTTATCTCACCCGGAGTCGGCTGATCTGGGATCACGTGCTGTGGTGGCGATCAAGGATTTCTTTAAAATGGTTAATGGTTGGAGGGCCCTGGATGGTGCTGTGCCCATTGCGGATCTAGTGGAAAGGATCCTGGATGAAACGGGGTATCTGGCTATGCTTGAAAATGAAAGAACCATTGAAGCGGAAACCCGTCTGGAAAACCTCAAAGAATTTTTGGTTGTGGCACAGCAGTATGACTCTACAGGGACTGACAGGTCTCTGGCTGGTTTTTTAGAGGAATTAGCTCTGGTTACTGATATTGATAACTATCAGCCTGGAGAAAATGCAGTGGTCCTGATGACCATCCACAGCGCCAAAGGGATGGAATTCCCAGTGGTGTTCCTAACCGGTATGGAGGAAGGGCTTTTCCCACATGCCCATGCTTTGGATGAAGAGGAGGAACTAGAGGAGGAGCGGCGGCTCTGTTATGTGGGAATAACCAGAGCAATGAAAAAGCTGTATCTTTCCCGGGCCATGCGCCGCTCATCTTATGGCAGTGTTGAATTTCGGGAACCCTCCCGGTTTTTAGCTGAGATCCCAGAGGACTACCTCTGTCCTGTGGCAGTTGGTGGGGGTTATGCTGTTGTTAACGCAGTTGGTAAAGGGGAGCAATCAGCTGATCATGCATTAAAGGAGAGCAGCGCAGCCAAACAGGAGGCAGCAGCTGTGACAGCACCCCAGGAGCAGTGTTTGTTCAAAGTGGGAGAAAAGGTAGAGCACAAAAAGTTCGGCAGGGGTGTTGTTATGGAAACCAAGATCGGACCTGGTGGGGATCTGGAGATCTTTGTGTCTTTCGAAACCGCAGGATTTAAGCATCTGCTGGCTAAATATGCACCTTTGAAGAAAATATAAGAACAGTAATTGATTGTTACTAGCTGGTCATCGATGGCTGGATTGGCAATCGGTGGTGTTTGTAAACAAAGGGAGTGACAACTTGGAAAGGAAAATCTGGGTGCTAGGGCACCGTAATCCTGATACAGATTCTATTTGTTCTGCTATTGCCTATGCTGCTCTTAAGCAGAAGTTGGGGGAGGAGGCTGCCCCTGGGCGTCTGGGGGCTATTAACCGGGAAACCGAATATGTGCTGGACTATTTTGGCGTTGAAGCGCCCTCCCTAGTTGCTGATGTTTACCCTCGAGTCAGTGATATGATGCGAAGGGATGTTTATAGTTGCAGTCAGGAGACAACACTGCAGGAAGCAGGAAGGCTGATGAGGGATAAAGGGGTAAAAACCCTTCCTGTGGTGGATGGTGAGCAGCGTTTGCAAGGGTTGCTGACAACCGGTGACCTGGCCCACTACTTACTGATGGAACTGGGGTTAGAGCAGGTGACCGGTGGTTCCCGTACTCAGGAGATCCTGAATACCCCTGTTTCCGCTCTGATGAAAACAGAGAATATAGTTTATTTTCAGGATGATGATCTAGTTGACCAGGTGAAAAAAGTGATGTTGGAAACCAGGTACCGCAATTATCCGGTTGTTGATGAGCATTATCGACTGCTGGGGATGGTTGCCCGTTATGATCTGCTCGGTTTAAAAAGGAAACAACTGATCCTGGTGGACCACAATGAACGCTCTCAGTCTGTGGCGGGTATTGAGCAGGCGGAAATTCTGGAAATCATCGACCACCACCGCCTAGGGGATGTGCAGACAGGAGAACCCCTTTTTTTCCGCTGTGAACCTGTGGGCAGCAGCTGCACCATCATCGGTTATATTTATCAAGAGCAGAAGGTTGAGCCATCTCCCCAGATAGCCGGCCTGCTTTGCGCTGGAATCTTATCAGATACAGTCTTATTTAAGTCCCCTACCTGTACCAGCAGAGATCGTCAAATGGCTGAAATGCTTAAGCTGAGAGCTGGTATCGAACTGGAGGCTTTTGGACGGGAGATGTTTCGTTCCGGTTCTTCCCTGGCAGAGCGACCGGTCAGGGAAATACTCCAGGATGATTTTAAGGAATTCCGATTAGGGGATTTAAAGATAGGGGTGGGTCAAGTGGAGACCCTGGGTATCGAGGGCTTTATTGATGTAAAGGGCTCTCTCCTTGATGAAATGAATCGTTTGGTTCAAGAACAGGGATATGACCTGGTGTTGATGATGCTGACCGACATCATTCGGGAAGGGACTGAGCTGCTTGTGGCAGGAGAGAATAAGATTGTGGAACAGGCCTTTGGTAAAAAGGTCAGGGAAGGGAGCCTTTTCCTTCCCGGGGTGATGTCCCGTAAAAAACAGATCATACCTCAATTGGCACGGCTAGTAGTGTTAACGTAGTGTTAGACTTTTTTAGAGTGTTGACTTATGAATCATTTGCTGTCAAACTGCATTTATTTCTGCAATATAAATTGCCAAAAAAGGGTCTAAATCATCTGCTGGAGAATGATTATTGGATATATCTGGTATAATATTGATACAATTTTTGCACCCTGAAACGGGGAGGAATGCGGGATGCCTTCACTTGATGAAGCAAGACGAAAGGTTGAAGAACTGCGCAGTGAGATCAGAAAACATGATTACCATTATTATGTTTTGGACAACCCTCTGATCACAGATCAGGAATATGATTCTCTGATGAGGGAATTGGAGAGCTTGGAGAGGGAATTTCCAGAATTGATTACCCCTGATTCACCAACCCAGCGGGTAGGGGGTGCCCCTTTAGAGCAGTTCCGTTCGGTCAGGCACACAACACCTTTATTCAGTCTGGCCAATGCTTTTGATGAAGGGGAATTGCGGGATTTCGACCGCCGGGTGCGGCAGTTGTCGGGAACAAAGGTTGATTATGTAGTGGAGCCGAAGATTGACGGGCTGACCGTTGTGCTTACTTATGAAAATGGGGAATTTGTCCTGGGTGCCACCAGGGGTGATGGCATTACCGGGGAGGATATTACGGAAAACCTGCGGGCAGTGCGTTTGCTGCCCAAAAGGTTGAAGGGGGCGCCTCCGCGACTGGTGGTGCGGGGAGAGGCCTTTATGCCCAAAAAGGCTTTTGCACTGCTTAATGAAGAGAGAGATGCCAAGGGGGAACAGCCCTTTGCCAATCCCAGGAATGCTGCAGCAGGTTCGCTGCGCCAGTTGGATCCCAGGGTTACTGCAGGGAGAACACTGGGCGTTTATGTTTATCAGATACTGGAAGGTATTGATAGAGAGATCAGCAGCCAGTGGGAGGCTTTATCTCTGCTGCGGGAATTTGGCTTTTCTGTCCAAGAGCAGAGCAGTTACTGCCGTGATATAGAAGAGGTGGTTGACTGCTGCAATCAGTGGATCGAAAAGAGACATACTTTAAACTATGATATTGATGGTTTGGTGGTCAAGGTTAACCCCCTGCACCTCTACGATATTCTTGGGTATACAGCGAAAAGCCCCCGCTGGGCAATAGCCTTTAAATTTCCTGCAGAGCAGGCGGTTACCCGGGTGAAGGATATTTTTGTCAGAGTGGGAAGGACTGGAGTGCTTACACCGACAGCTATCCTGGAACCGGTACAGGTCGGTGGTGTGACCGTATCCCGGGCGACACTGCACAATGAAGAGATGATCCGTCAAAAGGATGTGCGTATTGGCGATTATGTTGTGGTGCAGCGGGCCGGGGATGTGATCCCAGAGGTGGTGCGGGTGCTCCCTGAGCGCAGGACCGGTGAGGAGAAAGTTTTTAAGATGCCTGATTACTGCCCGGTCTGCGGTAGCGAGGTGCTGCATTTAGAAGGGGAGGTGGCTGCCCGCTGTACAGGCGTTGCCTGCCCTGCTCAGCTGAAAGAACTGGTTATTCACTTTGTATCCAGGGAAGCCATGGATGTGGAGGGTATGGGCCCTGCACTGGTAGAACAGCTTGTGGATAAGAAACTGATCAGCGACCCTGCAGATATCTATTCCCTCTCTAGAGAAGAACTGGCTGAACTGGAGAGGATGGGAGAGAAGTCTGCTGATAATATTGTGCGTGCCGTTGAAAGGAGCAAGGAGAGGGGATTGGCACATCTTCTCTATGCCCTGGGGATCCGTCATGTTGGAATCAAGGCAGCAGAGACCCTGGCAAATAAGTTCGGCTCACTGGATGCTTTAGCCAGGGCGAGTTTTGAGGAGTTGACTGGGATTCCGGAAATAGGGCCAAAGATCGCCCGTAGTATTGAGATCTTCTTTCAGCAGGAACAGACTAGCCGCTTAATTGCCAAACTGAAAAGAGCCGGAGTGAAGATGGAACAGGAAAGAAATGAGGAAAAGGGTGAACTTGTTTTAGCGGGAAAGGTTTTTGTCCTTACAGGAACACTTCCCAACCTATCCCGTAAAGAGGCTGAGGAATTGATTAAAAAACATGGTGGTAAGGTTTCATCCAGTGTGAGTAAAAAAACAGATTATGTGGTGGCAGGTTCTGACCCTGGTCAGAAGTATGATAAGGCCAAACAGTTGGGCATTCCCATTATCAGTGAAGATGAACTACTCCAGATGGTGTAGAGTTGGGGGCAGAGTTTTATCCTTGCGCTCCGCTTTCTGCTACTGAATTCGGCTATTGCTCTTTGTTTAGATTGCACAGTTTGCTTTGCTTCTGTTATAATTTATTGGATAGTTTTCAAATTTATGAAGCCAAAATATTAAAATGGAAGACGGAGGTGCTGTCAAATGGCATTGAGCAGGAAAGATATGGAGGAGTTAGCTGTACTTGCGCAGATAGCTTTTGATGAGGAGGAATTGACTGATCTGCAAGGCCAGTTGAATAACCTGCTCCAGTATGTGGAAACCATTAATGAGATCGATACGGAAAATGTTGAGCCGACTTTTTATTTGTTGCCTCTTCAGAATGTTTGGAGACAGGATGAAGATGGCCACCAACCCCTGGCACCGGAGGAAGTCTTCCAAAACGCGCCTGAACATGAAAGGGGTTTTTTCAAAGTTCCCCGCATATTATAAGTTATCGCAACAATTTGAAGCATTGCTGCAGGATTAGCGGGGGGAGACCTCGCTAACTTTATTAAAAATTCTTAATAAATTTAGATAAAGGAGTTCAGATCAATGGAGATTTTTGATCTCACTGCTCACGAATTAAGTGATTTGCTGAAAAAAAGAGAGATAACTGATATAGAGATCACCAGTGCAGTCTTAAAGCGGATTCAGCAGATCGATGGTGATGTGCGCGCCTATGTTACTATTACTGAGGAAAATGCTCTTAATGACGCTAGGAATGTCCATGAGCGCAGGAACAAAGGGGATGCTCTGCCTCCTCTGGCAGGAATCCCAATGGCACTCAAGGATAACTTTTGTACCAAAGGGGTTCGCACCACCTGTTCTTCTCGCATGCTGGAGGATTTTATCCCTCCTTACAGTGCTACTGTTGTTGACAAGCTGTTGGAAAACAGTGCTGTTCTCCTTGGTAAGCTGAATATGGATGAGTTCGCCATGGGTTCTTCTACTGAATCTTCCTATTTCTTTCCTACCCATAACCCTTGGGATCTTGACCGGGTTCCCGGAGGTTCCAGCGGTGGGTCTGCCGCAGCTGTAGCAGCAGGTGAAGCTATTTTCGCTCTTGGCTCAGATACTGGGGGTTCGATCAGACAGCCTGCAGCTTTTTGCGGTATTGTGGGGATGAAGCCCACCTATGGTTTGGTGTCCCGTAATGGGGTTGTTGCTTTTGCCTCATCAATGGATCAGGTGGGGCCGCTGACCAAGGATGTGCGTGATTGTGCATTGGTATTGAACGCCATCGCTGGCCATGACCCTCTGGATTCCACTTCTGTTAAGAGGAATGTTCCCGATTACACCAGCTTTTTAACCGGCGAGATCAAAGGTAAAAGGATCGGGGTTGTCCGGGAAATGCTAGAGGACGGTTTAGACCCGAGGGTTGCTGAAGTGTTCAAAAAAGCTGTTAATAAGCTAGAGGAATTGGGTGCTGTTGTTGATGAGTGCTCTCTGCCGATAGCAGCAGCAAAATCTGTTCCCGTATATCACATTCTTGCTTCTGCTGAAGCCAGTTCCAATCTGGCGCGCTTTGATGGTGTCCGCTACGGGTTTAGGGCTGTACCGGAAAAAGGGAAAAAATACAGTCTGGAAGAGATGTATATGAAAACCCGGGGTGAGGGCTTTGG
>DULM01000227.1 GCA_012840405.1 Syntrophomonadaceae bacterium | reverse complement strand
CTTCCCTGCTGCCCGATGAACGTGCCGAATATATCACAGGGAAAACAGCCCATGCTGCTATTCTTTGGGGCCTACTGCTTCTTCTGGCTTATATCGGTGGTGAAACAGGCAGCACCGGAAGGGTCCCCGTAGACGCCTGTATCTTTCTCCTGGCTGTGGTTATTATCTATTTCGGACATTACATTTATTACCTGCGTAAGTACTAAGTGTTCCAGAGCTCGATCAGGGGGACAGGTCTGCTGCCGGCTAATAACCAACGACCAACTACGTTGACACGCCGCCCGTTCCCTCGTCATGGTCGCGTGACACGACCCCTGTCCCCTTGTCACACCCTTGTCACATGGAAATTAGCTGGACTTATGTAAAAATTCATGAAACTGGGAGGTTCGACCCTCACTTTCGCCGAAGAATAGTAAAGGTGTAAGAGACGATGAGGAAGCAAACGAAAGGTCCCCTTGCCACCTTCTAGGGGGGTGATGCAGGTGTCAAATGGTAGTTTATATCAACGATATGTACCAGCAGTTAGATCGTCAGGTGAACCTGATGAGCAGGCTTATTTGTTTGTTTTCCGTGGCAATATGCTGCTGATTTATTTGGAAGAGGGGAAGGCTAGTATCCATTGTGCTAAAGATATTGAACTTGATATAACACCAATCAGAAAACAGTACCTCGGTATATTGATGGGTAAAGCTTGTTATGCCATGGAAGATGCTGCTGATTTAGAGTATCCGGAGGGAATGGTTTTCAGGGAATTGCTATCTTTATATGATGTCTTGGAAGAAGATATCTACGCCTTGGCTGGTCGGGCGCGGCAAATCCTGCTCTGGGATCAAACCCACCAATACTGTGGTCGCTGTGGGACAAGGACAGAGAATCTGGCTGCAGAGAGGGCAAAGGTGTGTCCTCGGTGTGGATTAACAAGGTATACGCATATTTCACCTGTGGTTATTACTGGAGTACTGAAAGGGGACAAGATACTCCTGGCTCATCCGAAGTATCCTGGAAAGATGTACAGTGTGATCGCCGGATTTGTTGAGCCAGGAGAAACACTTGAGGAAGCTGTGCAAAGAGAAATTTTGGAAGAAGTCGGCATCAAGGTTAAGAACATCCGGTATTTCGGCAGTCAACCGTGGCCGCCTGACAGACTGATGATCGGATTTATCGCTGAGTATGACAGCGGAGAAGTAACTGTGGATGGTGAGGAGATCACTGATGCCGGCTGGTTTGACCTACACAACCTTCCGGAACTTCCGCCGAAAATGAGTATTGCCAGACAAATCATCGACTGGTATATCGAAAACCATTTAGCACAATTAGGGCAAATTTGAGTCTTTGAACGCGACAATCTGGCATTGGGCTTGTGCTTGGGTCTAGCTATCGGAGTAGCTATCGGCTCTGCCCAGGATGCAGATGCCAAAAAAAATGACCGTATAATCCAAAAAGGCTGTTGTGTAGATAATTTATGTTTTAGGATGTTTTCCAAATGAAAAAACTTAACAAGACATTAAAAATTATTATATGGATCAGTATAGTTATTGTATTTATAGCCTTTTGCCTATGGCAGAACAACAGTATTGTTGTTTCACATTTTGTCTATCACAATTCCAGGCTGCCTGCAGACTTCAACAATTTTAAAATTGTTCACATATCTGATTTGCACAATAAAATGTTTGGCAAAGAACAAGCTAAGCTGCTGAACCGGATTGAGAACTTGTCACCTGATCTTATTATTGTAACTGGGGATCTGATAGATAGGCGTAGATTTGATCTGGATACAGCTGAGTGTTTTATGAGGGGTGCAGTGAAAATTGCCCCTACCTATTATGTTTCCGGAAACCATGAGGCATGGTCAGGGTGCTATTCCCAAATAAAGCAGCGGTTAGATGATTTAGGAGTTTATATAATGGATGATACAGCTCTTGATCTTTCAATAGGGAGCAGCACAATACAACTTCTAGACCTGGCTGACCCAGATTTTTATACATCAAATTATTTAGAAGAGACAGACATCAGCAATTTAGAGGCACAACTGGAGCAGTGGTCAAACAGTGAAGAGTTTAAGCTGTTACTGACCCATCGCCCTGAACTATTTGATTTGTATTGTGAACATAAGATAGACCTGATTTTCGCCGGGCACGCCCATGGCGGTCAAGTCAGATTGCCGCTAATAGGTGGGTTAGCTGCACCTGATCAGGGCTTATTCCCTAAGTATACAAGCGGCAGCTATAACAAAGGGTCATCTACTATGTATGTAAGCAGAGGATTAGGAAACAGCATTGTACCAATCAGGATCTTCAATCGCCCTGAGATAGTTGCTGTTACATTAAAAAATAATTATGCCCCTTACTCTAGAAAGTAAGGGGGAACATGTTCAAAACCAAACCTGTACTTTAAACTTGTTACTGCAACAGGGG
>DULM01000099.1 GCA_012840405.1 Syntrophomonadaceae bacterium | reverse complement strand
GCTTGAAAATGACTTGCAGAAGATGGACTGAAGCTATTCACTTTAAAACCTCTTTTTAATAGCAGTTGCTGGTTATAGGGTTATATGTTACGATCACATGGAAAATGATACAAAAGCTCTATTATTCAAACACAATTTAAAACTGGTGGATCACAGAAGGGAGTATAGGTGTTGTTAATCAAAGAGGCTCAGATCACCGATGTTCCCGCAAATACCAGACTATTAGTAGATGAGAATAAATACTGTGTAGTTGTCAACGGAACAGTTATTGTTAAAGGTGCACAAACAAAACAGATGGGTGCAAGGAGCATATTTAGAGCAGGAGGGCTTCTCTATTCGGGGGAAGAGGGTTGCAGGATTATTGTTTTTGGGGAGGAACAGCTTCCTGAAAATATAAGACAAAAAATCATACAACCACCAATAACTGAAAACCATACCGAAAACTGCAAAGATCCACAGTCCGTTACCAACAATCTTTTTTATGAGAAAAAGGTTAGCTGTCCTGTCTGCGGTACATCATTCAATAGCAGGCGGGTTAGATTAAGCAAACTTAAATTGATTAAACAGGACCCTGATTTAAGGATGCACTATCAAGAACTAAATCCGCTTCTCTACAATGTAACTATCTGCCCCGAGTGCAGTTACGCCAACCTAAATCAAGACTTTGAGAGGGTTTCCTCGGTCAGACGACCGCTGAATCTCAATGCTGAAAAGAGGAGATCCGACAGCAAACAGCTTACAGAATCGGAAATGGCTGCAGAGAACTATCAATTGGTGCTCCAGTGCCTCGAAAAAATCGGTAGCCCAGCTGATAAGTTAGCCAGGATATACCTGTACTTAGCTTGGCTTTATGAGGATTCAGGGGATGAAACAACAGGGAGAGAGATGCGCCAGAAAGCGCTCACTTACTACAAAAAGGCGTACAGTACATCTTCTGCTATAAATTCTTCCCAGCTTCATCAAATAACCTATCTCATCGCTGAACTTTCCTCTCAATTGGGAAATAAAAAAGATGCTTATGATTTTTTTCAGCGCCTTATCAGAGAAAAAGATGCTGCTCCATGGCTGGTTAAGTTAGCTCGTGAGCGTCTCTATGATTTAAGAAAAAGGGTATAGAGTGGTTAGTAGCTGTGGTAGAGAAAAAACATAATATATCAAAGAATAACTCATAATCTCCTGAAGGCAACAAAGAAAGAAGGGCAGTTATACCCAATAAAATACAGAGTATAACTGCCCTTTGATATGGTAGTTACTTTATTCGCAGATTTTATTGTTTCTTTCTTCCTGTTCCTTTGCAAGCCTGATTCCGGTAGGAGTTATACACAGCCCGCCATTGCATGTACAGCGCAATTCAGATGGCAGTTGTTTTCCTACTCTAAACATGGTTTCTGCAGCTTCATCAAGTGGGATACAGGGGTCAAAACCGTTAATAACAATATTGGCACTTACAACTGCATTGGCAGTGGACATAGCATTTCTGTTGATACATGGAATTTGGACCAAGCCGGCAACAGGATCGCAAATTGTTCCCAATATATTTTGTATTGCACAGGATGCTGCATCAAGCGATTGTTTGACTGTACCGCCCATAAAATAGCATAGACCCGCTGCGGCCATTGCGGATGCAGCCCCTGGTTCCACCTGACAGCCATATAATTCAGCAGAATAGTTGTAGTCTTTTGCCATACAGATACCAACTACCGCAGATGCCAGCATACCCTTTACCTTTTCATCAATACTCAGGCCCAAGGCTTCGGCAACTCCCAGTATAGCACCGGGTATAACCCCTGCAGCACCTCCAGTAGGTGCGCAGATCACTCTGCCCATGGCACTGCTGTATTCCATAGTTGCAATAGACCATGGAACCGCAGTGTTTAAAACCCCCATGTCTATCCAAGGGCTTCCTTTTTGGGCTGCTTTGTTGATTTTACCTGCTGTTGGTTCGATGATTCCACACATATCAATATTACCTGTCATGGCTTCACGAACGGCTGATTCCATGATATCAACCATTTGCTTCATATGTGAAAACACCTGGTCCCTGGTCCATCCACTGCGGGCACATTCATAATCAATGGCAAGTTCCCAAAGCTCTTTACTTTCTTTGATAGACTTTGCTAATAGTTCTTCACCGCTTTTAAAGGGGACTTTGCAGTTTTTGTTAGACAAAACAGTCAGCACCGGCTCAATAATTTTTATATCTTCAATATTACCGATTTGTTTGATTGCAGAAATATGTGAAGGGGTAACATTGCTGCGGAGTTTAATATTGATCAGTGCTTTATTTCCCAAAAAAGAAGTGGTCAATCCTTCATTATCGGGAAAAAACTCGTTCAGTTTATTCACAACTGTTGCCAAAAGATCTTCTTCGTTATTATTAATAAATATTAATATTTCATAGCAGTCTCCAACAATAGAAACATCAAAACCGTCTATATTAAGAAGTTTAACAGTGCCGCCTCCGGTGGAGTCTGAATAAACTATAACTTTTTCTCCTCCATCGCTTTCTAATATCAAACGGGCGAGATTGGGTACAGTAGCTTCGAAATCGCCTTTTTTAAATGTTATCTCAATATTTTTTTCTTTTGCCTCTGCAAAGGCATTACGCAGGCTGTAACTTTCAGGGCGATGCCCCAGCAGGCCAGCAGCAAAACCAAAATTGGCACGCTGACCTCTGTACATATTGATGTAAGCGCCGTCTTTGGCAAATTCGATAGTAGCCTTTTTCAAATTATGGTGAAGTAATTGTCTGGCTAGAAAACCTATGCGGGCAGGACCACAGGTATGGGAACTTGAGGGGCCAATCATAACGGGGCCAATAATATCATTGAAAATGCTAGGACACCAACGGTTCATTGTGAACTCTCCTTTTTGATATCGTAGTACTTTTCATAATAATGAAATGTGTTATATTAATTCTAGCACAAGAAGAGAAGTAAAACAATAAAACGTTTCATAATTATGAAAGATTTTTCGGTTAATAATGCAATTTAATGTTTTGGGGATTTTCATATTAATGAAATAGCTATGGTGTAATTTTGTATTTCATTGTATAATAAGTTCAAGAAAGGCTTTTTTTTGAGGAGGAAGTTTATTATGGGTGATAGTTACCTTGATCGGATAGGTGATAGATTTAAAGAACTGCGCAAAGAGAAAAATCTAACTTTGAAAGAGCTTTCGGAAAAGACAGGTTTATCTATTGGTTATTTAAGCAACTTGGAACGCAATATTTCTAGCCCAACACTGGAATATATGCAGCGGATTTGTGAGATTCTCGGAGTCAGTATTACAGAGTTGCTTGCACCTGAAAAGGAAGAACATACTCTTATCAAAAAAGATGATCGAGTGACTCTTCTTGATAATGATATTTTAAAGTGTGAGTCTATTAATTATGGCAATTATGGTATGGAGTGTTTATGTATAACTCTTCATCCGGGAGTATCTTTTCATGAAACATGGGGTCATGCCTATGATGAAATGGGGATTGTGGTACAGGGTTCTATGGAAATTTCTATTAATGGAAAAACATATACATTATATGAAGGCGATTCTTTCTATATATGTGCAAATACTCCACATTCCATGTCTAATTCCAGTGCAGAAGACTGTATCAGCTATTGGGTTATGAAAAAATCATAATTTAAAAATCATAATTTAAATATGTTTAAAAATCGACTTAGGCAAAAAGCTGCCAACTTTTATCGGCGGCTTTTTTGTTTGGTCTTATATTCCGAAATTGTAAATTTCATAATCATGAAATTATTTTTATGATATATTGACAGGATGGTTTTTTGAATAGTAAAATTAAATTGCGTTAATTTCATTATTATGAAATAATAGATGGAAGGTGATAAATGTAATTTATTATCAGATTTCACATTAATGAAATAGCGATATAGTGTTAATCAGTATACTGTAGCAGTTATTTTTGTATTTAATAGTTTATGGAGATGGTCAATATGTTTTATACCGGAAGAGATCACAATATTAATCATATTAAAGCAAGACCAGGTAAATGCTGCTATGGAATGGGTCTTGGGATAATGATCTTGGACGATGTATACCCTGGATTTCCGGGAGATGTGAGAAACGCAAGTGCATATCATTTTCCCATTCAATACGATATTGTGGAGGGTGTTGATATTTATAAATTGGTTTGGGCAGAAGACAAAACACCCTGCAGGCAGCCGATATTGGATTCAGCAAAACGTCTAGAGAAGATGGGGTGTAGAGCAATTGCAGCAGAATGCGGTTATTTCGCGTATTTTCAGCCCGATGTGGCTGGATATGTGGATGTCCCTGTATTTATGTCTAGTCTATTACAGGTGCCGTTTATCCAGCAAGTAATTGGTAAGGATAAATGCGTTGCCATTATTGCTGCCCAGAAGCGTTTTTTAAAGGATGAGCATTTAAAAAATGTCGGCATAGACCTGAACAGTAATTTTATCGTGGCAGGGGCACAGGATGAATATAACTGTAGGGAATTTGATAACTTGTGGAATGCACAGGTCCGTAAGCCTCTCCCTGAAGCATATTTTGAAAAAGCACAGAATGAAATGCTGAGGATGTGCAGAGACCTTGTTGATAAGAACCCTTCCATTGGTGCATTTATGTTTGAATGTACAGGCATGCAGCCTTTTGCAAGAGCAGTACAGGCTCAGATAGATCTGCCTGTGTTCAGTTGGGGAACTTTGCTGGACTATGCTTATTCTGTAGTGAATCACAGAGATTATTACGGTCACGTTTAAAATTAATCATTGCCAAGTTCCTCTCAGGAAGTTTGAACTGTAATATTTAACAAATAATTATAAAGAAAGATAGTGAGGTTATTATGAGGCAAGAGGTTTATGAAAAGCGTAGGGAAAGGGCGTATCAATATCTTCGTGAGAACCAAATTCCAAAGGCATTGGTCGGGCAATCACTTACTATGTACTATCTTACAGGTGCTATGCTTCACCCGTATGATAGATTTTTAGGGCTTGTGCTAGATGCTGAAAAGGAAGAATGCAGTGCAATAATTCCGGGTGTAAATCTTAATTGCATGTCCGGCACTACAGTAAAGGAAATAGTATATAACGATAGCGAGGGGCCAATAAAGGCACTTGTTTCAGCTTTGGAAGGGTGTCCACTGCTAGGTGTAGAGATGAATTATTTTTCAATGCGCATCGGAAATCTTATCAGCAAGCTGAATATCCCAGTTGTCGATGTTACTGATATATTCAAAAAAATGAGAATGATTAAAGATGAAAAAGAGATTGACCTGATCATCAAGGCTAGTGAATGTGCAAACATTGCCCTTGCAAAATTAATGCCGTTGATGAAAGAGGGTGTATCTGAAAAGGAACTGGCGCTGGAATTGTACTGCAATATGGCAAAGACCCCTGGTGTTATTACTGAGACAACTTGTATCCAGACCCTTGCAGGTCCTAACTCCGCAAATCCACACGGCTGGCCAAGTGATAATCTTCTAAAAAAAGGAGATACCGTTACAGTTGATTTTTGCACCTGTTATCAGTATTACTGGGCTGATCTAAGCCGGAACTTTTTTATTGGAGAGCCAAGCGATCAGTTGAAAGATATCTATAAAATTGTTTTAGAGGCAAATATGGCAGCAATTGATGTCGTTAAACCGGGAATTCCTGCGAAAATGGTTGACCAGGCTGCTAGAGATATTATTGAAAAGCATGGATACGGAGAAAAGTTCCTGCACCGCACAGGCCATGGTGTCGGATTGGACATTCATGAGGATCCCTATATGGATGATGTAAATGAACTGATTCTGGAGGAGGGGATGGTATTTACTATAGAGCCTGGAATCTATCTTGAGAATATCGGTGGTATTCGTATTGAGGATGATGTTGTTGTAACAAAAGGTGGCATAAGGTCTTAACTAGCTACACAAAAGAGCTGGATGAAATAGTTATTAGATAGGGGATGAATTTATGATTAATGCTTTTGAACAAAGACGAAACAGAATGTACGATCTGTTAAATGAATCCGGACTTAACAAGGCGGTTATCGGCAATCCAAAATCTGTATTGTACTTCACAGGAATTAAGATCACCCCCTACGAGAGATTTGCTGCACTAGTATTAGACGCAAAAAACAGGACATCTTTAATGATACTCCCCAGTGTGGATACCAACTGTATGAAGGGAACAGTACCCGAAATAACCTACCTTGATAGTGAAGGCCCGGATAAAGTTATTGCCGATGCTGTAGGAGGAGAGGAAGCAATTGCTATTGAGAAGGGGTATTTCAACATAGCAATTGGTGAAAAATTCAGCAAGCTCGGCTGCAAGTTGTTTGATGTAGGCGAAAATATTGCAAAGATGCGAATGTGTAAAGATGAGACAGAGATTGAAACCATTCAAAGAGCTGCGGAAATTGTTGATAGTACCCTAGAGTATGTGTCAAAGTTGGTCAAGCCTGGCATGACCGAAAAAGAGTTATTTATGCTGATGTATGAGTATATTACTAAGTTTCCTGGTGTAGTAACCGATGAATTCATTATTTTGGTTCTTGGAGGTGAAAACACAGCTAATATTCATGCAATGCCCAGTGACTATGCATTTAAAGAAGGGGATATTATCCTTTTGGACTTCTGCGCTTATTACAAGCACTACTGGTCGGACATTACACGCTGCCTTTTCCTGGGTAATGTGGGAAATAAAAAGCTTGCTGAGATTTATGAAATTGTATTGGGTGCAAACCTTGCTGCTATCGAAAAGGTTAAACCAGGTGTAAAGGCATCTGAAGTTGACAAGGCTGCGAGAGATTATATTACAAATGCAGGCTACGGTGAACAGTTTTTGCACAGAACAGGCCATGGTCTGGGAATTGATATCCACGAAGAACCTTATATATCAGCAAGCAATGATATTACTCTTACTGAAGGTATGGTTTTTACAATTGAACCAGGTATCTATTTACCAGGCATTGGTGGTGTTCGTATTGAGGACAATGTATTGGTCACAAAAGATGGACATCGTATTCTAACAAAAACATCCAAAAAACTTGAGGATCACATTATTAAATATTAAATACTCCAGATATGAACCTGACTTTACTAATAACAAACCAGGAGGAGCTATAAAATGACACAAGCCAAAAGTAAGCTTAAAGAGAATATATTTACTTTAATCCTTTTGACAATAGCCGGTGCAATGATTTATGCACTTCCTTACTTTAGAAACTATTACTATGATGTGTTTGTAAGCTGTTTTAATTTAACGAATACCCAGATGGGCAGTCTTGGTAGTGCATATGGTGTTTTAAGTGTGTTTTCTTATGTTATTGGTGGAGCTTTAGCGGATAAATTCTCTGCCAGAAAGCTGATCACCATTTCCCTTGTCGCCACAGGTGGATTAGGGTTTGTTTTGCTACTATATCCTCCCTACCCGGTTGTGCTTGCAGTGCATGCATTGTGGGGAGTAACATCTATTTTGACTTTTTGGTGCGCATTAGTTAAAGCGATTCGCTCTATCGCAGACTCTGATGAGCAGGGTAAAGCCTTCGGGTTTATGGAAGGTGGTAGAGGAATCACAAATATCATTCACGCCTCCCTTATATTGGCGATGTTCTCATTCATATCAAACAATGTTTCTGATAAGTTGGGGTTATCGGCTATTATTTTTGCTTACTCTGCTGTCTGTGTGCTGTTGGGTATTCTTATATTCATTAAATTAAAGGATATAAAAGAAGAGGGTGATACCCAAGACGCACAAGCTGTAGAGGAGAAAAAACCCTTATTTAATATCCCTGTATTGAAAAAGGTTTTAAAAATGCCTCATACCTGGCTGGTAATTCTTATAATCTTTACATCTTATTCAACGCTAATTGGCTACTACTATATAACTCCATACACAACAGAAGTATTCGGAGCTAGTGTGGTTCTTGCTGCAGCATTCACAATATTCTCACAGTATTGTCGTCCTGTAGGCTGTTTTGTTGCAGGAATTTTAGGTGACCGGGTTGGCTCATCAAAAGTAATGCTTGTTAGCTTTGCCATAATGGTAGCAGGTATTTTAGGTGTTACATTTACACCTGGAAAAGCCAGTCTGGTTTATATGGTTGTTGTATTTGCGGCTTGTATTTACACTTCTATGTACGCAATACAGGCTTTGCATTATGCGATACTTGAAGAAGGGGATTACCCCACCGAGTATACTGGAACAGCGTTAGCAATTATCGCACCTTTGGGCTACAGTGCGGAAATAGTTTCTCCGCTTGTTGCTGGAATTCTTTTGGACAAATTTCCTGGAGCATTAGGATATCAGTACTACTTTGGATTTCTTGCCGCACTTGGGATTATCGGCCTGATAGCAACTGTAGTATGGCTGAATATTACCAAGGAAAAACGCAAAATGATTTATAGTAGCAAAAAAGCAGCAAATGAAGCCGCTTGATTTTATTAAGATTTGAAATATTAGTATTAAATGTTCAAGCTGTATAAGACTATACGTTAGTGGCTTTGTATGGCGGTACCCTGGAAAAAGGCGATACCCATGGTACCGCCAGAGGTCACTTAAAGCAGCTAATCTATTCAATAAAGCGTTATTAAATCTAAAGTGTACTTTGAGAGAGAAGAAAAGGAAAGGAATGGTACAAATTGGCCAGAAGCATTTTAAAGGTATTAACCGACCAGGAGATTGCGCAGCTTAATGAAGCCAGTTTTAAAATACTGCGGGAATTAGGGGTTCAGATCGATGATGAAGGCTTGAGAAAGGAATTAGCAGAGCGAGGATGCGATGTTGACGGCGATCGTGTCAAATTTAAGGCAGATCTATTAGAAGAAGTAATTGCCAATGTAAAAAAACACAATCATGTCACTTTAACCAGCCGCGACGGAATTAAGGTTGAAATTACCCCTCACTCACTTGTGACTCATGCCACAGGGGGTATTCCTGAAATAATTGACTTGGAGACTGGCCAGAAAAGAAAACCGGTTGTTGATGATGTCATTGCTACGATGCGCCTGATGAACCAATTGGAAAACTTGGATACACCTTGTTCGCTTCTTTATCCAGATGATGTTCCCATTCCTATTACCCAGGTTAAACAGACTGAGTTGATGTTTAGGTATTCCAAAAAACCTATTTATGGCCCCGGTATTTCTAGCCCTGGTGAGGCCAAATATGTGGTTAAGTTGTTCCAGGCTTTTGCAGGTGGTAGTGAATCACTGGCTGAAAACCCCATTGGGATTGTGGGAGTTTCACCAGAATCTCCATTAAAGATACCGCAAGTTATTTGTGACACTATGAAACATATTATTTCTGCAGGAATCCCAACATCGATCTTGAGCGCCCCTGTGGGTGGGATGTCTGGCCCATTATCGCTGGCAGGAGGGTTGGCTCAGGTAAACGCGGAGATACTGGCATTTGCCTCAGTTGCTTATGTGATCAATCCGGAGACACCGCTCTTCTATGGTTCCCGGTTGTTTTATGCCAATATGAAAACAGGCTCCACTATTATGGGGTTACCAGAAATAGGTTTGGTTAGTGCTGCCGCTGCTCAACTGGCGTCTTCTAATGGTTTTCTTTCTGATTTATATGGGCTTTGCTGTACATCCTGTACCTTTGATGGACAGAACGGTTATGAAAATGCAATTAATGCTCTGGTACCTGCTCTGGCTGGGGCTAACTGGATTTCCGGGTATGGATCAATGGCCAGCCTGATGGTTGCCTCCTATGAACAGTTGGCAATTGACGACGAGATTATGGGATTAATAAAGAGAGTAGCTAATGGAGTAACGGTCAATGAAGATACGATCGGCCTGGATGTTATTTCTAGTGCTGTCAATGGCGGCATGATTTTGGCACATCCACACACAGTTAAATATTTGAGATGTGGAGAACTCTTTATACCGAAGCTAGGCTTTGACTCAGTATGGAGTGATTGGGAGAAAAAGGGACAAAAAGAGATTAAAACTCTTGCACGTGAGCGGGTTCATGAATTGTTGAAGCAGGATGAAGTTAAAGCTCTGCCAGAGGACTTGGAGCAGGAGGTAAATGAAATCATCGATGCGGCAGCAGCAGAACTATTGAAATAAAGGTAACAGTAGCTGAACTGAAAAAATCAACTTGTGAGTAATAAGAGGAGGATATAATGACTGAAGCGAGAGCTAACCCGGTCTTGAAGCTGTTGGATGACCAGAAAATTGAACAAATTCATGTAGCCAGTCTTAGGATCTTGCAGGAATTAGGAATTAAGGTTGACGATGCTGATTTGAGGCAGCAATTATCTGATTTGGGCTGCGATGTTGTCGGGGACAGGGTTAAAATCAATCCTGATCTAGTGGGCGATGTCATTGCCAACGCAAAAAAACATAACCGTTTTACCTTAACAAGTCGCACAGGAAAAAAGGTGGAAATGAATTTAGAAACGGTTGTCTCTCACTCTTCTAACGCTATACCAGATATCATTGATTTTGAAACAGGTGAGTGCAGAAGGACAAATCAAGATGATGTTATTGCTACTACACGCCTGATGAATCAACTGGACGAATTGGATATGCCATGTGCTTTAGTATATCCTAATGATCTACCAGCTGAGACAAACCAACTCAAACAAGCTGAGCTGTTAATCAGATATTCAACAAAACCCATTTATGCCACTGCATCTGACCCGAATACAGCGAAATACCTTGTGGAACTCTTCAATTTATTTGATGGAACTGATGGTAGAGAACTAATCGGGCTTGTGGGGATTTCACCAGAATCACCGCTCTATTTCCCCAAGGCGATTACTGATGCCATGAAGATTATCATCTCTGCTGGTATTCCGGTATCTATGCTAAGTGCTCCCTTGGGTGGGTTATCAGCTCCTTTATCTATCGCTGGAGGGCTGGCCCAGGTAAATGCCGAACTGCTTGCTTTTGCTGTGGTATCTTACGTGTTTAATCCTGAGACGCCTCTTCTTTATGGTCCAAGGTTGTTTTTTGCTAACATGAAAACCGGCTGCTCAATATTAGGGCTTCCAGAGACAGGTATTGCAAGCGCGGTGGGTGCGCAGATGGCTTTATATTATGGTTTTGTGTCAGATCTATATGGAATGTGCTCCACATCATGCACATATGATACCCAGAGTGGTTATGAAAAAGCCATTAACTGTCTCCTGCCATTTTTATCTGGGGCTAACTATATTTCCGGTTTTGGTGGACTGGCTAGTTTGATGGTTGCTTCATATGAACAATTGGTTATTGATAACGAGATATATGCCAATGTAAGAAAAGCAGCAAAAGGGTTTGCTGTTAATGAGGATGCTTTTGGGTTTGATGTGCTTGCTAGTGCCCTCAAAGGTGGTATGTTCCTTGCCCATCCACATACTGTTAAATATTTGAGAAATGGTGAGGTATTCGTACCTGATCTAGGTTTTGATTCAGTGTGGAGCGATTGGGTTAAGAAGGGCAAAAAAGATATTCAGGCAGTTGCACGGGAACGTGTTAACGAACTATTGAAAAAGGATGAACAAGAATCAGAACCATTATCCTCAGAACTGGACAAAGAAATAACCAAAATCATGGAAAATGCAGCAGCTGAGATGCTGAAGTAGGGAAAGATATTCTGTCAGGCGATTACTACCACAAACCCCCTAAATTAACATATCGCCTGACAGCCACTTTAATATTAAAAAGATGCATTAAAACAGAAAGGATGAAATAATGTGGAACTAGATAAACTTGTACAGTGTGTTGTGGATGCAGACATGGATAATGTTAAAGGTCTGGTAGAAGAAGGTATTTCAGACGGGGTTGCTCCTTCAGTCCTGCTAAAAGAAGGCCTGATCAAAGGATTGGATATTGTTGGTGAAAAATTTGAAAGTGGAGACCTATTCCTACCGGAAATGTTGGCCGCAGCCATGACGATGAAAACAGGGGTGGAGGTGCTAAAGCCTCATCTCACCGGTGAGGAAACCGAAACAGCGGGAACTGTAGTTATCGGGACTGTACAGGGCGATGTCCATGATATTGGTAAAAATTTGGTGGCAATGATGCTGGAAGGCGCAGGATTTGAAGTTATTGATATAGGAATCGATGTTCCTGCTGAGGATATTGTCAAAGCAGTAGAGGAGAAAAAGCCGCAGATACTTGGACTTTCTGCTTTGTTAACCACTACTATGCCTGCCCTTAAAACAACAATAGATGCACTTAAGGAAGCAGGCTTGCGTGATAAAGTTAAAGTTATGGTGGGTGGCGCACCGGTTACCCAGGACTATGCTGATGAGATAGGTGCAGATGGTTATGCAAGCGATGCTGCCGGCGCGGTAACTCTTGCACGGGGACTTGTACAAAGCTAATTTTACAAAAATACCGGGAGAGATGGAGCTAGCAAATGCTGAGGTAATAAAAAAGGTCGCTTGATCTACAAAACGGAGAACTAAACATCTAATACACCAGGGATTTAACACTATGGATTATCAAATGGGACAAAGCTAGAGTGGGGTAATTTTGATTACCCCACTCTTTATTTATAGAAATCCGGTAAGCCCTTAAATTATGGGTTTGTTTTTTTTGACTTTGTCCTTTTGGTATTGCTGTCTTTATGTGAGTAAAATGATGTTATAATAGTATTAGTGTAAAAAAAAATAGATAATTGAACGGGTGAAAAAATGAACGTTCAATCGAAAAAGACAAGCTCCGGCCAAAGCAAAATACTTAACTATATTGATCTTGAAACGCTGAAAGAGATTTTAGATGCCTTTATGACGACTACTAACCTCGTAGCGAATATAGTCGATACAGAAGGGAGGCCTCTTTTCTCTTGGAATGATATTAAAAAATGCTCTAAATTTTGTAAGATAATTTTCCAGCTTCAAAACGGGTTTAGGAGATGCCAGGGTGCATACAAGAGAGCAGGTAAACAAGCAGCTGCTTTAGGGGAACCGTATATTTTTCGCTGCCCATCGGGGCTGATTGAATGGGCAGCACCAATTATCATAGACGGAGAGCATATAGGAACGATTATTTGTGGACAGGTGCTAATGTGGGAGCCAGAGGAATTTTTTTGGGTTGAGCTAAGAGAAATGAATAATGACATTACATCAGATTTTCAACAATTGTTTGAAGCAGCTAAACCGGAGTTCGACACTACCGAGGTATTCAGAGCGAAATTTTTGAAGAGCGATCCTTTATTATCAAGGGTTAGCGGGTTTGGGACTGAAGAAAAATCGAAAAAGGCATAGGCACACGATTTGTGTTAT
>DULM01000098.1 GCA_012840405.1 Syntrophomonadaceae bacterium | reverse complement strand
TGGAACATGACCCAGGATGCATAATATGGTGAAAGCAGCAGACATGCAACTAGTAAAGCAGTAAATAAACGGACAGTAACGAACAGAGTTCACTCGCTGAAAAATCTTAAAACTGCGGTTACATATAGCACTCACATGTTCCTAATAATGTAAAATAACAAAAAACAGAGTAAATAAGAAAAAGAATAATGTATATGAGGCATTTAATGAAATACAAAACATCTAATGGAAATATTGATAATTTTACATATTGTATATACATATGATCAGTAATATAATAAAGTTAACATTAATATGTCTAGACATCTTTATAATATTATGAAAGGAGGGCTATCAAAAACCTAATAGGCTATCTCAAAAAAATATTTTAGAAAGGAGCCGAGAAAAAAATGAAAATTGATAAGCGCCTAGCAGTAACTGTTCTTGCATTTCTCATTTATATGTTAACTAATTTCCACAGACCTGCAGTTACTGTTATGGGAGAGCAGTTAATCCGAGATTTCGGGCTAACCTCAGTAAGTTTTGGTTTTATAGGCCTGGTTTTTATGTGGACTTACGCTCTAATGCAGTTTCCTGTCGGCACCCTAAATGACACATGGGGGCCGCGCAAAGTTCTTCTTGTTTGTCTTGTCATAACTTCAGCCGGCTCCCTATTATTCGGCGTTTCCCAATCCTACCTTGTTTTAGTCATCAGCCGCATCCTTGTAGCAGTAGGCATTTCCGGATTTTCAGCTTCTGGGGCAAAACTTCTTGCTGAATGGTTTGATAGAAAACAATTTGGAAAACTATGGGGCTCATTTATGGGCTGGGGTGTAATGGGTAGTGTTTTAGCAACCCGCCCACTTGTTATGTTGATGGATTCTGTCGGTTGGAGAATGTCTTTTGAGATTATCGGGTTAATATCAGTAGTAATGCTGGTCCTTGCCTACTTTGTGATAGACAGCCCCAAAGATTTAAAAGCAGAAGCCCTTCAGGAGGCACAGGAGACAAAGACTACTTCCACTGCACCTAAAACTTCTGGCTGGGACAATTTAAAAATAGCTGTGACACGGCCTGAAACATGGTTAGTTGTATTATTTTTTATAGGTGTAAATAGTTCTGGACAGGTACTCTGCGCACTCTGGGGTGGTGTCTTTTTACAGACTGTTTACGGATATAGCGATAGCTTAGCTGCCAATATATTAATGATTTCAGCCATTTGCATGATCTTCGGCAGTTTGTTCAGCGGTTTTGTTAAACCTCAGACAGGCATGATTACTGGTAGCTTTGTTTTTATCATTGTTTGGTTGGTCATAACCTTTGGAATGGATTCTCTCAGCCTGCCAATTGTTTACATTATCTTTGCGTTGATCGGTTTTGTCCAGTTCTGGGCAGTTGTAGCCGGCTTCGTATTTCTGCGCAGTGTTACCCCAGCTAATATATATGGAACTGTTTACGGAGTAGCCAATGGGGCCGCATGGATTTTGGGAGCCGGTGCTTTTCAACAGATATGGGGTTTCATTCTGCAAAATGGAACTAATATAAGAAACTTCCAGGTGGCAATGGAAGTACAGCTTATAGTTTTGGCCTTGAGCTGCGTTGCTGCTGTGATTTTGGCCAAGAGGAGCAAAAAAACAGCTGCTAACGCATAATTAAACATAAAAAGGAGGATCAGAAATGTCTAAAAATCTAGTTGATCTGATTGCCGATTTAAAAGAGGATGAGGCACTACAAACCACCAAAGAGTTGTTAGATGCAGGAACCGACCCAATGGTAATCCTGGACTACTGCAGAGAAGCAACTGAAATCGTCGGTAAAAGGTTTGAGGAAGGCAAATATTTTATCCCGGATTTGCTGATGAGTGGGGAGATTTTGGAACAGATCTCCGACATTGTGAAGTCTAATTTAACAAAAGAAGTAGAAACTGATTACATAGGGAGAATTGTAATAGGAACTGTAGAAGGGGATATCCATGACATCGGGAAAAATATTGTAACATTCATGATGGATGCCAATGGGTTTGAGGTCATTGATCTCGGTGTTGATGTACCACCTCAAAAGTTTGTTGAAGCAGTAAAAGAACATAAACCTGATGTAGTAGGAATGAGCGCCCTCTTGACCTTGGCTTTTGATTCTATGAAAAAGACCGTTGATGCCCTCGAAGAAGCTGGGTTGAGGGATCAGGTCAAAATCATCATCGGCGGATGCCCCATAGATGAAAATGTCGCTAAGTACAGTGGGGCTGACGCTTATGCTAAGGATGCCCAGGAAGGTGTAGTTATCGCCAAAAAGTGGGTCAATGCCTAAAACAAATGAATTTTAAAGGAGGTTTTATGATGTCTAAGAGTCCTGAAGAACTGTATCAAGAAAGAAAAAAGAGGTACGAAGACGCTGTTGCTCTCAGGGTTCCTGATAGGGTTCCAATCTCTATTATGTGGGGGTTTTTCCCAGCCCGCTATTCCGGCATTACATGTCAAGAATACATGTATGACTACGAAAAAGCAATGAACGCTTCTATAAAAGCACATGAAGATTTTGCCCCAGATGTTGCTGAAAGCCCTTTCAGTACCCGTGTAATAGGTAATGTGCTTGATGCAGTTGGTTTTAGACAGCTAAAATGGGCTGGCAGAGGGTTGGACGTCAATACCCCTTACCAGTTTATTGAAGGCGAGTATATGCCGCCAGAAGAATATGATCATTTTATTGAGGACCCCACAGATTGGATTATTAGAAAATACTGGCCGCGGGTCTGTAGCAAATTGGAAGGCTTTAAAAATCTGGCTCCTTTAAAAAATTTGATCAGCTACTTTTTTGGAATGCCTTTCGGTTTTGCAGCTTTTGGAACCGAGGAAGTTCAGGAAGCATTAGAAGCCTTGAAAAACGCTGGTGAAGCCTCCTTTAAAGCAGCAACTTATGCGCAAAAATTCGGTCAAGAGATGGCTAAAAGAGGTTTCCCTATGAGGGACGGAGGATGCACACAGGCACCCTTTGACACACTAGGAGACTTTTTCAGAGGTACCCGTGGGCTGATGATGGACATGTACCGCCGTCCCGAAAAAGTGCTCAAAGCCTTAGATGTTCTTACACCTTGGATGATCCGGATGGGAGTTGCTGACGGTAAAAAGACCGGCAACCCGAGAATCTTTATTCCTCTCCATAAAGGCTCTGACTCCTTTATGTCTGAAGAACAGTTTAAAACCTTTTATTGGCCTAGCCTCAAAAAACTGATCCTAGGTTTGATTGATGAAGGCATGAATCCATCACTTTTTGTAGAGTCAGACCACACATCACGTTTGGAGATTATGAGGGATGTGCCTCCTGGCAAAGTAATTTACCACATAGAAAATACAGATATATTTAAAGCAAAAGAAGTTCTAGGAGATCGAGTATGTCTGCGCGGCAATGTTCCGATCTCAATGTTATGTCTTGGTACACCCGATGATGTCAAGGCATATTGTAAGAAATTAATCGATGTGGTTGGAAAAGACGGCGGTTTTATCATGGATGCTTCTGTGGAGATATCAGATGCCAAAATTGAGAATGTAAAAGCCATGATCGACTTCACAAAAGAGTATGGTATCTATGGTTAAACATTAGTTTGTTAAAATAAATGCCCCCCTTATCTATGAAATAATCATCATATTAACCCCATTTCTTCTGCTGTGCACTTTCATCAGCACCATGCTTTCTCTGGGGGGCAACACATCTATAATTTAATGTCTTCGCGCTGCAAATTAAAAGATATGAGAGGCGATTTATATGTTAATCATCGGAGAAAAACTCAATAGTACAATACCTCTAATACGCAAAGCTATAAACGAAAAAGATAAAGCTTTGATTCAAAATTTGGCTCAAAAGCAAACAGAAGCAGGGGCAGACTATTTAGATATCAATACCGCAATGGAAAATGAAGTTGATGATATGCAGTGGGCTATTGAAGCCATACATGAAGTTGTAGATACCCCAATATGTATTGACAGCACCAACCCAGCCGCAATCAAAAGGGGATTAGAAGTAATTCAAAAAGGACGAACTATGATCAATTCCATCTCTTTGGAAAAGAATCGCTGCGAAGAGATCAT
>DULM01000011.1 GCA_012840405.1 Syntrophomonadaceae bacterium | reverse complement strand
GTAATATTTGGGGAGAGGTGGCTGAGGGCACGACCAGCAATGTCTTTTTTGTCATCAAAGAGAGGATAGTTACCCCCTCCCTGGATTGCGGTTTGCTGGCTGGAATAATGCGTGCTAAAGTGATCTCTCTGGCCAAAGAGTTGGGAATTACGGTGACCGAAGGGATGGTTCTACCCAGTGAATTCTTAAGGGCAGAGGAGGCCTTTTTGACCAATTCTTTAATGGGTATAATGCCCCTTGTTTCCGTGGATGGGAGGAGAGTGGGTAAGGGGGTTTCCGGCCCGGTCACGGATTTATTGCGCAGGAAACTACAGTTTCCATAAATAATTTTAAAAAAGTATTCGAAGAAATTTTTATGTATAATTAGAAAAAGGGAGGAAGAGAAGGAAGTTTTCAGCAGAGGAGGAACTCCAATGCGCAGGATAGGTCTGAAGTGGCTGCAGCCGGGAATGGTTTTGGAAAGGCCAGTGTATGGAAAGGGTGGACGGATTCTCTTAGATAGAGGAATTGCATTGAAAGAAAGCTACATCAGAAGACTGGCCGATTTTGGGGTGACTCATGTATATGTTTATGATGAACGTGTTGCCGAAATAATCATCAATGATGTGGTTAATGAGGAAACAAGGATTGAGGCAGCAGAGATCGTAAAGGATGCAGTAGATAATATCAGATTCGGTAAAGAACTGAAAGCAGAGGTTATCAAACAGGCTGTCACTGAGATTATCGATGAAATATTGAACAACAGGGATGCTCTTTTTCACCTATCTGAGCTTCGGATCGCCGGAGAAAATCTGTTTCACCACTCAGTTACAGTTGCCATTTATGCTCTCCTAACTGGGCTCTCCATCAATTACCATAAGGAAGACCTGCTGAAATTGGGGACTGGGGCTCTTCTTCATGATATTGGGAAGAGCAGGCTCCCGGAATGGGTTGGACCAGAGTATGAAGCGATGAAAAACCATACTGTTTATGGTTTCGAAATCTTGCGGAATAATAAGGGTTTTAGTTTATTGGAAGCACATGTTGCTTATCAGCATCATGAAATGTTTGATGGGAGCGGTTATCCACGTCAGCTTAAAGGCCGGAATATCCATGAGTTTGCCCGCATTACAGCAATCGCCAACAGTTATGATGCCCTGGTTACTGGCCTTTATGACAAAAAGTTACTTCCTTATCAGGCTATTGAATATATAACTGCCCAGGCTGGTGCTGCCTTTGACCCGGAACTGGCGAGGGTTTTTTCTACAAATATTGTTGTTTACCCTTTAGGAAGTTTGGTAAGGCTGAATACAGGGGATAAGGGTTTTGTGGTCAAGATCCCCAAGAACTACCCTACACGACCTGTTGTGCGGATTATTGAAGACTCTCTGCAGAGGAAATACCAGAAGAACTGTCCTGAGATCGACCTCATGAAAGAGTTGACTGTTTTTATTGAAGATGTTATCGAGGAATAAAAATTATAAATAAAAAATCTGGGAATTAGCATAAAGAAAAACCCCTTTCGAATAAATACATATCATGTATGGAGATGCTAATTGGTAGCAGGAAGGGGTGACTAATGTGAGTTCCCAGATCATTGTTGGAACTGCCTCTTTTAGGGAAGAGATAAGGGGAAAACTGGAAGCGGAATTAAAATTTCTAGAAGACAAGGAAACAGTTATTAATTATCAGGAGAGAGAAGAGCCACCATGGACCTTTTTTTTGATTCAGTTGTCCCGAAAAAATCAGCTGGGGGAGCGTAAATTCGCCAGCAGATTTGCAGTGGCCAAAGCTATCTCGGACCTGTTCATCAATCACTTGGAGGCGGATTATGTAAAGGATTATATTGAAGATGAATACAATTACTGTTCCCCCCAGGACCGCTTTGAAATAGTAAGTGTTACTCTCGAAACTCTGGAAAAATTAAAAATTATCCGCAGAAACAGGATTTTACAGAGTGTTTTTGATTATCTAGCTGAAAACCAGATCATTATTATCGAGGGTTTTGCCCGTTTCCGGCTTCATGGTTATTGGGCGCAGTTGCGGCGCATTGTCAAACGAACTGGAGAGGAATTCCTGGCAGCTAAGGATTATTTGGAATTTGTGCGTTTGCTGCGCTGTTTTATTGAGATGCAGGAGTCGAAAATTGATGAGGTGCACATCTTTATTTCTCCGGATGGTACCTTTTTTATTTGCGATAAAAAGGGGCATGTGATCAGGAGAGAGCATATTTGTACCCCATCATTATCTGTTATTGATGGGGAATTCAACTATAAGGATTACCTGTTGAGCATGCTGATTACACTGGTGCCAGAAACAATTATTTTTCATGTTTCGGACCGCATCTGGGAATGCGATCCCCTGCGCACCATTCAACGGGTATTTGAGAACAGGGTAGTTCGCTGTTCCGGTTGTGAGAGATGCCAGCACTTGTACAGCAGTAAAAAGTGATAGCTCATTGACAACAGCCTTTAATTTGCGTATAATTCAGCCAAAAGCGATGTTGAAACGGACAGCAGGACGAGTACCTTGATACCTACCTCAGAGAGGAGGTGCCGCGGCTGAAAGCACTTCTGGAAAAGGGTCAAGGGAAAACCAACCTGTATTGTGTTTCGTTCGGCTGCACACCGTTATCTGTGCTAACGAGGTGAGCGATTTATTCGCTAATCGGGGTGGAACCGCGGGAGGATCCCGTCCCCTTTTCAGAGGGACGGGATTTTTTAGTTTAATAGAAAAGGGGGAAGTAAAAGTGGAAGAGCAAAAAGTATCAGAGATGATGCCTATTATCCTAAAAGATGGAAGTGTTTATGAGGTGTCTTCCGGTACCACTTGGGCTGATGTGGCAGCAGGACTCAGCAGGAAGTTGGGCAAGGAAGCTGTTGCCGCCAAGGTGGATGGTGAATTGGTGGATCTCCTTGCACCTGTACGGCCGGAAGCAAAGGTAGAATTCCTAACTTTTGCTGATGAAGAGGGGCAAACTGTTTACCGGCACACTTCTTCCCATATACTGGCACAGGCGGTTAAACGCCTTTTTCCTGAGGCGAAATTGGCTATCGGCCCTGCTATAGCTGATGGTTTTTATTATGATTTTGATGTGGATCACCCTTTTACACCAGAAGATCTGGCTGCCATTGAAGAGGAAATGAAAAAAATTATTAAAGCTGATTACCCGCTGATCAGAAAGGAAGTTTCCCATGAGGAGGCTATCGCTCTTTTTCAGGAAATGGGTGAAGATTACAAGGTGGAGTTGATCAGAGACCTCCCTGATGATGCTCAGGTAAGCATCTACCAACAGGGGGAATTTGTTGACCTCTGTTTGGGTCCGCACCTGCCTAGTACAGGCAGGGTAGGGGTTGTGAAACTGCTTAGTGTTGCCGGGGCCTACTGGAGGGGCAGTGAGCAGAACAAGATGTTGCAGCGGATCTACGGTACTTCTTTCCCCAAGAAGAAGAACCTGGATGAGTATCTAGCTCTTTTGGAGGAGGCGAAGCGCCGGGATCACAGGAAACTAGGTAAGGAACTGGATCTCTTCGGGATTGCTGAAGAGGGTCCTGGCTTTCCCTTTTTCTACCCAAAGGGTATGATCATCAGGACAGAACTGGAAAATTACTGGCGTGCTGAACACCGCAAACACGGTTATCTGGAGATCAAAAGCCCGGTGATTTTGAGCAGGGAACTGTGGGAGCGTTCAGGGCACTGGGATCACTATAAAGAAAACATGTATTTCTTAAAGATCGATGAACAAGATTATGCAGTCAAACCCATGAACTGCCCGGGTGCCATGATCTATTATAAAACACGCACTCACTCTTACCGGGAGTTCCCATTGCGGATCGCTGAACTGGGATTGGTGCACCGCCATGAGCGCTCCGGTGTTCTCCATGGTTTGATGCGTGTCCGCTGCTTCACCCAGGATGATGCCCACATCTTTATGCTGCCTGAACAGATAACAGATGAGATCATGGGTGTAATGGACCTGATCGACAATTTCTATAATACTTTTGGGTTTTCCTACAGGGTGGAGCTGTCCACCAAGCCGGAAAAGGCGATGGGATCAGATGAGATCTGGGAAACTGCTACCAATGCGCTGATCGAAGCGCTGCAGATCAAAGGGATTCCCTACCAGCTAAATGAGGGTGATGGAGCTTTCTATGGGCCTAAGATCGACTTTCATTTAAAGGATTCTTTAGGCCGCAGTTGGCAGTGCGGGACCATCCAGCTGGATTTTGTTAACCCTGAAAACTTTGATCTCACCTATATCAGTGATGATGGAACGAAAAAGCGTCCGGTGATGATCCACCGGGTGGTCTTCGGCAGTATTGAGCGATTCTTGGGTATTTTAACCGAACACTATGGTGGAGCCTTTCCCCTTTGGCTAGCACCGGTGCAGGTAAAGGTAATTACTGTGGCCTCCCGTCATGTGGATTATGCAGCATCTGTAGCACAGCAGTTGGAGTTGGAGGGTATTCGTGTTGAAATAGATGACCGCAATGAACGGGTTGGTTATAAGATCAGGGAGGGTGAACTGGAAAAGGTGCCTTATCTCCTGGTGCTAGGCGATCAGGAGGTCGAGTCCGGGATGGTCAGAGTAAGAAAGCGCGGTGCTGGGGACCAGGGTAGTGCCAGCTTAGCTGAGTTTGTGGCCAATTTGAAAGAAGAGATAGAGCAGAAGAAATAATTTTATGGAGATTAAAAGATAATTTACTGATTCTTGTTTCTCTGTATCTGTATCATGATCAGACAGCAGATAAGAATTGGTATAGCAAGAAGGGGAATTAACTGGTATTCACTGAAGGTAAATGGGCCTGCAGCAACCTCTTGCTGTTCTGTAGTTTGTTCCGGTTGTTCCTTTGGAATATCTGCGATATAAACTTTGTTTGCAGTGGTATCCACTGTTACAAGTACAGGGAACAGATCAGTGACCATTTCCAGCGGTACCATCAAGTGACCGGCAATGTATTCAGGGGGCAGGTCCCGGTAATGGGCAGCATTGCTTAAGAGCATTATAGTTTGATCCTTGTAAAAGACCGTTTCCTCCTGATCCGGGTGATGGGTACCGCTTTTTTCTTTATCCGCATCTGTAACCCTGTTCAAAGATGCATTCAGCGGTTGGAATGGGATATATACTGTGCCATTGGCAAGAACCGGCGGGATTTCTGTGTCAAGGGGTTCTCCATTGACCACTAGTTCCATTTCAGTGATGGCGGATTGGGCATCATAAACCAAACGGGAAATCTGCTGCAATACCTTGTAAGCATAATCACTGCTTGG
>DULM01000208.1 GCA_012840405.1 Syntrophomonadaceae bacterium | reverse complement strand
GTCTGTGTCAAGATCTTGTAGGTGAACTCCCCCGAATTTTTTTATAACAGATCAGGTACTATCTTAACGATCTTCCTGAGCATGTGACCCGTTAAATAAGGTGTATCTATAGCAGGTACATGTGCCTGAAGCCATGCCTGTGTATCCTCAACACTAGAACTTCTGCTGATGTTTATTGGAGTATCCCCAACAGCTTTAGCCAGGGTAATGTTTATCGGTTTCGATACAGACAGGGCATCGCTCAGTTCATTATTGGCCTTGGCAGCAAGCAGTCTAGCCATGCGATCAGTACCTTCAGGGCTCCAGCGGGCACCGATCCTCTTCATTCTCCTGGCTATGATGTGCCTTACCTGTCCCTCGATGACCCCAAGTCCACCCTCTGGTAGCTGGGCGATGATACCATCCCAGTTTTCAAGCAGATAGTTTTTGAGTTTCTTGATCTTTTTTCTTTTTGTACCTTTGTTTATTTTAGCTGCTCTGTCCAGGATGTCTATTAGGGCTTGCTGGTCCTTCTGCTCTATTGCTCCTACTGCGGCCTGGTAGCTGGTAGGGCTGAAAGCCAGACATTCAGTAAGGTTTTTGCACAGGTGGTACCGATCAAGATGATAGACGGTGTTCGGGAAGAGTTCTATTCCCTCTTTGACCCAGGAAGCTCCGTCACCCCCCAGTTCCACTTTCTTGATTCTGTCCATTTTCCACTGATTAGCCAGGTGAGCACTACTCTCCTCCCAGAAGTTTTCGGCTTCTCGGGTGGTGGCTACACTGTAGCGGTGCTCCAGACTGCGCCGGCCATCTTTAGAGATCCGTTTACCATCATAAGCAGTCAGAAGCTTGACTTCGGCCTTTTTTCTCTGGCTTTTTTGCTGATTGATTATCACGCCGTCGGCTTCCAGGAACAATACATCGGTGCTGTATTTACCTTCGGGTATTACTCCATCTTCAAAAACCGCCTGCCGTACAGTATCCCCTTCCTTCTGTATGACTTCACCAGCCTGTCTGGCTACTTCCCAAACACTCATGGCCGTTATGCCAGGGACAAGTTTACTCATGATCCGGGCTGCTCTCCTAAATGGCATTTCAGTCGCAAGGTCAAGGGCAATATCCCTCATCTTGGGGGAGAATCTCTGTCTAGAAGGCCAGCCCAGGGCCTCATCCAGTAGAAAGTGGTATGTGTTCGTTTCTATGTCTTTGTAAACCCGTCTCTTAATGGTGAATTCTCCAAAAATAGTTACCCCGGTGCGCTCTTCAAATCTGATACATTTATAGCGTTTTTTATCCCTGGTTTTTAAGATTTCTTCATCCATTTTTTCTAGAGTCCAGACAAAAAGTCTAGTTGTAACCTGCTGTGAAAGTACCTGTAGCTGTTCCTCCAAAGTTTTATAATCACAGCCTGATCTAATAATTTTCCATAATCCATTGACAAAAAACAGGACAATAGCTACCACATGACGAATATCCAACATAGAGACCTCACACTCCTTACGGGGGAGTTGGCCAGCTGAAAAGTTGACCACTTTTTGAGGTCTCTTTTTCTACAAAGGACACTCAATTACCTACAAAAATTGTACACTACCCATATATTTCCCTCCTAGTTTTTAGTTTTTTTGCAGGTATCAAAGCAGTCTAGCTGCGAAAAAAAATAGCATCAGAAAAAATAAACGCCCGGCTGTCGGCCAGGTATTTATCTTTGGTGTCATATATAGTTCCTAATCACAAGTTCTATAATCGGCCCCCTTTTAGTACCCTTGCTGTTTATCGCCCTTTTAGCATGAACAACTCTAATATCATAACCCCTATACAAGCCCCGGATAAATTCCGTGTCAGAATTGCTTAACATCACATAACAACCTTCTGCATCAAGCGCACGAAATATCTCAGACAAACGCACCTGATCCTTTTCACTAAAACAATCTTCAGTGTAACTGGTGAAGCTGGCTGTTTTGC
>DULM01000097.1 GCA_012840405.1 Syntrophomonadaceae bacterium | reverse complement strand
GAACAATTCCAGTACAAACTATGCCAGATAGCAGAACAAAAAGGCTACTACCAACCGGCACAGCCGGCAGACCCGCAGGATATACAGCAGGTGCGTGCATCAGTTACACAAAGCTGATCAATCTTTTTCTATAAAACTTTCTCTATAAAAAAGGGCCGATTTTTGGCTCTTTTTTTATCTATAGCTGCTTTTCTGCTAATCTTCAAAAAGCTCATCCATCAATTTCTCTATTCGTTCTCTTCTCTCAGCTGTAGCCTTTTTATCTAAAGTAATGCTTATTCTAACAACATCACCTTCCCTGGCAGCTGAGGGTAGCAAAACCCTTGGCAGGTTGAAGGTGGTTTTTTCAAATTCAATTACAGCCCAATCCCCTTCAAAACGGTCAATAATAAAAATTGCCCTCACCATCCCTCTTGCTATGCTTTGTAGGGTATATATTATAATATAACATAATAACAGAGTGCAAAAACACCAATCAAGGAACAAGTTGGATTGTATTTTTCAATATTTAAAAGCCAGATTATTTGAAAGATCGTATTGCAAAACCAATCTGCATCCATAAATAGCCTTAATAATTACCAAAAAGGAGATGTAACAAATGGCATTAACCAGACGGCCCCTTGCCGAGGTCACCCAGGAGTTAGTCGCAGCAGCAACTGGGAAGACACCAGCAGACACGGTCATCAAAGGTGGAAAGGTGATCAATGTTTTCACAGGTGAAATTTTGAATTGGGACATCGCAATCAAAGGAGACCGGATCGCAACTGTAGGGGAGGTAAGCCACACCATAGGCCCCTCAACCAATGTAATCGATGCCACCGGTTACTACCTCAGCCCCGGTTTCCTGGACGGGCATGTCCATGTAGAGAGCAGCATGGTGACTGTCACCCAGTTTGCCAGAGCGGTGCTTCCCTTAGGCACTACCGGAATATTTATGGACCCTCACGAGATCGCCAATGTCCTGGGAATGGAAGGTGTGCGGCTGATGGTAGAAGAAGGGCTGCAACTGCCCTTAAAAGTTTTTGCCACTATGCCCTCCTGCGTTCCTGCAGCTCCCGCTTTTGAGGATGCAGGGGCTGTTTTCGGCCCTGAGGAAATCGCTGAAGCCATGAAGTGGCCGGGCATCTGCGGGCTGGGTGAGATGATGAACTTCCCAGGGGTTCTGACCGGTGATCCAGGGGTTCACGGAGAACTGAAAGCAACTTTAGATGCCCATAAACCGATCACAGGCCATTATTCCATGCCAGGCGATTTTCAAGGAGTCGCCGCTTACACAGCAGCAGGCATCAGATCGGACCATGAATCTGTTCTCAAAGAGGATGCCTTGAACAGGCTGCGGTTGGGAATGTACACCAAAATGCGTGAGGGTTCAGCCTGGCATGATGTTGCCGCAACTGTGAAAAGTCTAACTGAAACAGCTATTGACAGCCGGAGAGCGGTTTTAGTGAGTGATGATGTACACCCCGAAACCCTGCTTTCCACAGGCCACCTGAACCATGTGGTTCGCAGAGCCATCAGTGAAGGGCTGAACCCCATCAAGGCCATCCAAGCAGTGACCATCAATTGTGCAGAGTGTTTCGGCATGGATCAGGAACTGGGGGCCATTGCTCCGGGCCGCTATGCTGACATACTTTTCCTTAAAGATCTGGCAAAGGTAGAAATCGAGAAAGTGATGGTCGATGGGCAGATTATCGCGGAAAAAGGCAGGCTGCTGGTGGATCTGCCTGCTGTAAGCTATCCAGAGTTTGTCCGTAGTTCAGTTCATTTACAGGAACCTATCAATAAGGCACATTTTCGCATCACAGCACCTGCAGGTAAAAATAGTGTCCAGATCAGGGTTATGGAGATTATAGAAGCCAGTGTTTTGACCAAACATTTAATAGCTGAACTGCCTGTTGTCAATGGGGCCTTGGAAGCCTCTGTGGAGCAGGATCTGGCAAAGGTTGCTGTTATAGAACGCCACGGCAATAATAAGGGGATTGGTCTGGGTTTTGTTAAAGGTTTTGGCTTCGAGGGCGGTGCTGTTGCTTCAACTGTGGCCCATGACAGCCATAACCTGCTCATCGTGGGAATGAATGATGAAGACATGGCATTGGCAGGGAACACACTGGCAGAGTGCGGCGGAGGTATGGTGGCAGTCAGAGATGGCAAGGTCCTAGCACTCCTCCCCCTCCCCATTGCAGGGCTTATGTCAGACCGCCCGGTAGAGGAGGTGGCAGCACAGCTGTCAAAGGTGCATCAGACCTGGAGAGAGTTGGGCTGCAATCTAGTATCCCCCTTTATGACCATGGCCTTGCTTTCCCTGCCGGTTTTACCCGAACTCCGTCTCACCAACCGAGGACTGGTAGATACTGTGCAATTCAGGTTTGTTGATTTGATTTCTTCCTAAGAACGGATGTATAAGACAAAACATTAAAGAATTTTCACAAAGGATGCACTTAAAAAAGCCGGGTCCTTTTAACTGACCTGGCTTTTTTTATAATCCAACCTTTCAATCTGCACTCAGCTCAAAAGCCTGTCATAAACTAGAGAATGGCATTATGCAAGGCAGATCTGAATACCAATCCATCGGCATTTTTGCATGCCTAATCCCTATCTTGAAGCAGGTTCTTTTCCGCTGACTGCACCCTTTCCATGATAATTTCCGCCAGCCGTGGATCAGCACCCAAAGCCGGGGTCAGGTGGAAGTTCACCTTTTCGCCATATTTAAGCTTGAGTTCTTCCAGGGCTTGCGGAATATCCTCCATGAGATGTATCCCTGGAAATAATAATGCAGGAACAATAATGATCTCTTCGATCCCTTCGCTGACAAAACTCTCCACCACATCGGCAAGGGACGGCTTTGCAAATTGGAAATAAGCGGGTGCTGTACGCACTCCCATCTCAGCCTGTACCATTTCCACCAACTTGCTCAGTTCTTCATTAGCGGCCTGGCGCCTGCTGCCATGGCCGAGGACAAGAACACCTTTTTTCATAAAGTCATCTCCTCCACTTTTGAAAAACCAGTCTTTGACCTGCTTGCAATAACACTCAACATCTTCAATATCTATGGAAAGATTATTTCCTTTCCCATGACACAGCTGTTTTCCCTGCTTGCACAGGTTTGCCAATGAATAATCCATATTAACGATCCTGCCAATCAGTTCCTCGACACTCTTTGCAGGAGCAGCTTCTTTTAAGCAACCCTTACCTGCCAACTCCTTGGATAGCTTAAAAAGCAGCGGTTCATCAAGCTCCGCTTCCTGAAGCACTTCCCGGTCTGCAAATATTTCCAATGGAACACCCTCACTGATCACCTGGCCATCCTTCATCACAAAGATATAATCTGACCAGGCATAGGCCATATCCACATCATGGGTTGAGATGATCACAGTTACCCACCTGGCATTACAGCGATCTAGAATCTCCATGATCTGCCGGGAGTGTTTCACATCCAGCCAAGCTGTAGGTTCATCACAGACCAGCACCTGAGGCTGCATAGCCAAAATATCGGCGATGGCCACCCTTTTTTTCTGACCATAGCTCAAAAAATGGGTGGGCTTGTCCTGCAGATCCAAGATTCCTGTATCCTCCATCGCCTGACGAACCCGCTGCTCAGTAGCTTCCCTTGACAGACCCAGGTTAAGAGGGCCAAAAGAGATCTCCTGCTTCACACTTGATGAAAAGAGCTGAGTATCCGGATCCTGGAAAACGATCCCCACCTTTTTACGGACCTCCAGCAGTGAGGCACGGTCATAGCGCACCTCTTTGCCTGCCACATAAACCTTTCCTCTATCAGGCTTGACCAATCCGTTGAAATGCAGGAAAAGGGTTGTTTTTCCAGCTCCGTTTGGCCCCAAGAAAGCCACCTTTTTACCGGCAGGTATCCTGATGCTTACATTCGCTAAAGCCTTTGTACCGTCGATATAACTGAATTCCAGCCCTTCAGTTTCTATCGCCGCTCCATTATCACTATTCACTCAAATACACCTCCAACAACAAATCGGCTATTATCAGTTCATCGTGTCAACAAACCCACAACCGCCAGCATCATATCTACCGCGGCGATCAAACATAAATTACTCCTGGATAAGCAATACTTTTTTTCCAACACCCGCAGCTGTCCCTGATAACACCTTGATGAAAGAGCCATATATAACATCCTGGAGCTATAAAAGGATTTGCTGAACAGATTGGACAACAGCTGTCCCAATGAAAAATAAGAACTTTTCCAAGTAGCATAACCCCAGCGAGAGGCCTGTGAAATATAGATGCGGTCAGCTGTTTCCAACAGAACAAAAATATAGCGATAGGTGATCGACATCAGTTCGATCAACAAGGGAGGTAATTTGAGCTTCCCTAGTAAAGAAAGGATCTCTGTCATCGGCGTTGTCAAGGCAAGAAAGTATAAACAAGAAACTGCCCCTAGTGACCTTAAAAATAGTTCTCCTGCCTTATAGAGGCCGTCTGCAGTCACTCCAACTGCAAAACCGCCGATGTTAATCCCCCACAACAGCAGTCCGCTATCCCCGGTAACAGTTACCGCTACAGTAACCACACCCACCACCAGAAACAACAAAGGCACAGCAAGCAGTTTCCCCAAAAAACCTCCCGGTATGCCGGCAAAAACAACTATCGCTGCGGTCATAATTAAGAGAACCAACAGAGACACCGGGGGTGAAGCAAAAATAAGACAAATCAGCATGGTCAGACCAGCCATCATCATTTTTTCTGCAGGATGAACAGCGGATAGTTTATTGGTATAGGCATACTGGTCTATTTTGAACATTGTGACACTCCTTCTGCAGTAGATTATAGTGATCTGCCTTTGGGGCGAGGCTCTCAAAGGCAGATCACTTTAAAGAGAGGGAACCGCTTAGCTTTTTGAAAGACCCGCCTCTCCAGCGACACTTCCTTTCTCTTTCTCACTTTCTTTTCTACCTTTCACAAAACCGAGGTAATAACCGATAAATCCGGCACCGATAGCAGCCTGTAGGGCAAAAAGAAGGCTTTCGATCTCACCGCTGGGCGGCTCCCAAAAAGATTCCAGCCAGGGCTCATACTCAGGATGCAGTTCTGTAATAGCCTCTTCCGCTTCACCATCAGCTCCCCCAAACTCAGCGCCCTTATGGATCAGCAGTGGAAAAACAGCGAGCAATACCACCAAAGCAATCAAGATTATATTTTTAGTCCTCACCCTATCTGACCTCCTTTGCGGGTGATGGGATTACCGACAGTTCTTCTAGCTCCCGTTTATTGTGAACAGTCAGAAGGTTGAAGAGAACAACTGTGAGCAAGCCCTCACTGATAGCCAGCGGGATCTGCGTAACTGCAAAAATACCCATAAACTTGACCAGTGATGCAGCAAAACCGCCAGCCTCTGCTGGGAAAGCCATAGCCAATTGAAATGATGTGACCACATAGGTGAGCAGATTTCCCAAAGCAGCTGCCAGGAAAACTCCCAGCCATGTAGGTGTGTTTAACTTCTGGCAAAGTTTATAAACAAAGTAAGCAACAAATGGGCCTATAACCGCCATAGAGAATGTGTTGGCTCCCAAAGTGCTGAGCCCGCCATGGGCTAAAAGGAGCGCCTGAAAGAGCAGAACTATACATCCCAACACACTCATTGCCGTTGGTCCAAAGAGGATCGCTCCTAACCCCACTCCGGTGGGATGAGAGCAACTACCGGTCACAGAGGGGATCTTCAACGCTGACAGCACAAAGGCAAAAGCCGCTGCAACCCCAAGCAGCATCTTAACATCAGGATTTTTATCAATGGTCTTGCTGATCGATCTAAACCCCACTATCAGAAAAGGAATGGTCAACACACCCCAAAAAAGGCACCACTTCAATGGGAGAAATCCCTCCATGATGTGCATGGCATGGGCAGGGAGGGGTGAGCTGAGCAACACAAAAAACACAGCCAATGTAATAAATAACTTCCTGTTTCGACACAACATTTTCTTCCACGATTCAAACATAAAATCACACCTCTGCTTTCTTAAATCTCAGAATTTTCAGCGCTGATAGCATGCGATAGAATACAAAAGCAATTTTCATGCATCTAGTCCTTAATCCATACAGTAATCTCCATCCAACTGCACAAATTGGGCTAAAAAAACTCAGTCCTACGGACTGAGTTGAGATCATAAATATCGACCACCTCCCTATCCGCGTAGGGCTATCAGTGTTCAGGAACAGTCAGGTATCCTGGCTTGGGTTCATTGCTGTATCCGCTCCTTCCCCAAAGGATGCCTTATTTTTAAATCCTTATCAGACATCGCTTCGAGTGGATTACTGCGGCCAGTCTCCCCCTCACAGTGGCGGGACCGCACCTTTCCCCCCGCAAGCTCACAGTTGAGTTCCAGGGGTCCGGTTTCCCTGTTCAGCCCTTTGACCGGGCTTCCTGTTCCCATTTTCAGTTGTCAACTATTCCAATACTATTCCTTACCCCTATTATTATTCACGATTCCTGCACCCCCTCTGCCTAACTTTAAACCCAGGTCACAGCACACATGCCGGATCAACTACAAAAATGCAATGAGTTTGCTAAAAGGCTTCAGGCACCTACAGGTAAGGGTCACTTTATTAATTTAAATGATTCATAAGCTGCTTCAATAGTTTGGTCGATTTGCTCCTCTGTATGGGCAAGGGACATAAACACAGCTTCGAATTGGGAGGGCGCCAGGTAAATCCCCCGTTCCAGCATAGCCTGAAAATAACAGGCATATTGATCGGTGTCAGCTTTAGTAGCAGAAGCAAAGTCAGTTACTGGCTCACTGGTGAAAAAGGTACACAGCATAGACCCCACCCGGTTGAATGTTAGTTCAAGGCCAGCCGCCGCGGCAGCCTCCCGCAACCCCTGTTCCAAGCGGGCAGATTTATTTTCCAGTTCCTCGTAAACGCCTGGCTGCTGCAACTCTTTCAGTGTGGAGATCCCTGCTGTGACTGCCAGGGGATTGCCTGACAGTGTTCCAGCCTGGTAAACTGGCCCTGAGGGGGCCACCATGGACATAATGCTCTCTTTTCCGCCATATGCGCCTACAGGAAGGCCACCGCCGATGATTTTACCCAGGCAGGTCAGATCAGGTTCGATACCATATAAAACCTGAGCCCCCCCATAGGCCACTCTGAAACCGGTCATAACTTCATCAAAGATCAATAGAGTACCGTATTTGCGGGTAAGCTCCCTGACACCATTCAAGAACCCAGGAACCGGTGGCACAACACCCATATTACCGGCGACCGGTTCAATAATAACTGCCGCTATCTCTTCTCCCACTTCACTGAATATCTGGCTGAGTGTATCCAAGTCATTAAAGGGGGCAACAATTGTATGCTCAGCAGTCCCGGCCGGTACACCGGGGCTGGTGGGAACACCCAGTGTCAATGCTCCAGAACCAGCCTTGATTAATAAAAAATCCGCATGCCCGTGATAGCAACCGGCAAATTTGATAATTTTATTACGACCTGTGTAAGCCCTGGCCAATCTTATAGCGCTCATCGTGGCCTCTGTGCCGGAATTGACGAACCTGACCATATCCATAGCAGGCAAAGCGTCAATGATCATTTTGGCAAGTACTGTTTCCAGTTCAGTGGGTGCTCCGAAACCAGTGCCTTTTTCAAGGCACTGCTGCAATGCTTCAATCACCTGCGGGTGCCGGTGTCCCAATACCAGCGGGCCCCAAGAACCTACATAATCAATATAGCTATTGCCATCAACATCATATAACAGTGCTCCTTCTCCCTTATCAATAAAAACAGGAGTAGTCCCCACTGCCTTAAAAGCCCTCACCGGGCTGTTTACCCCGCCGGGGATAAACATTTTCGCTTCTTCATATAAGTGCTCTGATTTTTTTCGTCCTCTGGGCATTTGATCACCACCAATTTCATAAATTAATTCATGCAACAAGGTGTTTTTCAGTAGAAATTGAATACATCGGTGAATCTCCTTGATACTGGCATCTATTCTTCCTACCACCAAACCCCAATGATTACCCCTGAATCCAGCGCGCCACATCCATCGCATGGTAGGTAATGATGATATCAGCTCCCGCCCTTTTCATCCCAGTGAGCAGTTCAAGGGTTATTTTTTGTTCGTCAATCCAGCCCATCTGTGCTGCAGCCTTAATCATGGAGTATTCTCCACTGACATTATACGCTGCAACCGGGTGGTCAAAATTATCTTTAACTGCAGCAATAATATCCGTGTAAGCCATCGCAGGCTTAACAATGATGATATCTGCCCCCTCTGCGATATCCTGCTCCACTTCTCGTAAGGCCTCCCGTTTATTGGGCGGGTCCATCTGGTAGGATTTGCGGTCTCCGAACTGGGGAGCGGAGCCGGCAGCTTCCCGAAAGGGACCATAAAAAGCCGAAGCATACTTAACACTATATGACATTATTGGTGTATTGATAAAGCCTTCATCATCAAGGGCCTGCCTGATGGCTTGCACACGGCCGTCCATCATGTCAGAAGGGGCTACTATATCTGCACCGGCGCGGGCATGGGACACCGCTGTACGGGCTAATAATTCTAAGGTGGCATCGTTAAGCACTTCACCATCCTTTACTAAACCACAGTGGCCGTGATCTGTGTATTCACAGAGACATACATCTGTAATGACCAGTAAGTCGGGATATTTATCTTTGATCGCCCGTACCGCCTTTTGGATAATTCCATTTTCGGCATAGGCTCCCGAACCAACACCGTCTTTATATTCTGGGATACCGAACAATAAAATTCCGGGAATACCCAGGGATTTAACAATGTTAACCTCTTCAAGGAGGTAATCTATGGTTAAGTTGCAAACACCGGGCATGGAAGCGACAGGTTTTTTAGTACGAGTACCCTCCATGACAAAAAGGGGATAGACTAAATCATCAACCCTTAAATAATTTTCCCTGACCAGCCTGCGCACGTTTTCACTGGAGCGTAACCGGCGTGGTCTTACCACAGGATAATACATCGATGATGCACCTCCTAATCTTCCTCATTCAAGATAGCGTACTGGATCCGATGCCAATAGAATGCACAGCTTCCCGGACTCTAAAAATACCGTTATACATATCCAGCCAGCCGCATGCCTATGATGGTGCCCCCTACATAACCAATCTCACAGTCAAAATCAATGGTACTGGCTGTAATACTTCACTATGGCTTCCAACAGGCCCTTTATGGTATACTCTTTGGCTTGTATATCAACCGTTAATCCCATTTCCATGGCTGTTCTGGCTGTGATTGGGCCAATGCAGGCAACCCTGGTGTTAGCAAGCAGCGATACCGGATCGCTAGTCTTCAACATGGACAGGAAGTTCTGTACAGTAGAAGAGCTGGTAAATGTAATAAGATCGATTTCGCCCTCTTCTAGCATCTGCTTAATTAATTGGGAATTCCCCTGACCAGTCACTGTGCGATAAGCGATCACTTCATCTACTATTAAACCCAAACCTGCCAGCCCTTCGGGCAGGACATTTCTGGCTATATCAGCCCGGGGCAGCAATACACGGGTTCCCGGTGTTATTTTGTCCTTTAACCCCTTGATAATCTCTTCAGCTTGATATTCAGCAGGAACATAATCAACTTTCAGCATCATTGATTGTAATGCTTTTGCTGTTTGCAGGCCGATAGCGCAAATTCTGATCCCTGCCAGGTCCCGAATATCATGGTTTAAGGTGCAAAAGCGTTTGAAGAAACAGTTGACACCGTTGACACTAGTGAAGATCAGCCAATCATAAAGTGATATATTGGCGATGGCCCGGTCCAGGGGGG
>DULM01000010.1 GCA_012840405.1 Syntrophomonadaceae bacterium | reverse complement strand
TATGATATTTACCAATCGCTAAAGGATATCATGCACAACACAGGAGGCCTGGGAATAATCGGCGCCCATAGTGGAGATTTGCTGGGCATCATCTATGATGACAAGGAAAGGTTTTTGTATGCAAAAAAGTATCGCAATTCCATACCGGGTTATTTGCCACATTTTCTTGAGACTTTAGAGAGCTATGAATATGACCTGGAATGTGAATGCAGTTGGGATGCAATTGTTTAATGAGATCCCTCTGCTACTGTAAATGAAGATGATTCCACAAACCACGAAAATGATATGGACTTCAAAACTTTATTGCAAGGTGAAAAGTCCATTTAAGGAGCTGAATAACATGAAAGGAGTTATGATCACAGCACCGGCGAGCGGAAGCGGCAAGACTGTTGTTACTATGGGCATCATCAGGGCACTTGCTGATCTGGGTTTTAATGTATGCGGCTTTAAGACCGGCCCGGATTATATAGATACTGCTTTTATCCAAACAGCCTCTGGAAAGGAGGCTGGAAACCTGGACATGCACCTTCAGGGTGTGGATGGCATGGGAATGTCCCTTTTAATGGGGGAAGGGGAATACTGTGTCATCGAGGGAGCAATGGGGTATTTTGACGGGATATACAATACATATGAAAATTCGAGTTTTGACATTGCCAAAACATTAAACGTAAATGCAATCCTGGTTTTTACCCCGCGGGGAGAGATGTTTTCCGCAGTTCCCAAGATAAAAGGCATGGCTGACTTTCCTGGCTCTACTATCAAAGCTGTGATCCTGAACCAGGTGAGTGAAAGAACATACAAACTGTTAAAGGAACCCATCCAAAAGTATACAGGCCTTCATCTTTTGGGTTTCATACCAAAGATGAGTGACCTGGAACTGAAAAGCAGGCACCTGGGGCTTATTCAGAGCATTGAAGTAGATGATCTAAATAACCGCATCCAAATGGCTGCTGATATTATCAAACAAAATATAGATTTAAATTTATTGGTGAAGCTGATGGAAGAGCTGGATTTTATACCGGTGGATTACCCCCCAGTGAGAAAGATCACTGTGGCAGTAGCCCGGGATCCGGCCTTTTCCTTTTACTATAGGGAAAATTTGAAGCTGCTCAGCAAATGCTGTAACATTGAATACTTTTCCCCTCTTCAAGACAGGGAACTGCCACCCTGTGACCTCCTTTACCTGGGAGGCGGCTACCCTGAGCTTTATAGAACTGAACTTGCCGCAAACAGAACAATGCTGGCATCGATTAAAGCTTTTGCCGATGGGGGAGGCTGTATCTATGCTGAGTGCGGCGGGTTTATGTATCTGATGGAATACATAGAGGACAGCAGAATGGTGGGCGTTTTCCCAGGAAAGAGCTTGATGACAGATAAACTGCAGAACTTTGGCTACATTGATATTGAGCTTAAAAAAGACTGTATGCTGGGAAAAGCTAAGGATAGGTTGACCGGCCATGAATTCCATAAATCGATCACAGTGTCGTCAAATTCCGATACCGTTTACAGCATTAAAAAAACCAAAGCTGATGCAGCATGGTCGGGTGGCCACAGATATAAAAATGTGCTGGCAGGCTATCCCCATATCAGTTTTTTAGGCAATATGAATTCTTTTTTATCTATGCTGGATTATGCAGCTAACAGAGGAAAGGGGGGCAGGTAAATGTATTTAAATGATCCCGCTATGATAGAGAAAAAAAGTATGGAAATAATAGAGCAGGCTATAATTGGGATGAACTTTAATGAAAATGAGCTTGCTGTTGTGAAAAGAATGATACACACCACCGGTGATTTTGATTATCAGAACATTGTTGTGTTTAAAAATGGTCCTATTAACACCGGTTTAAAGCTGCTGGCACAGGGGTGCAGGATATTTACAGATACCAGAATGGCCTGGTCCGGCATCAATAAAAAGGCCCTCAAAAAGTCGGGTTCTGAATTGAAGTGCTATATAGATGATGAACGGGTAAAAGAACTGGCTCAAAAAAAGGGAACAACCCGTTCCTATGCAGCTGTAGATATCGCCTCCCAGGATCAAGTGGATATCTATGTGATAGGGAATGCCCCAACAGCTTTATTCAGGATAGGGGAGTTGATCAAACAGGGCAGGGTAAGCCCATCATTGATCATAGGTGTACCGGTTGGCTTTGTGGGGGCTGCAGAATCAAAGGAATCTATTAGAGAGCTTGATGTTCCTTCCATAACAACTGTGGGCACCAAGGGAGGAAGCAATGTGGCTGCAGCTGTCGTTAATGCTCTGCTCTATATGGCGGTGGGAAGATGAAAGATATGTTTGTAGTAAAGGGGGGTAAAAAACTGCGCTGTGGTTATACAACCGGCAGTTGTAGTGCTGCTGCAGCCAAGGCATGTGTGATCATGCTGCATGAAAACAGAGAGATATCAAAGGTTTCCATAGACACCCCCTCTGGAGTGAAACTGGAACTGGATGTGGTCTCTCCTGAACTGGGACCGAATTATGCTTCCTGCTGCATCATTAAAGATGGGGGTGATGACCCCGATGTAACAGATGGCATGGAAATCTGTGCAAGGGTTTCAAGAAGGGCAGACAGGCAGATCGTTATCGATGGCGGGGAAGGTATAGGAAGGATAACAAGAAAGGGGCTTTTCGGGAAGGTGGGTGAAGCTGCGATCAACCCGGCACCCCGCAAAATGATCCAAGATGAAATCAGAAAGGTCTCAGCCGATGGTTTTGATGTTCTGATCTATGCCCCTCGCGGTGCTGAAATCGGGAAAAAAACCTTTAATCCCAGTATTGGCATAGAAGGGGGTATTTCCATCTTAGGGACCACCGGAATAGTTGAACCTATGTCGGAAAGAGCTCTGCTGGAAACCATCTATCTGGAGATTGATCTGTTGTATGATGAGGGATACCGGGAGATTATCCTGTTCCCGGGAAATTATGGTGAAAATATGGTTAAACAGTTAGGGCTTGCGGGAAAAGGTGTCAAGGTATCTAACTATATCGGTGAAGCTATTCTTTATGTCTACCATAAGGGGTTTAAAAAAGTTACCCTGGTGGGGCACATAGGCAAGCTTTCCAAACTGTCTCTGGGCGCATTCAATACCCACAGCAGGGTTTGCGATCTCAGAATGGAGGCCTTTATCTATTACCTTGCTTTTGCCGGGGCACCCCTTGATCTTTTAAATCAGGTTAAAGCCTGCACTACTACAGAAGAAGCACTGGAAACCATTATTAAATCCGGCTATCGAACTGTCCTGCAGGAGATGAAAAGGGGCTGTATGGAAAGGTTAAGGAAATACCTTAAGGATGATGATTTTGATATTGAGGTATACATCTATTCCATGAAATACGGGGTGCTTTAAGATGATTCGTGTTATCGGAGCTGGGCCTGGTGATATAAGATATTTGACCCAAGAGGCATTAGGGATTATATCCTCCTCACCATGCCTGGTTGCTTTTGGCAGGATTTCCAAAGCTATCGAAAAAATCGGGGCTAAGGTCATAGCTGTACAAAAGGTAGAAGAAATTATGAATTTGATCAAGGAGCACGATGATCTAGACATCCTTGCCTCAGGTGACCCTTGTTTTTTCGGCGTTGTGGAATATCTCAAAAAAAAGGGGATAACCATTGATCAAGTGATCCCCGGGCTGTCATCTTTTCAGTATATGATGTGTAAACTCAAAAAAGATTGGCACGATGCCTGTTTTATCAGCCTTCACGGAAGAAAAGGCAGCCTTGATAGGGTGAGGCACAGCGGAATTAGTGTAATACTGACAGACCAGGAGCATACTCCGGGCTATATTTCGAAAAAATTGCACCAAATGGGGATTACAGGCTGTATCTATGCGGGGTTTGACCTGTCATATCCTGAAGAGAAGATTGTGGTAAGGAGAATAGGAGAAGATATAGAGAATCACTCCAACCTCTCAGTGGTGGTGGTAGAACATGAGATGGATCAGGGATGAAGAATTTATCAGAGGCAGTGTTCCTGTGACCAAATTTGATGTCAGGATAGCTGCTATAGCCGCTTTGGAAATAGAAAAAGGTGATATCTTTTTAGATATCGGGGCAGGCACAGGGTCAATTTCAATTGAGGCTGCCTTACAAGGGGCTTCTGTCACTGCAGTTGAAGCAAAGGAAGAGGGAGTAAAGCTGATAGGTCAAAATGCAGCAAAATTCGGTATAGCTGTTGAGATTATAAAAGGGCAGGCGCCCCAATGCCTCCAGGTGATCCGCCAGATAAACAAATGTTTTATCGGCGGCAGTGGGGGAAATTTAAAGCAGATCTTTGAAAGGGTTCATGAAAAAATGCCTTCTGGGGGGATTATCGCTGCAAACTTTATAACTTTAAAGAATCTCAATATGTTTGTGGATCTTTTGAACCATTATACTTACGCAGATGTGGAACTGAAACTGTTCCAGGTATCATACATGGAGCAAACAGGGATTTTAAAAGCGCAAAATCCAATATTTTTAGCGAGGGGAAGAAAGCCGTGAAAAGAGTACACGGAATTGGTGTAGGGCCAGGTAATGGCGAGTATATAACGGTCAAAGGATATAAGCTGATCAAACAAGCTGATGTGGTATTTATACCGAAAAGCAGCACAGAGAGCTTTGCGGGAAAAATTGCCAAGGATTATCTAGAGGGCAAAAAAGTTATCGAATTAGATTTCCCAATGGATGGATCAGGAAGGGAGAAATACGCCAGGGCTGCAGCTGTACTAGATAAAGAATTAAAAGAGGGAGAGAGCGGGGTGTTTTTGACCCTGGGTGACCCAATGGTTTACAGCACCTTTTGCTATCTGATGGAGGAGTTGACGAAATTGGGCATCGTGGTGGAAACCGTACCAGGGGTGACCTCATTTCTGGCAGCCGCCAATCGTGTAAAAATGCCCATTGCATTGAAAGAGGAAAGCTTTTATCTGTGCGATGGTGAGCCGGATGAAAAGGTCTTGAGGTCAGCGGACACTGTTTGCATTCTCAAGACCTATAAAAACAAAGAAAAGATCCTGGATATTTTGGAGAAGCATGGTTTTGAATATGTGTATGTCAAAAGATGCACATGTGAAGATGAACAGCTGCTTTCTGCAAGGGATGAAATCATCAAAGACACTGATTACATGTCTTTGATTATCGGAAGGAGGAAACTTGCGTGATCAGTTTTGTAGGCGCAGGCCCAGGGGATGTGGATCTTATTACGGTCAAAGGCAGAAGACTGCTTAAAGAGGCTGATGTTGTCATCTTTGCGGGCTCCCTAGTGTCAAAAGAGCATCTAACTTTTTGCAAAAAAGGGTGTGTCTTTTATAACAGCGCATCCATGACCCTGGAAGAAATAATCGAAGTGATGGAACGGGAAGCCTTAAAAGGGAAAAACATTGTGCGGCTCCATACAGGAGATCCATCGATCTACGGAGCCATCAAGGAGCAGATGGATCTGCTGGAGCAAAAGGGCCTTGAATATGAGGTAGTGCCTGGTGTCAGTTCCTTTACAGCCAGCTGTGCAGCGATTAAAAGTGAGTTTACCCTGCCGGGTGTCAGCCAAACTGTTATTATCACCAGGCTTGAGGGCAGGACTCCGGTGCCAAGCTCTGAATCCCTTGAACTTCTAGCATCTCATAAAGCATCGATGGCTATCTTTTTGTCAGTGGGGAATATGGAAAAGGCAGTTGAAAAGCTGAAACAGGGGTACGGAAGAAGCGATGTGCCAGTTGCTGTGGTATATAAAGCCACATGGGAGGATCAAAAAATAATCAAGGGGACCCTGGATGATATCGCACAAAAAGTAAAGGATCATGGAATCAAAAACTTTGCCATGATCCTTGTAGGGGATTTTATAGATGGTGAATATGAGAGGTCAAAGCTTTATGATTCCACCTTTGCCCACGGTTTCAGGGGAGCGGTTCAATGAAGTGTGCTGTCATATCGTTTACTGACGCGGGAGAGAGAATGGCCAAAACCATCAGCCAGAGGATTCCCAACACAGACATTTACAGCAATAAGGAATATCCAGCTGGGGTTAAGTATGAGATCGGTGCCATCTTTGAAGAATATAACCGCATTGTTTTTGTCTGTGCTGTGGGGATCGCGGTCAGGTTGATCGCGCCATATATCAAGGATAAAACAAGGGATCCGGCTGTTGTGGTTGTGGATGATCTGGGGAGATACGCTATCAGCCTTTTATCAGGGCATCTAGGGGGAGCAAATGACCTTGCCCGTGAAATAGCAGAAGCCATCGGCGCCCCGGCTGTCATAACCACGGCCTCTGAAGGAAGGGGAATAGAGGCTGTGGATATGTTTGCCCAGAGGTGCGGCCTGGTCATCGAAAATATGGAAGATGCAAAAACAATAACATCTATCATGGTAAATGGCGGCACACTGCGCGTTATCTCTGAAATTAACCAGCAGATCAATTACCCCAGAATCTCGGATACCGGATATGATGGCTGTCTTTTTATAACTTCCCGCACAGCAATATCCTGTGATCAACCATACTGCGTTTTGAGGCCCAAAAACCTTACAGTGGGAGTAGGCTGCAGAAAAGGGAAATCAAAGGATGATATATTAAATGCTATTTACACAGTTTTCAAAGAAAATGATTTAAGCATTAAATCTATTGATTGTCTAGCAAGCATTGACCTAAAAAAGGAAGAACAGGGCTTGATTCAAGCCTGTGAGGAACTAGGCTGCGATTTTAAGACCTTTACCAAGGAGCAAATTAACTCCGTCCAACAAAGCTTTGCCGGGAGTCCTTTTGTTAAAGGTGCGGTTGGTGTGGGCTGTGTTTGCGAACCATGCGCCTATTTAGCTTCAGGGGAAATTATAGTAGGGAAAAGATCACTGGATGGTGTGACAGTTTCTGTAGGGAGGAAAAAGTTATGACCAAACTCTATGTGGTTGGACTGGGGCCAGGCGGTAGGGAAAGTATGACCTTAAGTGCTATTGAAGCCATCAATAATTCACAGGTCATTGTGGGATATAAGTTTTATGTGGATTTGATCAAGGACATGCTTGAGGGCAAAGAAGTAATAAGCACAGGCATGCGCAGGGAAATCGAGAGATGTCGGCTGGCTATTGAAAAGGTAAAAGAGGGTTTTGTCACTTCCATTATCAGCACCGGAGATGCAGGTTTATATGGAATGGCCGGCCCCATACTGGAGCTTGCTGAAGATATAGATGTGGAGATCATAGCAGGGGTAACCAGCTGTTTTGCCGCTGCTGCGGAACTGGGGGCTCCGATAATGCATGATTTCTGTTCTATAAGCTTGAGCGACCTGTTGACACCCTGGGAGGTAATAGAGCAAAGGCTGGAATGCGCCGGAGCGGCGGACTTTATTGTAGCATTATATAATCCCAGGAGCCGGGGGCGTTCCATGAACCTGAAAAAAGCTGTTGATATCCTTTTAAAACATAAAAAACCCGACACACCTGTAGGGATTGTTAAAAACGCAGGCAGGGAAGGAAATCAAAAGGTGATAACAACCCTTTCCAATATAGATTATGAATTTGTGGATATGACCACAGTTCTGATCATCGGCAGCAGTAGCACATACATCAAAGGAGATAAGATGATTACTCCAAGGGGGTATAAATTTGATATGGATCATTGGGGGAACATGTGAAACAGTAGAACTGGTCGAAAAAATTAAGGGTAAGATGGAGTATATTATTACAGCAGCTACAGAAGCGGAGCGGGAGTTTTTAGATGATGAAAATCTGATAGTATTCCCCATGGATGAGAAAGAAGCGGAAAATTTTATACGCAACAATTCTATCGATATAATAGTGGATCTGTCCCACCCCTATGCAGCTGAAATCACAAGAATTGCAAGAGAGGCTGCCGAGAAATTTAACATTAACTATATACGGTATGTACGCAGGAAAACGAAAGATATTGAAGACTGTATATATCTGGACTCCATTAGCCAATGCAAGGAATTTTTGAAAGGTGTAAAGGGCTGTGTTTTCTTTACCACAGGCTCAAAAAATATCAAAGACTTTGAGTCATTAAGAGGAAACAACAGGTTTGTCTACAGAGTGCTTCCCACACCGGAAAGTATTGCAGAATGCCAAAAAAATAATATTAAGCTGAGGGACATCATCGCAGCCTTAGGCCCCTTTAGTGAGGAGCTTAATCTTGCCATGTTCAAAGAATATGGTGCGGATTATGTGGTTATGAAAGACAGCGGCAAAGAGGGAGGCACTGATGAGAAAATAAAGGCATGCAGGAAGTTGAAGATCAAAGCTGTGATCATAGGCCGTCAGAATGAAAAGGGAGCAGAGGATCTTGATGCTGTGATCAATCTGATACAGCAAAACAACAACCATTTTGGATATGCTTGAGGAAAAGGTTCTGCTGACTTACCTTTGAGCGGACAGCAGCAGCGGTTTCGGAAAGAAGCAATCTGAGTGCGAGGAGTTAGTTTTTTTAGTTGGCAGCAGGAATAATAATATGAACAGCGAATAGTAATAAAATAGTTGACAACTGAAAATGGGAACAGGTGCCCGGTCAAAGGGCTGAACAGGGAAACCGGACCCCTGGGCTCAACTGATGAGTTTACAGGGGGAAAGGTGCGGTCCCGCCACTGTGAGGGGGAGACTGACCGCAGTAATCCACTCGAAGCGATGTCT
>DULM01000096.1 GCA_012840405.1 Syntrophomonadaceae bacterium | reverse complement strand
CCTTTCACTGATTCTTCAGTCAGCTGTGTTCTTCACAGCCCTTCATAGATAGGAACGAGGACACCAGTTTTCTTCCATGGCTGAACAAACTTCTCCGACCCAAGCCCCCGATCTCCTGCCTTTAGACCTTTATGATCAGGTCAGATACTCATGCAGCAAGGGTTGTATTTGCAGGGTTCAAAGCAAGATCCGAAACTACCATGATTGGCTCCAACTTCCGACCTCTTACCTCCGACCTCTATTTATGGTAGGCACATTTGTTCAGCTAAAGTGCGTCGTTTCTTTCTTTGTGCTTCTTCTGGTGTTATAAAGGAGAGGGCATTAGTTGGACAGGCACTGACACAGGCTGGTATATTTCTGTCTGGACAGAGGTCGCACTTGGTCACTAACTTGCTTCCCGGAGAACGGGTGATAGCACCAAAGGGGCAGGCTAGCTCACAGAAACCGCACCCGATGCAGAGATTACGTTTGTGCAGTACTAAAGCTCCTTTCCGGTACATTGCGCCGGTGGGGCATACTCTGACACAAAAGGCCTCTTCACAATGCCGGCAGTTGACTGGAACACACTTTTCACCTGCATCTTGGACAAAAATGCGCTTGCGGGGCGGTGTTGCTTCGAAAATTGCCCCAAACAACTCTTTACTAGTTGAATGCTCTACTGCACAGGCTATTTCACAGGACTTACAACCGATACACCTTCCTACATCAACTTGCACCTCTTTCAAAAGCTTCACCTCCCTCTGGGAGAAATAGAAATTTATTGGTTCAAATTCGACCTTTTAGAACTAAATTCCTTCTCATTCTCTGTCTGTTAACTGATCTACAGTTGACAACAATCGCAAAATAAAACCCCCAGCTTATTCATCACCGGGGGGTTGTTCTTCACCCTCATTTTCTTTGTTATTCTCTAACAACTGCTGCAGGGCCTCTACCGCTTTAACATCAATCCCTGTAGCAACTATATTTTCCTTGAGGATCTGCTCATATATTTCCTCACGGTATACAGAAAATTCCTGTGGGGCTTCTATACCCAAGCGCACCTGGTCACCCTTCATCTCCAAAACGGTTATTTTGATCTTTTCTGCAATTACTATGCTCTGCCCCTTTTTCCTTGCCAAAACCAGCATAGGCAACCCACCTTAACCACAGGCTCTTTTTCGTGACTTTTGTAAGACATGGCTGAATAAAAGGTGTTTTGTTTTATATCCACTGCCGTCCAGGATAACCTGTTTGCCAATCCCCTTAACATGGTTGATCACTACAGGAGCCAGAAGGTTGGTGGTCATCCCCCGCACACCCTCTTGAGGCGGAATAGTAACAACTGTAAGCAGTGTTACCTCCTCTCGGTCCTTTATCTGAAGGGAAGCACAAACACTCTCGTTCAATTCTACATCATAATCGGGAAAAAAGATAAAGGGATCTACCATTAAAAAGGCAGTATCGGGATCGCTTTGGGACTGCATCCAGGCAAAAACATCGTTATTAGGCACCGGAACAAAAAAGTATTTTTTTAGGTGCGAAAAACCTACCATCCCTTCGGGAAAATAGAGTAAATTTTCCTCTGCCACCTCTAAAGGGCCAAAACGAGTAGTGTTAACCTGCATCTAAATTCCTCCCCACAACCATATCTACCTATCATTCTCATAATCCTCTTTGTTATGCACACTGATCCGCTTATCTCAGGAAATCAATCAGGGTGGGCATCACAATCCGGGCGCCTGCAGCCAGTGTCACCCGGTAGGCATTTTCCTGGGCCTTCAGATCAATGATCGCTTTTGCAATATCAGCGTCCTCTGCCTTGGAAAGGAGTTCTGCAACACTGATCTCTGTCCCACTAAGGCGATCCAGGGATCTTTCCATTCTATTGGTCTTAGCACCAATCTCACCCCGTTTGGCAATAAACTTGTCAAGAACCTGATCTAGTTCCCCGATCACTGGTGAGATATCAGTACCGCTTTTTGTGTCATCCTCTAAGAGGTCTGCCAGTTTTTCCAGAGTACCAATGGCACCTGAGTTTTCATCTCCAAATAGATCCCCCCCTGGTAGGTTGATCTGGATGGTAACCTCAGGAGAGATAAGGAATTCAATCTTTCCATCATTCCCTTTCCAGCCACCATCATAGGGAGGCTCGCTGGTGCGCGTTCCTCCAAATATATACCTGCTGCCGTGGGTGGTATTGGCGATCTGAATTAGCTGTTCCTTCAGTTGTCTGACTTCTTGAGCCAAAGCCAGACGGGATTCCTGAGGAACAGTATCTGTGGAACCATTGACCGCCAGTTCTCGGGCCCGCTGCAGGACATCTATTGCATTTCCCAGAGCTCCCTCTGTAATTTCCAGCCATGACTGGGCATCACTGATGTTTTTTTGATACTGTCCCACCTTTCCCAGGTTGTTGCGCAGAGCAAGGCTAGTTACTACCCGTACAGGGTCATCAGAGGGTCTGCGCACTTCCTTTTGCGAAGCAAGCCTGTCACTGGCGCGTTCCAGCCCTCTGAGATTGGTATACATATTCCGCAGCAGGTTATTGGTCAGCATCATATTTGTGATACGCAAAGTAATCCCTCACTTATTTTTACATTCATTTATTACTTCGGTTAATTGAGAAAGATTATTTAGCACTTTTTTCGTTAATATTCCACTGAATTTCATTGATTACCCCCATATTACAGCAAATTAAACAGGCTTTTACCTTGCCATGCAGATAATGGGAAGGATTATTAATCTCGATCTCGAAAAGGTATAATAAAAATTAATAAAACTAAACAATACAATTTAAAAGATAAGCGAAATACCGGACTGGATGAGAACTTATGAGATACAGCCGGTTTTTTGAGGATCAGTGTGGTGAATATTACAGAATCCTGAAATCAAATAGATAGAGCAAAGAAAGGGGATCATGATGGATACTCCTCTTGTTATCAAGGATCTTAAGTTAAGCCAGTATTTTAAAGAACTGTCAGCTGACTCCCTCTACCCCAGTGCAGGTTCATCTGCGGCAGTGACCGCTGCTCATGCCGCAGCCCTCTTTGCCATGACCTGCAGGGTCAACCTGCGTAAGATCAAAGAGGGGAAAGGCTACCAGCAAGGAGTTTCTGAAAACCCCAAAAACTACTGGGAGGAAACACTGCGTAAAGCAGAATCCCTGATGGAGCGGGCATTGGTACTGGCCCAGGAAGACGGGTTTGCCATCAAGGCTTTTTTTGAAGGTGACCCATCAGCTGCCAAAAAGTTCATTGATATCCCTCTGGAGATAGCCCGTTGTGCTGGAGAAATTATCTCCCTGATTAAACGCTCCCTTCCCCAGTCCTATCCCCCTGTAAAGGCAGATATGGAGTGTGCCAGCTGGCTGGCTGAAGGAAGCAAAAAAGCCGCCCTGATGGTGGCTCATTATAATATTCCCCTTTTGAAGGAAGAGGAAAAGCAATATTATGTTAACCAGATTGAGGAACTCAGCGCCCCACCAATCCCATGCGGTTGATGATCAGGTCAATCATCTCATCCATAGCGGTAATCACACGGGCTGCAGCATTATAGGCGTGCTGGAAACGGATCATATTAACCATTTCTTCATCCAGTGAAACACCTGATACAGCCAAGCGGTTATTTTCGATTTGGGAAACAAGCAGTTCCTGGTTTTCTACCATACGATAAGCCTGCTGGGCCGTTACCCCCAGTTCACCGATAATGGCGTTGTAGTAATCATCTGGAGTAAACGGCTGGTCTTGAGTAGTGTTAATTGTTATTATTCGTGCTTCTTTGAGCTTAGCTAGTTGTAGAGCAACGCTGCCATCACCTTTATCCCAGGTATACCATGTACCATCATCAAGCTGTTTCTTATTTTCATAGTCATCGGGATTATCATCAGTCGGAATATCCGTTTTACTAGCTGCTGCAAGCTTACTGGGATCAGCCAGCAACTCTTGATTAACAGCGATATTTCCCGCATTAATAGAACCGGAACCGTCTTTGCTCACAAAAAATTCAAGACCGGTATCCCCGTTCAGCCCTGCGCCCTCCCGGTGAATCTCGTTAAACTTTTCAGCAATTCCCTTTGCCAGTATATCCAACTGTTTTCGCAGGGCAGGGATAAAACCTGCAACTCCATCTCCCTGCTTATATCCCCGGGCATCGATAATACCCCGCACAGTACCGCCTGTAATTGTCAAGGGGTAACTGTGGCTTTGATCATCTTGCCAATAGATCTCTGGGTAGTCATCAGAGTTCCCTACCACCAGCTCATTGGCACTTTCTCCTTGCACTAATGCACGCCCTGAAACATTGACAGTTATAGTGCCATTTTCATTTTCCACAACTTTTATATCGATGGCTTTCGCCAGTTGGTCCACAAGCAGGTCTCGCTTATCCCTCAGGTCATTAGCCCGGGCACCGCTGAGTTCCACCTTGAGGATCTGCATATTGAGGTCAGCGATCTGTTTTGCCATAGAGTTAATATCATCAATTATTACCTTTAAGTTCCTGTTCAGGTCATTGATCAGCTCAGATAACTGGGTATCTAGATGATTAAAAGCATCTGCCAGGGACCGTCCGTTTTCCAAAACGAGTGAACGGGCAGCCAGGCTTTCTGGATCTTTGGCTAGCTCATCCAGTGCAAACCAAAAATCTTCCATAATGGCTCTAAGGCCACTGTCAGAGGGCTCATTGATAATCCCTTCTATTTTTTCCAAAGCATCCTGCTGTGCCTCCCAATAGCCTAAGATTTTAGACTCACTGCGCATTTGATAATCAAGGAAGCGATCTCTTATCCTTCGGATCTCGGAAACCTGGACTCCTGTCCCGATCTGCCCAGCACCTATGTAACCATCCAATGCAGGTACCGGGTAAGGAGATGTAGTGACCATCATGGCTTCCTGCCGTGTATAACCAGGAGTATTGGCATTAGCAATATTATGACTGGTTACATCAAGAGAGCGCTGCTGAGTCCGCAGGCTCCGCAGCCCGATCTCTAGGCCGAAAAAGGTTGAGCGCATCATTCATCCCCCATTTATTAAACCTGGCGGTCAAACTGACCGGAACGTACAGCTACTTTTTCAACTTCCCCATTTTTATTAGGGGATTCTCTGTAGATTCCCCCTGAAGGATTCTGGCCGAAGATATCAAGAGAAAAATTAATATACTGCAGCAGTGAACTCAATAGGGTTCTATTTTCCTGATTAAGCTCTTTTAATCTCTCAAAATTAGACTGAACAGCAGAAAAGCGTTCTGCCAGTTCCTGCTCTACTAATGTTCTGCTCAACTCATGGGGCATCTCTGCCAGTTCTTTTTCAGCTTCCTGTAAATTCAAAAGAAATTGGCTTTCCTGAGCAATTATCCCATTTAGTTCTTTAAGTTGTTCCTCACTTGTAGGTAACTCCATGAGAAGAGAGCGCTTCTGGAGGGATAGTGCAATAAGTGAGTTGACTATCTGTTCCTGCTTGGAGATCCAGTCAGCTAACTGGTCCTTCTTTCCCAGAGGCCAATTCTCTGCTTTTGAATTTACATCACGCATCTTTTAGCCTCCCACATCTACAACAGCCGGTCCATTAGCAGTCGCCCCAGGATTTTGTCTGCAACATCTTCCGCTGAAACCTGATATTCTCCCTTTTCCAGAGCAGTTTTGATCTTTTGAACCAGTTCATCCCGCACCTCAGGGGCATTGAGCACTATTTCTCTCAATTTCTTGTGATCAACAGCCTCTGCTGAAAAATCGGCGCGGTCACCCTGCGTTCTATCCGTTTGATCGGTTTCACCGGTTTTCTTCTCACCTGCTGCCTGCAGTTTCTGTCCTCCATAAAGGCGGAGTACCATTTGAATCTGCTGGCTGGATATAATCAAGGTAGGTACCCCCTTTGAAATAATAAGTCCCTGTATTATTTATCGGGTAAAATGAGAGATAACTTTAGTATTTTTTTTATTGGTGTTTCAGTGTAATCTAATGAAAAGCTATTATTTCAGCTTCTTGTGGTACTCTCTTACATATACTTTTTGTCCACTTTCTTTCCGTGATGAAGAGAATAACTTGGTAAGAGTTGCGCTGCACTCATTGCAGAAGCGACCTCTGGAGATGGGTTTTCCACAGCGTTCACATTTCAACAAATCGCTGTTTTCTCTGGTGATCAATCTCCCCTCCTGCAGCAGAACAATAATCTTGTCAGTAGGGATCCCTGTTCCTTCACTGATATCAGTAATGGTGGCATTTGCGTGTTCATCTAAATACTGCTGGATCTGTTTAATTATTTCATCCTCTTGGGCAATACAATCAGGGCAGAGATCACGAGAGATGCGGGTAAAGACTTTTCCGCATTGAGGGCAGTTCTTCAGTTCCAAAGATAACCCCCCATTTTTGCAGGATTTCTTTACTGTTACTGTTCTTTTTCAGTATAGCAGCATCTATCTACCCGAACAAGCATTTATCCCAGAAAAGCAGCTATAATTCCCACCAAAAAAACGCCATCGAAAATTCCTGCCCCTCCGATGCTTACCGCCTGCCCACCCAAACTACGGAAACTTCTCCAGTTCAGCAGATCAGCCCCAATCAGAGTACCCATGGTTCCGGCTACATAAGCTACCGGTGCAGTATACCCGGAAGGTGCCAGTATCAGAGCAGTTGCGGCAGCAATTAAGGGAGGAATAAATGCTGGCATCACAATCCCTACACCCGGTTTCGGCCGGGCCATCATCTTTGCTACAACAGTGACCACAAGCAGAGCAAATATGGTAGGCAGCAAAGGCGCCCTGCCGCTCAGCAAAAGATAGAGGGATAAAACAGCTGGCAGCCCGGCTCCCCCAACATTTAAGTAGATCACCTGCTCCCGAACAACAGGAGGGTAGTAAAAAAAGAACATAGAAAAAGGGTGTACCCTGGGTTCATACACCTGTATTCTGTGCCGGGAAAGGGGGATATTGATCATACTGCCGATGATCGATGCAGTTAAAAACAGAAACGCCCCTTCTTGGGACATGCCCAAACGGGAAAAAGAAAAGGTCGCCACATTAAAAAAGAGCATCAGCAACAGCAGCGGCACCAACATGAGAAGCAAGAGTATTGAAATCATGCAGATTACACCTCTTTGGGTTTATTATCTTTTTTATCTTTGACAATACCAGCAGCCAGAGCAACCACATATACTTCACCAACACCTGCTGAAGCAAGCACCTGGCAGCACTCTTTGACTGTAGCCCCTGTAGTATAAACATCGTCCACCAGCAAGACCCGCTTACCTTTCAGCAGCAAGGCATCCTTTCCAGGTATAAAGGCTTTTTTCATATTTGCTTCACGCTCTTGCCTGGAAAGGAAGGTCTGGCTTGGTGTTTCTTTAATTCGCAGCAGGGCTTCCTCCTGTAAAGGGATTTCTAAAATTCTGGCTATCACCCCGGCAAGTAAAGCTGCCTGATTATAACCCCGTTCCCGCAGCCGGTTGATGTGCAGGGGTACAGGCACTACAGCACTGAATGTGCGAAAAGGGAATAGCTGAACAATTAAAGCGGCCATTAACTCTCCGAAGGGATAGGATAGTTCTCTCCTCCCGCAGAACTTGAAGTAATGGACAGCCTCCCTAACAAGCCCCTCAAAGGGTGCTACAGCCCTGGACATTATGTATTGGGGTTCATCTTCCTGGCACTCCCAGCAGATCATTTCTCCCTTCTGTCCGGAATGGAAGCGGCCGCATTTGGTACAGGGAACAAGCCCCTCTGCCAGATCAGCCCACATCTGTAAACAGAAGCGGCAGATCTGATAGGGAGCTCCCTGGCGCCCACATAAAGGGCAGCCCTTACTTTCTGGAAAGATGAGGGCCTTCAGTCCTGTGATAGCGGACAGCAATTAATTCTCCCCCTCATTACATATTTTACGCCATAAAACAACTAATAGACAATTTTCTTAAGCATCTCTTCCCAGTCGCTGCGCAGATAACCTTTGCGCTGGGCCTCTTTATTCATTCCCATAATCTGTGACCGGGCCTCCCGCATGGACCTGCTGATTTCCTTAGAGATAAACCAGACCTCACCTGTGGGATAATCAGGGCTGCGGCCACAGCGCCCAGCAATTTGCACCAGTGTGGAGGTATCGAAAATATTCTCTTGGGCGGCCTCCAAAACCAATACATTAACCTTAGGGACTGTAACCCCCCGTTCCATTATGGTTGTGGTCACCAGTAAAGGAAATTCACCGGCAAAAAAGCGCTCCCTTTTTAACTTCCGGTCCCTGTCAGCGGCATGGGTCCACTGAACACCGTCCGGTTTTAGGTCTTTTAAGGGATAGTTGCCTGTTGCAGAGCGCAGGGCTTCACACACTAAAGAGGCCAAGGCAACAGATGGCACAAAGAGAAAGATGCGGTTGCCGGGCTTTTTAAGCAGTTCAGCTGTGATTTCAAGGACTTGCCGCTGGAGCAGATACCTCCTCCTGGTCTTTTGTAGAGGTGTAAGCTTCAGGAATTTTGGCACCGGTAGGGGAAAACCATGGGGGCGGGCAGGGATTTTAATAACATCAACCCTGCTTTTCCTGGCCTGGGCCAGCATCCAGGAGGTGGGGGTGGCTGTTAGGTAAACCAACTTTCCTCCAGGGCAGCGGGCCTTTTCAACCCCGTAATGGAGCATCCTGCTTTCAGGAAAGGGATAGGCATCACCCTCATCCAGGATCACCAGATCAAAATTATGATAAAAACGCAGCACCTGGTGTGTTGTGGCAGCCAGCAGTGGGACTTCCCGTCGAGGGAGGCTGCTTCCCCCATAAAGGGCTGCAATACGCTCCCTGCCGAAAGCATGAGCCAGACGGGGAGCGATCTCCAGGATCACATCCCTGCGGGGTGATGCAAAAAGCACCCTTTTCCCCTGCTTCAGCATATCAGCGATCAGGGGAAAAGAAACCTCTGTTTTGCCAGCCCCACAGGCCGCCCAAACCAGGCAGGTTCCACCAGGTTTATCCTCTTTGCCGAACTTTAGCAAATGCTGAACTGCAGCCTGCTGTGGGGGTGTAAATTTGATCTCCCCTGGCAGCCTCCAGCGGCAGGTTTTTACAGCAGGGGCTATCCTCAAGGAAGCTCTTTTTGCTCTTTTTGCAAGGGAATCACCCAGCAAGAAGGGCTTGCAGTAGATCCCGTACCCTCCCTTATCATCAACCCCCGTATAGAGGGGATCACATAAACTCAGACTCCCCAGCAGCCCACAATCGGGGCAACTGCAGCACTCACTGCTGCCACAGCGTGCACAGTTGTGGGTATCAGGGATCCCCTCCCACCCACAGCGCTGACAGCAGACTAAACTCCCTTTTTTCTGATAAAGGGCAGGTAGCAGGGCAGCTTTTTCCTCAAGGCAGAGCAACTGAAGGGCACGCACAAGTATCTCTTTGCCCCAAAAACCAACAAAGCGCTGAATTTCACTCAGAGATAGGAGCCGCCCTTTGAGCAGAGATTCTAGTTCATTGAGTTCCTCATCACCCGGAAGGGTGTGTAGTGGAGATGCAATTTCCGCCGCGGGAATAACAGTATTCCCTTCGTGAACTGCGGTCAAAGCTCTCCTGCGCAATTCCCTCTTGCAGAGATGGCGGATCTTTTCCAAAAGCAAATCAGGTAGATCTTTTTTAAAGTTTGTTCTGCAAAGATCCTTGAAGATAGATGCGAAGATAGATGCTGCAAGTCCCAGAGGCAAGGGAGAAACAAGCGGAAAGAAGCGATCATAATCCTTGTTGGTGAGGTAATTAAAGTCAAAAAGAGGAACAGGGGAGAGAAAAAAGAGAAATTTCCCTCTACCCTGTGCGGCATATAATTGGAATAATAAGCTCTGCTCAAAGGACATAATGATTATATATTCCATATATTAACAATAATTCCTGCAAAGATCTGGAAAAGAAACCTATGATTTTGACCGGTTCAGCTTAGGTAAACTGAGTACGCAGTGAAAGCTGATCCCCCACCCTGCTTCCACTCAAGCGGGTTATACCTGCGGGCAGTTCCAGCACTGACACAGCATCCCAGATGATAGGGCTGATGCGATTAGGGGGCATGGATTCCATGATATGAACGATCACCATATCCTCATTGAGAAAAACCACATCAAAGGGAAAGCCCACAAAATAAGAGTGAACAGATTTACACGGTTTTAATAATAAGCCTTCACCCACAGAGAAGGACCGCCTCCCTAAGAGCCCCTTGAGCCTCTTCCAAAAGCTGAAACAGATCTCCACCTCCTGTGCTAGAACAACCCCCTGTGTGATATTGTAGATCTCCATAGCAACATCCCCTTTGACCACTGCACTTGTATTATACCCATCATGGTAATCTGCGGGATTGAACATAGTCGCTGTTTTATAAGTTTTTCATAATTTGAATCAAAGCAGGCCCCAGCAAAACAACAAAAAGAGCAGGGAAAATAAATAAAACTAGTGGGATAAGCATTTTCACCGGTGCCTTCATCGCCTGCTCCTCTGCTCGCTGGCGCCGCTTGCGGCGCATTTCCCCTGACTGCACTCGCAGGATATTTCCGATGCCCACACCCAATTGATCCGCCTGCACCAAGGAAGTGACAAAAGCAGATAAATCCTCAGCACCAACTCGTTCTGCCATATCCTGCAGTGCCTCCCGCCTGGATCTGCCTAATTTCATCTCCTGAAGCACACGTCCCAGTTCCTGGGACAGCACCCCGGGAAACCTTTCCGTCACTTTGACCAATGCAAGGTCAAACCCCAACCCTGCCTCTACACTCACAGTCAAAAGATCCAGCATATCAGGTAGAGAACAGCTAACCTCCTCTCTCCTTTTCTTGATCAGTGAGGACAGATAAAACTCCGGCAACAGCATCCCAAAGATGAAACCTGCTATCAGCAGGAGGGCCAGATCTTTAATCAACAACCCCCGGGAAAGGCCTAATGCTGCTGCCCCTCCTGTGAGCAAAAGGATAGAGATCCCCTGAAGCAAACGGAACCCACCTGGATCAAGGCCGCCCGGTTTTCCTGCTGCCTGCAGCCGCTTATATAGTAAAATTCGCTTTTCACTGCTCATGCGGCGGGTAAAGATGTTCGTCAGTTTCCCCAATAATGGTTTGCCGATCCTCTGCCAGAGGGGTAGTTTCAGTTCATCCCGCAGCATGACTGTAGTTTGTTCGTTCTTTTGGAGTTGTGCCAGCCGTCCCGCGATCAAAATCCGATCTCGAAAAATCAACTGATAAATCCCAGTTAGCAGCAGCAAACAGCTGCCAAAAACAAAGGCCGTAACCAGATAAAGCACCAGCAAAACATCCCCTCGTCATAGACTAGACCTTGATATCTACAATCCGCTTAATGAGCAGAACCCCCAATAACTCACCACACGCCGCCCCCACCAAAAGGGCAATCCCCAGAGGCTCACTGAACAGAACAGCTATGTATTGGGGGTTTATTACCAGAAGAAGCCCAACCAACAACACCGGCAGCAGTCCGATGATCAAGCCGGAGATCCTTCCCTGGGCTGTGAGAGTTTTGATTTCACCTTTGATTTTGACCCTCTCCCTGATGGTTTCCCCAATATTATCCAGCACCTCAGCAAGGTTCCCTCCCACCTGCCGCTGGGTAAGCATGGCGGTGATCACCAGGTCCAGGTCGTCACTCCCCACCCGGCGTGACATGTTATTCAAAGCAGCCTCCACCGGTGCTCCCAACTGCATTTCCCGCAGTGCCCGTTTATATTCCCCAGCTAATGGAGGCTGGGACTCCGTAGCAACCATTTCCATAGCCTGCAAAAAACTGTACCCAGCCCGCAGAGCATTGGTCATAATTGACAAAGAATCTGCCAACTGGCTGTTTAAGAGATTTAGGCGCTTCTGCCGCTTGCTGCTGATGTAAAGCCAGGGAAGGATACAGGCAAGAAGCCCACATAAAATAGCGAAACGCAGATTTCCTGTTACAACAACCACAACAAAAGGAACAGCCAGAGTAAGAGATAGATCCAGGAAAAGAAATTCCCCACCCCTCAGTGGGATATCCGCCTGGGCCAGCCTTTCTTCCACTCGATCAGCAAACTTAACAGAGGTAAAAAGCTTACCGCCACAGCGCAGCAGTGATCGCCACAGTTCTCTCCTGGCATTGCCTTCACTTCCCCCAACCTGCTGTCTGGTAAAACGAATAAGGCGAGCCTGGATCTGCTGCCGGTCACCGAAAAGCAGTCCATAAACCCCTAACACAAAGAGGAACACTGCCAAAAAAATAAGAACAGGGATCATAGTCATGCTGCCACCCTCTTACCAAAAGATCTCAGGGGGAAGCATGATCCCTGAGGCTTCCAGTTTAGACAGAAAACGCGGCCTGATTCCCGTGCTTTTGAACCCGCCCTTAACCTGGCCGCGCTCAATACCCTCTTGTTCAAAAACGAATAGGTCCTGAAGGATGATAGTGTCTCCCTCCATCCCCTGCACCTCTGTGATATGGGTTATCTTTCTGCTGCCATCCTGCAGCCGGTTCTGGTGAACAATCAGATCAATTGCAGATGCGATCTGTTCCCTGATGGCCCGTACCGGCAGATCCACCCCTGCCATTAAAACCATGGTTTCCAACCGGGACAGCATATCCCTGGGGGAGTTGGCATGGCCGGTGGTCAAAGAACCGTCATGTCCGGTGTTCATGGCCTGAAGCATATCAAGGGCCTCACCACTGCGCACCTCTCCAACCACGATCCTGTCGGGGCGCATCCTCAGTGAGTTGCGCACCAGATCCCTGATCGTTACAGCCCCTTTCCCCTCCATATTAGGGGGGCGGGTCTCCAAGCGCACCCAATGGCTCTGGTGCAGCTGCAGTTCTGCGGCATCCTCAATAGTAATGATCCGCTCCTCCTCTGGGATAAAGGAGGACAAGACATTAAGGGTTGTGGTCTTGCCAGAACCCGTTCCACCGGAAACGATAATGTTGAGGCGGGCTTTGACACATGCTTCAAGAAATTTAGCCATTTCCCCGCTCAACGTTCCAAATCTGATCAGATCAGCGATCTTGAAGGGGTCCTTGCTGAACTTCCTGATGGTGAGGGTCGGTCCGTTTAATGCCAGTGGCGGTATAATGGCATTGACCCGGGAACCATCACTGAGCCGGGCATCGACCATCGGTGAGGATTCGTCAATCCTTCTTCCCAGTGGGCTCACTATTTTTTCCATTACCCTCAGTATATGGGCATCATCCCTGAACTGCATCTCTGTTTTTTCCAATACCCCATCCCTTTCTACATAAACTTGAGTGGGGCCATTGACCATTATCTCAGACACTGTAGGGTCCCGTAGGAGAGGGCTGATGGGGCCCAGATCAAAAACCTCATCCATCATCTCCTGCAACAACTGCTGCTGCTCAGTTCTAGGGAGGGTTATTCCCATTTCCATCAGGTGTTCTTTGATGATCTCTCTGATTCTTTTCTCTGCCTGCTCCCGTTCTTCGGCATTATTTGCATCACTAGATATCTCCTGCTCCAGTTTTTCTACCACCCGCTGGTGCAGAGAGAATTTCAGATCCCAATAGGAGTCATTCCGTGGTGCGGTTTTACCCACTGCTCCCCGAGTTGTGATTCCTTCTTCCTGCAAACGTTTAAGAAGCGACAAGGAAATCACCCTTTTTAGTCATTATTGTGTCAGTGCGCTCAGCAACCCCCCAAGAAAACGCCGGGGCTTCTTAACTGATCTCGTCTTTTGACCAGTACTGACCACCTCCCGAGCCAACTGCCGCAGGCTGTCAGAGATCCTGCTGTGGGGGTTGCTCAGGATAAAAGGCTTGCCTTTATTTACTGACCCGACTACCAAACGGCCATCACTGGGCAACTGGGACAACAGGGAAACACCCAGGCTCCTCTCCACATCTCCCGGGCCTATCCCCAGCTCAAGATTTGCCCTGTTCAGAACAATTTTCACCTTATCCCTGTGGTGCAGTGAGTCCAACACCTCCAGGCCCAGTTTGATATTCTTCAGTGTCGGCAGATCCAGAGATAGGACTAACAGAATCTGATGGGCATAGTCTAAAGCCACCATACTGGGATCAGTAAAAATTCCCGGTGTATCGATAATGATATAGTCATAGGATTTCTGCAGCAGTTTGATCACCTTCTCCACATGATGAGAGGAGACCATTTCCGCATATTCGGGACGTGCAGGGGCTGCCAGCACCCGCACCCCAGAACTGTGCCGCATCAGGTAAGCATCCAGCAGTTCCTCATCCAGCTGGTTGTACTCTACAGCCAAATCAGATATGGTTTGGCGTGGTGTCATGTTCAGCAGCACAGCCACATCTCCAAACTGCAGGTCCAGATCCACCAGGGCAACAGAAAAACCAAACTCTTGGGAAAGACAAGCAGCCAGATTGACAGCGATAGTTGATTTCCCTACACCACCCTTGGTGCTGAATACTGTAACCACCTGTCCCAGAGCTGATCTCTTCTCTTCTCCGGCAATTCCCTGGATACTGACCTGCCTTCTTTGCTCCAGGTCATAGACCCGATAGATGGAGGAAATCAATTCATCACTGGTAAATGGCTTGATGATATACTCCCTGGCTCCGGCTAACATTGCCTGACGCAGATATTCCTGCTCACCCTGGACAGACATGATAATAATAGCGCACCCACTCACACGGCAAGATATGGCTTCAGTGGCCGCGATTCCATCCAGCACAGGCATATTGATATCCATCAATATAACATCAGGCCGCAGTTTTTCCGCTTTACTGACAGCTTCCTCCCCATTGTGGGCTTCTCCAACCACCTCAACACGGGGCTCGAAATTAAGCAGGCACCTGACACTTTCGCAAGTATCAGGTACATCATCAACTATCAAAACTCGGATTTTCCTGCTTTCTTGCAGCAAACTCACCCCAATCTTTCTGATCGATGATCTTCATACTCAACTACCTGCTGACAACATATTCTTCAACTCAAAGGGGACAATTTTCTGCTTCCCTTTATCTGTTGGGCTGCGCAATGCAAACCTCACACTTCCCTCTTCACTAGCCAGCATCAGGGACTGTGCCTCCTGCAGGGAAACTGACAGGGTAACGGTTTTGACTTCCATTATTACCTCTTTTCCCTCTTCTCTGGTCACTTGCACTTCCTTCCCTACAGCGAGAACAGGTACATTCTGCACCACCACCACAGAATAGACCTTATTTGTATCCGGCATTTCCACAGTTCCCAGGACATCCACATGATCACCGGGTTGGAGATGCCAGCCCACTGCAGCCACCTCATCCACAGCCACAGTAAAGGCTCTTTTGCCCTGTGGAATACTGTAAACCAGCCCCTCTTTTGTCTCACCTGGTGTTACAATTCTGCTTGCCAGAATTTGTTCTCCAGCAATAATCGGATCCCGGGCGATTTTACCCACCACCTCATCAAGAGATGACAGTGCCTGGGGATGAATAGAACTGACAGGCAACTCTACCTCTTCCACCATTTCCCTACTGATTATGGTATCTGCCGCTATATCTTTTTTAGCACGCACTACTTCAGCTTTTTCCGTCTGGTCAGCCTGTTCTACCGCCTCCTGCAGATAAAGGTAACTGGCTCCTGCTGCCAGCAGTGCCAAAATAACAGCGAATAGGATCATCAGTTTTGGGCGCATACTGTAAACCACCTTATCAGTCGTTGGTCAATAGCCGTTAAAAAAACAAGCCACTGCGAATCTCAGATAAAGCTGAGTTGCCTCCTGCTCTGCCAGTTATGCTATCAATGCATCAGATAAGCCATCCCCAACTACTGAGGAAAGAATCAATAATATCTCTTCGGAGGTTCCTATTTAGTACTACTATTTTGAAAAGGGTAAAAAAACTTAACAATAAGCTAGTGAATCAGCTTCACCGCATAGGCACCGTAATCAGTGCCTCCTCCCAACTCCCCAGGATAAACCGTTTTCACAAAACGCCCGATCACATTGTTTTCATTTCCCTGCCCCTGGACACCCTCCAGGAAAAAGGCAGCGAACCCCCTGATCTCCACCTCTTTTGAGTTCACAGGCTTGATCACAGGGACGATCATCACCCGGGGACAGTCAGGGTCAAAATTCTCAAAGGTGCACCCCTCTTTGCACTGATTGATGCGGTACTGGACACCTCGAGTTGTGGGCCCTGACATATTTCCCTCTTCTACAAGCACCCGGTCTCCTACCCGCAGCATCCTCTGGTAGCCGTGTTTAATCCTCTCCCTGTAATCATTAGCTCCACCCCCCTGCTGGTTATCGGGGTCTAAGGCGCCATACCAGCCGGACATTTTGCCATCAGCACCTTCCACTGCAGGCCCGCCAGCACCTTCTTTCAGAACATACTGTTTCCCCAATTCTAGAAGCTGTTCTTCAATGCTGAAAGGCACCACCCCAATTGCTCCCGTCAAAGGGGCTGTCAAGGCAGTGGCTTCAGCATTTACCTCCTGCTCTGTAAACCCCAACACTTGTGCAAAGAGAAAGCGCACATTCTGGCGCGGCTTTACAGTGATGGATTTCCTGTCCGCGCTGACTTCCACCTCCAGATGATCTTCATCAACTCCATTAGTCTTTGCATATTCCCTAGCCACAGCCTCAGCCATTTCCGGCTTATCAGGCAGTTCCTGGGCACCTGCTAGGGCTGCTGCATCGGCAGCATTGATCAAGCGGTTCCTGCTGGTGTAAAGAAGGCCCACATCGGTAACCAGGGAGGCACAGCCCAGAAGCACAACCATCCCCAAGGCTACTATAACCAGTACAGATCCCTTTTCACTGCTTATCCTGTTGTTTATCTTGGCAGCGAAGTCCTTTAACACACAGCATCCTCCTCATTCCACACGCATGACTGTGATAGCAGTCAAAGGGTAAGGGTTGGGTATCAGCTCACCGATGACCGGGAGCATAATAGGCACACTATAATGCACCTCTACTTTAAGGCTGTCCCCCCTCCTGCGCTCCCCATCAGCAGGATCGATCAGGACCTGCAAGCGGGCACTGTCAAGGTTATCTGTGATGCGTTCCACTGTTGCCAAAATCTCTGCATCACTTCCCCCAACTGCCCCGACCCGCACTCCCTCCCGGGCTGCCTGATTAATAACCTGATTATCTAAAAAAATGATGCCGAATTGGATAATGCCGAAAATTAGCAGCAGTAAAATGGGGAGAGCCAGAGCAAGTTCCAACAAGGCCTGTCCTTGCTGATCCCAACAGCAGCGGATCATTCCCTCACCCCTTTATCAACTAAAGCTGTACAGGTAGGCTGCAATAGTCCCAAGAAAAATAGGAAGGCCATAGGGGATGAGAGAACTGTAAGGTGTACGCTCTAAAAGAAGCTGTGCCACACTGCTCCCTCCTCCCCTAAGTAAAATAAAGATGGCCATCCCCAAGCGCTTCAAAGTTGACAAGAGCTTACGCTGCCATAAAAGGACCAGCAGGGCAAGCACACCTCCGATCAAGGCAGCGGCAAGGGCTGCATAAATAGCAAAAAGGGGGCCCTTTAACGCCCCCACCGATCCCAATAGCTTCACATCACCTGCTCCCAGTCCGCCCAGGGCAAAGGGCACCAAAAAAATCAGAATACCTGTGATCAAGCCGGCTATGCTTGTCCTTAGCCCTGGCAGCCCAAAATGAGCAGTATTCAAAACAATTCCTGCAGCAACAGCTGGAAATACAACTTTATTGTAGATTTTCCTCTCCCTCAAATCAGTGATCAGGCAGGTCACTATTAATATCAGGAGAACAAGATCCGCCAGGACTGCTAACACTGGCCACCACCTGCTTTCAGCATGTTAATCCACCACCATCATTCCAAACCAGCCGGCCATCACGCCCTTTACAAAAAGCAACTGTGCAAAAACAAATCACTACTGATCGAGATCCAGGGGAAATTATCACATCATTCACCAAAAACAGATCAATTGATTGTATACCTTTAAAGAGCAATATTTCAGAGATGATGCAGCTTATACTTATTCACCCGTTTGGAGGCCACCAATTACATCGTTAAAGATGTTAACGAGTTCATCTCCCAAAAGTCCTAGCACTGCAATCACTGCGACCGCCACCAAAGCCAAGATCAAACCATACTCAGCCATACCCTGTCCCGTTTCATCGCGGAAAAACCTCTTCACAAAATCCATTAAATTGTCCTCCCTCCATTATTTTTGCCCTGCCCCGGGCTTACTGGTACTCAGCGGTTCTGGAACCAAATTTATCTAGTCCTATTTAATTTGTAGTGATTTTGGGTAAAATTTCATATCCTCCCAGAGTCTTGATTTTTCAAGGAGATCTGTCCCGATTGCTCTGCCGAACCGCGGTCCTAATCCATGGGACAGCTGGCGTAGGGCTTAGTTAAATGTAGTCCCAGACATCACACCTGAGGCACAGGCGATCCCGAAATTGGGGATCTTCTCCCCCCGGGACAAACACCTGGCTAGAGAGGTGACCGTCCTCAATCCAACCCTTTCAGTAAGCAGGAAAAAATGGACTACCTTTCCCCGGCAAATGGAAAGAGCTTTTTCCATGGCTTTGATACCCACAGCTGTCTGGCCGAAAACCAATGTGCAGTTATATCTGCGCGACAAACAGCGCAGGATCTCTGGTGTATCATCTGTAGAAGCATCATCATAAATAACCAGTTCAAAGGATTTAGGTGATGTGCTGTAATAGGAAAGCAGTTCTTTGATAACCCCTTCAATGATGGGAGCCTGATTGCGGACAATAAGCAGTAAAGAAAGGTCAGGATCTGCTTGAAGTTGCTTTTGCAACAAAAATCTGCGGTAGGAAAAGAATAATAAACAATAGAGGAGCAGTCCTAAGAGGACCAAAAGTAAGACACTGGCCATATATTACCCCCCCTTTTCTCCACAATATATGCGGAGAAAAGGGACACGGTTAATGGCTAAATCTCCACCATATGGTTTTTTATGGCGTAAATGGCAGCCTGAGTGCGATCAGTCACTTTAATCTTGCGGAAAATACTTGTTATATGATTTTTTACTGTTTTTTCACTGATGAAAAGCCTGCGGGCAATGCCCCGATTCGATTCACCTCTAGCGATCAGGGCCAGCACCTCTTTTTCTCTTGCGGTAAGGTTGTTGATCCCCTGATCCTTATCACGAGAACTCAGACGATTATACTCACCTAATAGTTTTCCGGTGACCACTGGATGAAAGGCTGGCTTACCCTCTACAACATCATAAATAGATTTTAATAATTCATCCGGCTGTACATCCTTTAAAAGGTATCCACTAGCACCTGCTTTTATTACTTCTAGCATTTCCTCATCCTCAGCAACAGTAAGAATGATTATTTTGACATCAGGCATTTCCTTGCGGATTACCCGACTGGCTTCTAAACCACTTGTCCCAGGCATCTTCAGATCCATAAGCACAACATCTGGGTGGAGACTGCGGGTTAAATTAATAGCTCCCTGTCCATCCCCCACCTCATCACATATTTCAATACGGGGATCCATCTCCAGCACCCGCCGTAAACCCTCTCTAATTAAGGGATGATCATCAGCTATCAATACTCTAATTTTCTCCATTTGTTTTCCCCTCCTCAACAACAGGAATAACCAGAATAATTTCTGTACCCCTACCTGGAGCAGAGTTTATATCTAATTCACCCTTGAATAGATGAGCACGCTCCTTCATATTCAGCAGTCCGTAATGATCAGTCAGATTCATTGCAGACTGTACATCAAATCCCTTACCATCATCCCGAATGACCGCATAAATCCGCTCAGGATGCAGTTCTAGTTTAACTACAACCTCACTGGCCCCCGCATGCTTTTGTATATTGTTTAACGCCTCTTGTATAATCCGAAAAACTGTTACCTCCAGATATTTGCTGTATCTTCTTTCCTTGCCGAACAGGTGATACACCACCGGGATCTTGTACCGTTCCTGAAAGTCCTGGATCAAGCGGGGCACTTCTGCGGCCAAACCAAGGTCATCAAGGGACATGGGCCTCAGATCAAAGATGGTCTTTCTAATATCTTTTAAGGTATTTCTAGCGATTTCTTTTAATTTGCCTAGCTCAGTGCGCAACTGGGGCAGATCATCATGGAGGAGTAGTTGTTCACAGTATTCTGCCCTCAGCACGATATTAGCCAGTTCCTGTGCAGGGCCATCATGAATCTCACGGGCTATGCGCCGGCGCTCCTCCTCCTGGACAAGGATAATCTTTAATCCTAACTTCTGTTGTTTTTGGATATCCCCAATTTTCGAATTAATCTCATTAATTGTGCCTTCAAGAAACTGCAGAACAACGCTTAACTTGGTAACCAAGGTCTCAGCTTGTTCCACTATCCGGGAAAGCCGCCTGAGGCTACGTTCCAATTCATTGCGCCGCCTGCGCAGGTTTTTTTCCTGTTCCTGCAGCAGTAACAAGCTTGATTTTAGTTCCATGGCCCTTTCATAGGCCTCTTTTACCTGTTCCTCTGAATAGGTGTTAAAGTCACGGCTGACCACCATTAAGTGCAGCCGGGCCTCTTTTTCTAATCGACTGAGATGGTCAACCTGCTGGATAGTGTCAAGGGTCTCCCTCTGGGTTTTCATTAACTCCTGCTGGACCCTCTCATATTCACTTCTAGTATTTTCTGCAATATTATAGATAGCCTCTTGACCGCTTTCTATAGCAGCAAGGGTCTCTTTAACAACCCGGTCCAGTGTCTCGATCTCCACACAAGGGTACCTCCTGCCCTATCACAGTACAGTTTAAAGGCATCATGAAATCGCCACCTTATTGGTGGCTCTGGTTATATTTTTATAATTCAACATATTCAGGCATCTTCCTGCAGATCTATTAAAAAAACTGAAAATAATAACATCATGGGATCAAAGGCCTAGAAAATGCCGTGCTTCATTCTGCAACTGATCTATACCATCCTGAGATGGTGCCTCAGCATATATTCTGAAGAGCGGTTCTGTGCCAGAGGCACGCACTAGGACCCAACTCCCATCAGACAGAAGCAGTTTTACTCCATCTTTAGTGTTGCGCTCCACCACCTTTTGACCGTTGATGCTCTCTGGTGACCACTCTTCAATTCTCTTCAGAAGTTGCTCCTTTTCCTCTGCTTTGCACCTCAGATCCAAACGGGCACTGACTAGGGTTCCAAATTTGTTAGTAAGTTCCTGATGCAACTCTTTTAATGATTTCCCCTTAGCTGCCAACATTTCTACAATCAGGGAAACGGCCAGAATACCATCTTTTTCCGGTACATGCCCCTGGACACTCATACCCCCGCTTTCTTCCCCACCCAGCACACTGCGGTGATGGATCAGAGACTGCCCGATATACTTGAAACCAACAGGGGTTTCCACAACCGGTAGCCCGTAATCATCAGCAATGCGATCCAGCATATGGGTTGTGGCCACAGTACGGGCCACTGCCCCTCGCCAATTGCGGTCTTCTAAAAGGTAATAAAGGATAAGAGGGAGAATACGGTTGGGTGAATAGTACTCACCACGCTGGTCAATTACACCAAAGCGGTCCCCGTCACCATCCAGGGCCAGCCCGATGTCGGCTCCCTTTTCGAGAACAGCATCTCGCAAGGGGGCCAGGCCACGCTCATTGGGATCAGGAAGATAACCCCCAAATAAAACATCCCGGAAGTCGTGGATCACCTCCACCTGGTTTTTTGTTCCTTTCAGTAGTTCTTCAAGATAACCTCTACCAGCTCCCCACATAGGGTCGAAAACGATCTTCAAACTGCCCCTGTGGATGGCACGGTAGTTGATTATTTTCTGCAGATGGGCAAAATAGAAGGGTTTAGCATCCAGTTCGCGCACAAGGCCCCGTTCTCTTCCTATCTGTTCCGGCAGAAAACAAATATCATCAGCCTGCAGATTGTTTAAATACTTTTCAATGGCTTGGGTAATCTCTGGAGTAGCTGGGCCTGCGTAGTCAGGGATAAACTTGATTCCGTTATACTCGGGCGGGTTGTGGCTTGCAGTGATCATCACCGCCCCGGCAGCTTCCATGGCCTTTACTGCAAAGGCCGTAACCGGGGTGGGGGTAGCCTCCCCAGGCAGCCATGATGTAATACTGTTACCAGCCATTACTCCAGCAACATTGGCCGCAAAATGCTCAGATAAGAAGCGGTTATCATACCCGATCACCACCCCTTTATCAGCTAGCCCAGACTCCTTTAAATAATCAGCAATTGCCTGCGCTACCAAACGCACATTGGCAAAGGTAAAATCTTCAGCTATTAGATCACGCCAACCGTCGGTTCCAAACTTGATCTTGTTCACATCATTCCCCTTCACTTTTTCTCCATATAAAACCATTTTTTTGCCTCCTATATAATTATTGTAGATTTCCGGGCAGAATCCTTTCTAAAAAATAATATTTCAAATCCAAAGCTGTGCCAAAATAAAAAGAGCGCCGCCTTTGAGGGGACGCTTGAGCATTTGCTGCCAGAGTTGTTTTTAATCACGGGGGTCATCCTGGATGCGGGTATCATGAACAAGCTCATCTTCCTTTTTATCCACAGAGAGGGATCCATTAGTATCAAGAACAGCCAATTGGACTTCATCGGGGTTTGGATACCCTGTTTGTTAAACTCATTGATCAGCCAGGCCTCATCCAGCTTATTTTGCTCCAGGTTCTGATAGATAACCTCTCCGTCTATGATCAATTCGCTGCCGAGTCCCTGATACTGGCTTTCTATTTTCAAATCCTCACGGGTAGCAGGCATTGTATGGGTTTTCACCAGGTACTCATATAGGGATAGATGTCCAGTGCGCTCCTTTTCCAGCAGCCGAGCGATAACTAATAGCGCAGCAAAAGCAAGGACAGCCCTGAGGATCATTTCAAAATAAAATGGAGACAAATGCTGATCCCCCTTTTATTTTTTTACCTGCTGGCGCCGATACCTTTCGACCACTTGCCGAAAAAGTTCAAATAACTCTTCCCTCCCCTCCAGGCGCTGCAGCCTGATTGTTTTCGGTTTTTCATTCATTACAGCTCACTCCCTGTATTACCGATCAGGTAAATTATTACCAGTTTACGCTTTTTTATGCCTGGAGAAAAAAACAACCACGCACTAACTGCGTGGTTGTTAATGAACCTTCAATTATGCCTTAGATGGTGTCTTGGTTTCTTCCTTAGCTTTCGCTTTCGGCTTAATGTCAATATCTGGTCCCGAATCAGTTCTATTATCTGTACAATAAAAACCTGGCCCTTTAAACACAATAGCAACATTACGGGATATTAACCTCTCGACAGGTTGTCCACAGGTCGGACACTTTTCCAGAGGTGATTCAGTTATCCGCTGCGTCACCTGGAAACGGCCGCAGTGTTCGCATCTGTAGTCATAAGTCGGCATCTTCTAGCGTCACCTCTCCAGGAATTTATATAATTTCAGTAAAATAATCTCATTAAACAATTTATATACGCCATTATCACTCCTTTGTCAAGAGAAACCACATGCCACTCCATCAATACAAAAACTGGCCGTAAATCCCATTGAGGAATGAATCAGCACATGTTAAACTAAAATAAATAGTAAAAGATACTCCACTATCCTCTCTTCCTTAACTACAACTCCTATTCCCACCAGATGCGATATGGGTTCCGTTGTCTCCCGAGATTGGTGGTTAATAGCATTTATTAAAAAATGGGGGGTGGAACACATGAAGGTTGCAATGTCGTATTTGCAGGATTTAACTGAGGCCGACCTTTATTTTATTGTCAAAACGGTGGTTGATAAAAGACAGGATTATGATTATATCGTTAATCTGCTCAAGGATAAACCTGACCTGGTGGATATTATGCTGGAGGATGAAAAGCTTTTTTGGCGTGTCCAAGAAGAGGAAGATATATTCCTAAAGATTTCCCCATTTCTGCTTTTTACTATCCTGCTGATGCAGACTAAAAGGGATCTAGAGAGAACAAGCTATACTATGGAAATAATCAGCAAGAAAGAATGCATCCCCGTTTTCGATACTAGGGATACGGCAGCACTCCTTCAAAACAAAGATTTACGCGCTTATCTGGCCAGGATACTGGCCTCATTTACCAAAGTGGACAGCACAACAGTTGTCTACCGTGCACGGGGCCTGACCTACCAGCGCCAGTTTAGCGAACTTAATTTTGATGATGTGTTGGAATTGGCAGGATTGGTGGATCTTCCTTACCGTTATGATTTTTACAAAAGGCTTGCAGATATTTCCCTCTTCCTGACAGGTATTTTTCCCGAATACCTGAGCGGTTCAACTGATGATGACCAGATTTTGAGCCGCTTTGTGGGGCAAAAAAAGCGCAGTATACACGACTATGAAGAAGAGGGAAGGCGTTACTACGATCTGGCTGCCACTTATGATGAAGCAAGGGAGCAGGGACTGGACAAAGTTCTTTCCCTGCTTGCAGAAAAATTTACAACAGCACGAAAACCGCTGAATTATTTAGCTGAAAACTTCATCTATAAGTACCGCGACAGATGGTTTGCCTGACAGTTCTGCCCTGCTGAAATCAAAAAGGCACCCGCTGTATTGATTGTACAGCGGGTTTTGTTTTTTTTATTAACATTTTTCAGCATAAACTGGCAGGATAAATGTCCCGTATTGTCGAACAATAGAGAACTATTCTAACAAAAATATTTTCCTCTGGAGGTTACTTTATGGATATAACCACAATTCTGGGCCTTTTGGCAGGATTTGGGGCGCTTGTTATAGCTTTTGTTTTGGAAGGAGGAACATTAGGAGCCCTAGCATCTGTTTCAGCCGCCCTGATCGTTCTCGGCGGAACATTTGGGGCAACTGTCCTCTCCTTCACCTTTGAGGAATTAAAAAAAGTGCCTGTACTGATACGTGTTTCCTTTCAGAACCAGCATTATGATCATCACGGACTGATCAATGAAATTGTACGGCTGGCAGATCAGGCACGCCGTGAAGGGTTGTTGAGCCTGGAGCAAAACCTAGATGAAATAGAGGATCCCTTTCTCAAGTTGGGTGTGCAACTGGTTATCGATGGGATAGAAGGTTCACTGCTGCAGGGCCTCTTGGAAACGGAAATCCACTGTATGGAAGAACGCCACAAAACCAATATCAGCATTTTTGAAGCAGCAGGTGGTTATTCACCGACCATGGGTATTATCGGAACGGTGATGGGACTTGTTAATGTTTTAGGCCATATGGATGAACCATCAAGACTTGGTCCTGCTATTGCAATGGCTTTTATCGCCACACTTTACGGCATCAGTTTCGCTAACCTTATCTGGCTTCCCTTTGCTTCAAAACTGAAAATCAAACACAAAAAAGAGATGTTTTACCGAGAACTCTGTTTGGAAGGGATCCTTTCACTGCAGGCTGGAGAAAACCCCGCATTTATCCGGGAGAAACTTCTGGTTTTTCTGGACAAAAAACAAAGAAATATCCAACCGGGGGGGAGTGAAGAGTAAGTGCGATGGCGCAGTAAAAAAGAATCAGCAACTGAGAAAGGTCCAAGCCTTGAGCGGTGGCTTTTGACCTACGCCGATATGATCACCCTGTTAATGGTTTTCTTTGTCATGATGTACACCATCAGCACAGTTAACGCAGACAAATTCCGGGCATTGGCAGAAAATTTAAGCATGGTACTTACAGGGTCACCCCCTGCCGGAATCATGGAAGAAGGAACAAACACTCCTATACCCGAACTGACTGGTGAGGCCAAACATCTAGCTGATCTGCAGCAGGATCTCAATGAATTTATAGCAAAAGAAAAACTCGGTAAACAGATTACTGTCGACTTGGAGGAACGGGGACTTGTGGTCCGGTTTCAGGCAACAATCCTTTTTGCCAGAGGTTCAGCAGAACTGACGCCAGAAGCGCGGAAAATAATCGGCCGGGTGGGAGACAAGTTAACTGATCTGCCCAATTATATCAGAGTAGAGGGCCATACCTGTGATCTCCCCATCAACACCCCCCGTTATCCCTCTAACTGGGAACTTTCTACAGCACGTGCCACCAATGTGCTGCAGGAATTAATCTCCAGTTGCAATATATCTCCGGAAAGGCTCTCAGCAATTGGGTATGGGGAGTACAGACCCCGTGTTCCGAATATCAATGAGAGCAACAGACAGATCAACAGGAGAATCGATATTGTGATCCTCAGAACCAAATATGATGAAGTAGAACCGCATAATGAAAACCCGGATGCCTAAATGTTCGGCCCCGGGTTTTATCCTAACGAACTGCAACTACTTCGGTCACTTCTGGGATCTCCTTCTTGAGCGACCGCTCAATTCCCATTTTCAGGGTAACGATGGCCATCCCTCAGCCGCCACAAGCACCTTTGAGGCGTACCTTGACCACTCCATTTTCATCAACATCAACGAGTTCAACATCCCCGCCATCACGCTGGAGTATCGGGCGCACCTTGTTTAAAACAGCTTCCACCTTTTCCCGCATCAACAATCACCCCCATTTTTAGCAAGATTCTTTAAGAATTTGCGAAAGTCTGGACCCAGTTCCGGATTAGCCAAAGCATACATTACAGTGGCTTCAAGGAAACCGAGTTTATCCCCTACATCATATCTTTCCCCATTAAAGGCACAGGCATAAATGGGTTGTATTCTTGCCAACTCTCCCAGTGCATCGGTAAGTTGGATTTCTCCTCCTGCACCGGGTTTTGTTCTGCCCAGAATCTCAAAAACCTCAGGATTGATGATATAGCGCCCGATCACTGCAAAATTAGAGGGGGCTTCGTCTATAGCAGGCTTTTCCACCAGGTCCTGCACCCTGAAATAGTTCTTTCCCCCTGTATCATCACCTATCATCGGTTTAACAATACCATACCGTGATACATCTTCTCTTCGCACCTCTTGAACAGCCAGCACTGATGCCTGGTATTGATCATAGATGTCCATCAACTGCTTTAGGCAGGGTACCTGAGCATCGATTAAATCATCGCCCAGTAATACAGCAAAGGGTTCATCGCCAATAAACTTTCTGGCGCAGTAAATGGCATGTCCCAAACCCAGTGCTTCTTTCTGCCGAACATAATGGATATCAACCAGATTGGATATATCCTCGATCAGGTTTAATAGATCATGCTGGCCCTTTTCTTTTAATACAATCTCCAATTCAGTGGCTCTGTCAAAATGATCCTCAATGGCCCGTTTATTCCTTCCGGTAACAATGATAATATCCTCAATCCCGGAGGCAACAGCCTCCTCAACAGTATACTGGATTGCCGGTTTATCAACAATCGGAAGCATTTCTTTGGGTTGTGCCTTGGTAGCCGGTAGGAAACGGGTTCCCCATCCAGCCGCCGGAATTATAGCCTTTTTCACCTTTTTCTTCTGCAAACCAGCCATCCCCTTGGTTAACGATATTTTCTAAACTATTTCGCTACTTACACCCTTAATCCTTCTTTTGTCAGGTGTTCAACTGTTATTTAGATAGGGTTTTTGGCGACATATCATACCATTACATGTTTTTTTTGGCACCAAATTATTTTTATTGCTCTGAAGGAAACCCAAGTCCTAGTGTCGTAATGTATAACATAAATATGAATTAGTATAACACATTTGAAGAGGAGGACCAATTAAGTATGGGGAAAAAAATAACCCTATCAGTAATCAAGGCAGATGTTGGAGGCAATGTAGGTCATTCCGGCGTTCACCCTGAGCTTTTGGAAAAAGCAAGAGAGAAGCTGTCTGGGAACCCGCTTCTCATAGACTTTTATGTTGCACATGTAGGTGATGACATCAACCTGATCATGACCCATGAGGCAGGTCGAAACAATGGAGAGATCCACCAGCTAGCCTGGGACACCTTTGTTGAGTGCACAGAGGTGGCAAAAAAGCTGAAACAATATGGCGCTGGTCAGGATCTATTAGCAGACGCTTTCTCCGGTAACATCAAAGGGCTTGGGCCCGGGATAGCTGAAATGGAATTTGAAGAGCGGCAGAGTGAACCTGTGATCGTTTTTATGGCAGATAAAACAGAACCCGGCGCCTGGAACCTACCCCTTTACAAAATGTTTGCTGATCCCTTCAACACCATCGGATTGGTGATCGATCCGAAGATGCATAAAGGATTTGATTTTGAGGTCAGAGATACCATTGAAAACAAAAAAATCGTTTTCTCCACACCAGAAGACATCTATGACATGCTGGTCTTTATCGGAGCACCGGGACGCTTCTGTATCAAGCGTATCTTCCACAGGGAGACAAAGGATATAGCTGCTGTTTCCAGTACCCAGCGGTTGAACCTGATGGCAGGACGCTATATTGGAAAGGATGATCCGGTCTGCATCGTTCGCTGCCAGAGCGGATATCCAGCTGTTGGTGAAGCACTGGAGCCCTTCACCTATCCCCATCTGGTTGCTGGCTGGATGCGCGGCTCCCATCACGGTCCCCTGATGCCGGTCAGTATGAAGGAGGCACGCCCCACCAGGTTTGACGGCCCACCGCGGGTAGTGGCTCTGGGATTCCAACTGGCTGAGGGGAAACTGGTGGGTCCACAGGATCTGTTTGATGACCCGGCCTTTGACCAGGTCCGGAAGGAGGCAAACAGAATAGCCAATTACATGCGCCGCATGGGCCCCTTTGAACCCCACCGTCTCCCACTGGATGAAATGGAGTACACTACCATGCCTCAGGTGAGGGAAAAATTAAAGGACCGCTTTATCGATCTCAGAAAATAACTTTTTTATAAACAAGGGCTCCCCAAAGAGGTGGGAGCCCTTGTTCTTCATATAGCGCTAGCTGATATCATGCCCAGCAGCTTCACTCCGTCTGCTAGTAAGGCGCCTTAATATCTTACCAGCATAATCAATGCACAGCTTCAGTTCAGGCAAGCCTAGAATATAGGCTCCAACAGCATAGATAACCACCCCGGCACAGATAGCTGCTGTAAGCAGACCCGCCTCTAGGAAAAACCCTGGGGTTGGATAAATCCTCATCAATGTCTTCCAAAGAAGATCAACACCAACATACATAACTCCAGAAGCCAGAGAAACACGCCAAAGGCTGTCCCACATCTCCATACCACCAAGGCTGCCCAATCTCCTGCGCAAAACCCAAAACAGAATAATCACCGCAATTAAGGAGGCAATAGATGTGGCCAGGGCTAACCCCCCGTGAGCAAAGGGCCGGATCAGGACAAAGTTCAAAATAATGTTTACCACAACTGCAACAATACCGAGCATCATCGGAGTTACAGTATCCTGCAGGGCAAAATACACGCGACTGATTACCTCCCGCAGAGCCATAGGCAGCAATCCTAGACTCAAGAACAGTACCGCATAGGCGGTCATCTCAGTTGCTTGAGCATCAAATGCACCCCGCTCAAAGAGCACTCGGACTATAGGTTCCCGGAGTACAATCAAGCCCACAGCCATGGGGATGGTCAAAAAAATGCTGGACCTGACACCTGCTATCATTGCACGGCGCAGTCCATTCATCTCATGGTTTGCCGCCAGCTGAGAGAAGGTGGGATAAAGTACAGTGGTCACTGCCATGATAAAGATACTCAAAGGCAGCTGTGTGAGGCGTGTTCCAAAATTTAAAGCTGAAATACTGCCCTCAGCCAGTCCAGAAGCCAGCATTCTGTTGACAATGGTCCCTAGCTGTCCAGCACCGGTTGCCAGCAGAATGGGGACAATCAGCTTACCCACCTGCCGAAAGCCCGGGTCTTTCCACTCGATCACCAACTGATATCTATATTTCACCCTGATTAAACCAGGAAGCATAATCAGTATCTGGCATGCTGTTGCCAGCACACTGCCCACAGCAACACCGGCAATACCAAAGCTCACACCAGAGATGATGATTGCTATAATCATTACCACATTAAAGGGGATCCCTACTAAAGCAGGCCAGGTGAAACGCTCTACAGCCTGCAGATAGCCTGTGAAAACTGCAGCCAAAGCCTGAAAAACCATCATAGGCAGCAAAAGCTTGGTTAAAAGTATTGTCAAATCAACTGCCTCACCACGAAAACCCGGAGCGACAATTTTGACGATCCAGGGAGCAGCAAAGACCCCAGCTATGATCATGATGAGACAAATAAGCAGAATGAAGTTAACCAGTGTGTTGATAAACCGCAGCCCAGCTTCATCCCCTGCTTCATGTACCCGCATGGTATAGACCGGTATCAGTGTTGTGGATAAGGCAGTGCTGATCACAGAAAAGAGCATCCACGGAATGATGGTCGCTACCAAATAGGCATCTGTTGCAGTGGTTGCTCCAAAAACACCTGCCAGTGCGGTTTCCCTAAAAAAGCCCAGGATCTTGCTGACGATGGATGCGGCTGTAATGATACCTGCCGCTTTAAATAACTGCTCTTTTTTCATAAATCCATGCTCACCTTACAGTATAAATTGCATTACATTGACATTATACCGAATAAAAAATAATGGCTCAATGGCCGACAATTACCCCAGCAATTGATAAATTTTGTCCATGTCCAGATACCTGCGGCAGGTAGCTGCCAGTTGATCGAATTCCTGTTCCCAATCCAAAGTTTCAATTGGTCTTTTATGGTCATCAGAGCCCAGGGAATCCTCTTCAGGGATGTTGATCTCCATCAAAGGTATTACCCCCACAACCGGCTTGCCTGTCTTTTGCTCCAAAAAATCAAGGGCAGGCTTTAGCAGTGAAAGCTTGCCACTGAACCTGTTGAGCACAATACCTTTCACAAGAGCACGCTCATCAGGTTCTAAAAGCTCCAGTGTACCTACAACAGAAGCCAGAGCACCACCTCGATGAATATCTGCTACCAGCAACACCGGAGCCTCAGCCAGGCGGGCAGTGCGCATATTGGCCAGATCCCTGTCCTTGAGGTTGATCTCTGTTGGGCTTCCTGCACCTTCGAGCACAATAACTTCAAAATCTCGCTGCAGGGTTGCCAAGGCCTTCTTGATCTCTTCAAAAAGTATCAAGTTTTTGCCCTCGTAATAATCCCTGTCGCTCATATCACCAATTGGTCTGCCATTGACAATCACCTGGGCAGAGCTGTTGTTGACCGGTTTGATCAGAACCGGGTTCATTTCCACCCTGGGTGCAACCCCGGCGGCCATTGCTTGAATCGCCTGGGACTTCCCCACTTCCAGGCCATTTTCAGTAAGATAGGAGTTGCGGGTCATATTCTGGGCCTTAAAGGGAGCCACCCGGTAACCGTCCTGGAAAAAAATTCGACAGAGAGCTGTTGTTAAAATGCTTTTCCCTACATGAGAAGATGTCCCCTGGAACATGATTGTTTTCGCCAACTCAAATCCACCCTTTTTGTCCAATTTTTTCTCTATAAAAACTTTCCATTCCGGTGACACACTCTGTTTATTATTTCACAGTATGAGCACACTACTTTGAAGGCTTGACTAACTCTACAATATCTCCGATAGAAATCCAGCCGCTACGCACAACACGACAAAACCACCCTTCGGTAGCCAGTGGGACCTTTCCATGAAAATTAAAGTTATGGGTTTCATCAATTACCTTGCCGATCTGCACAACCTCCAGTTCGGCTCTGCCCACCCGCAGATAGGAACCGATGGCCATTTCGTCTATATCTATACCTTTAATGGTGATATTCTCCGCAAAATCTCCTGGAGAAGCAGAAAAACCCCCTTCAGAGGCAATCTTTTCTATTAACTCCAATGTGAGGACACTGACCTGCCTTTCAGTACCGGCATGAGCATCCCCTACCAATCCCTTATCCTTTTCCAGATACCCTTTTCCTACATTTACTTTACCTGTTCCCCGCTGCTCACTAATACAAACTCCCGCCACAGTACCTTTCATTTTTTCACCTCTGTAATTCTTCTCCAACCTGAGAGTTGAAATTAAAAAAACCGCCTCCCTCACACCTTTAAAGGATGAATCTTGCCGGCGGATGATCGCAAAACTACCTCCCGCATGTGAGTATTTTATCACAGAGGTATTAACTTTCCAATGAAAACATCAGGGAAATGTTTGATCCCTTTTCTTAGCAGATATCTTAGCAGATCATTTCTTTCCATACAGTGCTTGATCTATAATTATGATCAGCCCATCAGGTAAAACATAAGGACAGCAGCAATCTTATTAATGGAGGTAATTACAGTGAAGGACCCAAGAATAAACACACTGGCAAAAAACCTGGTTAACTATTCCTGTGAACTGCAAAAAGGAGAAAAAATCCTGATCGAAGCTATAGGTCTGGAAAGTGAACTGGTTAAAGAACTGATTAAAGAGGTTTATGCAGTCGGCGGGATTCCCTTTGTCATGATCAAAAACAATGCTGTGGAACGAGCCATTCTGATGAATGCCAGCAGAGAGCAAATGGAAATGAAAGCGGGATTTGAAGGTGCTGTGATGAAAGAAATGCAGGCTTATATCGGGATCCGTTCAGGGGATAATATCGCTGAACTTTCCGATGTACCCCCTGAAAAAATAGAGATCTATGAAAAATATTACTGGCATGAGGTTCATGGTAAGATCCGGGTACCCCATACAAAATGGGTGGTCCTGCGCTACCCTAATCCCTCCATGGCGCAACAGGCCAATATGAGCACCGAATCCTTTGAAGATTTTTATTTTAATGTCTGCAACCTGGATTACCGCAAGATGTCCGAGGCTATGGAACCATTGGTGGAACTGATCAATAAAACCGATAAAGTACGGATCACCGGACCTGGTACAGACCTGGAGTTTTCAATTAAGGGCCTGCCCGCAGTCAAATGTGATGGTAGGTGTAACATCCCTGACGGTGAGGTCTATACAGCCCCAGTTCGGGACTCAGTCAATGGGAAAATCACCTACAACACCCCTTCCCTGCACCAGGGCTTTACCTATGAAAACATTTCTCTGGAATTTAAGGAAGGAAAAATTGTTCGGGCTGAAGCCAATGACAGCGATAGGATCAATAAGGTATTCGATATCGATGAAGGTGCCAGGTATGTAGGGGAGTTCTCCTTTGGGCTCAATCCTTATAT
>DULM01000250.1 GCA_012840405.1 Syntrophomonadaceae bacterium | reverse complement strand
ATTCTGAAACCATTATTTCGCAGCTCAAAGAGAGGATCGAAAACAGAACCGCTGCTGTTGCAGTGATCGGCCTTGGTTATGTGGGACTGCCTTTGGCTGTGGAAAAAGCCAAGGTGGGTTTTCGGGTACTTGGCGTGGATCAGAACCCAAAGCGGGTTGATATGCTCAACCGCGGGGAGAACTATATCGATGATGTGAAAGATGAGGAACTGAAAGATATAGTTGAAAAGGGGTTGCTTACAGCAAGCACCAGTTTTGATTGCTTAACAGAGGCTGATGTAATCGTCATCTGTGTGCCTACACCACTAACAGCCAATTATGATCCTGATATTTCTTATATCAGAAATGTGTGCAATGAAATAGCGCCAAGACTGCGGAGAGGGCATTTGGTAACTTTGGAGAGTACAACCTATCCGGGTACTACACAAGATGTTATCTTGCCTATTTTGGAGAAAAGCGGACTGAAAGTGGGTGAGGACTTCTTCCTTGCTTTCTCTCCGGAGCGAGTGGACCCTGGTAATAAGCGCTATACCACAAAAAACACATCCAAGGTTGTCGGTGGTGTGACCCCTACCTGCCTTGATGTGGCTGTTACCTTTTACGAACAGACAATTATCAATGTGGTGCCTGTTTCCAGCCCAGCGGTTGCTGAGATGACCAAGGTTTTTGAAAACACATACAGAGCTATCAATATTGCACTGGTCAATGAAATAATGCTGCTCTGTGACCGGATGGGGATTGATGTCTGGGAGGTAGTGGATGCTGCTGCCACAAAGCCCTTTGGGATCCAGACCTTTTATCCGGGGCCTGGTGTAGGAGGCCACTGCATTCCCATTGACCCCTTTTACCTTACCTGGAGGGCACGCCAGTTTGATTTCCATACCAGGTTTATCGAACTGGCAGGGGAGGTCAATATCCAGGCTACTTATCATGTAATTGATGTTGTTTCCCGTGCTCTGAATAAAGTAGGCAAGTGTTTGAATGGGTCGAAGATCCTGGTGCTTGGTGCCGCTTACAAAAAGGACATCAGCGATGTCCGGGAGTCCCCTGCTCTGAAGGTAATTGATCTATTAAAGAAAGAATTTGCTGAAGTTTCATACCATGATCCCTATGTCCCGGTCATCAATGCTGTTGAGCCTTATGATTGGGCCATGGAGAGTGTGGAGTTGACTGCTGAAAAACTGCAGGAGTATGACTGTGTGGTTATTGTCACAGATCATTCCTGCCTTGACTATGAATGGATTGTAGAGAACGCGAAGTTAGTAGTAGATACACGCAATGCTACCAAGAATGTGAAAAACAACAGGGAGAAAATCGTTAAAATATAATGGAGATTGGTGGAAGAAAATGATCGCAAAGACAGCGGTAATTGATCCCAAAGCAAAGGTGAACACTGATTGCACCATCGGCGAGTATTGTGTTATTGAAGATGGTGTTGTACTGGAAGAGGGTGTGGTGCTGGGGCACCATGTGGTCGTCCATTCTGGGACAGTAATCGGTGCCGGAACTGTTATAGGGGACGGCTCAGTCCTCGGCCGTAGTCCACTTCCTGCTGCTACCAGCACAGTCAAAGCCCAACAGGAGATTGGTCCTCTAGTGATCGGCAAGAACTGCACAATAGGTGCAGGTGTTGTGGTTTACAGGGGTAGCAGGATTGATGACTCCTGTTTTCTGGGGGATAACTCATCTGTGAGGGAAAACTGCAAACTGGGAGAAGCTGTGCTTGTAGGACAGCGGGTTGTGGTGGAGAACGGTGTAGAGATTGGGGATTATACCAAAATCCAGACTGGAGCCTATATTACTGCTGCTACCAAAATTGAGGAGAGAGTATTTATCGCCCCTATGGTAACCACAACCAATGATAATTACATGGGGCGGACTGAAAAGCGCTTTGCCAGCCGGCGTGGGCCCATATTAAAAAAGGGATGCCGGGTAGGGGGAGGGGTGACCCTCCTTCCTGGTGTTACCATTGGGGAGGAAGCATTTATAGCTGCGGGGAGCATCGTTACTAAAGATGCTCCCCCCTATCAACTATTGATGGGTACTCCTGCCAGGGTGAAGCGTCCTGTTCCAGATGATGAACTGCTTTTTCAGCAGAATAAAGAGGATGACAATAGTGTTGTTCCCAGTTTTAATTTGAAGCGCCAGAATGCAACCCTGCAGGCGGAGCTATCAGCTGTTTTGGGGAATGTCATTGGCAGCGGCCAATTTATCCTGGGGGAAAATGTGAAAGTACTAGAGAATGAAATAGCTGAAGTCTGCGGTGCCCAATACGGGATAGGTGTGGCCAATGGCAGTGATGCCCTTTACCTGGCCCTTCTGGCCTGTGGTATTGAGCCGGGTGATGAGGTGATCACAACACCATTTACCTTTTTTGCCACTGCTGGTTCTATCGTCAGGGCGGGCGCTGTTCCGGTTTTTGTAGATATTGATCCCAAAACCTATAATATTGACACAGAACTGATTGAAGAAAAGATCACACCCCGAACTAAAGCGATACTGCCTGTACACCTCTTTGGCCAAGCAGCAGAGATGGGCAGGATTATGGAGATCGCACATAAACACGGTTTGAAGGTTATTGAGGATGCTGCCCAGGCATTAGGTTGTGAATACCAGGGGCGGCCAGGTGGTGGTATCGGGGATGCAGGATGCCTCAGCTTTTTCCCTACCAAAAATCTAGGCTGCTTCGGGGATGGGGGCATGGTTGTCACCAACAACCAGGAGATCGCAGAACGGGTGCGGATGCTGAGGGTGCACGGCGCTAAGAAAAAGTACTATCATGAACTATTAGGGGTCAACAGCAGGCTTGATGAACTCCAGGCAGCGATATTACGGATCAAGCTCCCCCATTTCAAAGGATGGCTAAAAAAGAGGCAGGAGTATGCAGAATTGTATAATGACCTGTTTAAGGCATCAGGGCTTACAGTGAGCGGCTATGTAAAAACACCTTATCATCTGCCTGGTTGTCGGCACACATACAATCAATATACTATAGCAGTCAGGAAGCGTGATGAACTGAGAGATTACTTGAAACAGCGCGGGATCGGCACAACTGTTTATTACCCATTGCCTCTGCACTTACAGCCGGTATTTAGAGATTTGGGATACAAGAAGGGGGACTTTCCCCAAGCTGAACAGGCTGCAGATTATGTGCTTTCCCTTCCCATGTTTCCTGAACTGACAGAAGAAGAAATCAGGCGTGTGGTTAAAACTATAACAGATTTTTATGGAGATGAAGCTCAATGAAGAAATTAAATTTTGGCATTATCGGCTGCGGCAGGATCGCCTATAAACATGCTGAAGCCATCAAAAAGAATGAAAAAGGAAACCTGCTTTATGTCTGCGATATCATCGAAGAGAGAGCTGTGGATTATAAAAATAAATATGATGCTGAGGAGTATTTTATCGATTACCATGAAATGCTGGAAAGGCCTGATCTGGATGTAGTCAACATTTGTACACCTAGTGGGATGCATGCTGAGATGGGAATAGCTGCTGCAAAGGCTGGTAAGCATGTAATAGTGGAAAAACCGATGGCTCTTTCCCTGAAGGATGCAGATGATCTGATCAAAGCCTGTGAAGAAAATGGGGTAAAGTTGGCGGTTTGTTTCCAGAACAGGTTTAACCTACCGGTACAGAAACTGAGAAAAGCGCTGGAAGAGGGAAGGTTTGGCAAGCTCACCCATGGGAGCGCAGTAGTTCGCTGGTTCCGCCCTCAGGAATACTATGACCAGGCACCATGGAGGGGAACCTGGGCGATGGATGGCGGTTGTTTGATGAATCAAGCGATCCACAACATCGATCTTTTGCAGTGGATGATGGGCCCTGTGGAGTCTGTGTT
>DULM01000249.1 GCA_012840405.1 Syntrophomonadaceae bacterium | reverse complement strand
CTCTTTTTTCTACATGAGACACTCAATTACCTACAAAAATTGTACACTGCCACATGACGTGTCTGTGTCAAGAAAGTATAGAATGTTCTGCTGTTTTATCTATTATTTGAGAACCGTAATAGAGAATTTTTGAAGATCAGTAACAGACAGCTTGCATTAATGGAACTTAATGGCACATTGCAGCATAAGCTGACCTAGAAAGATCCTTGAAAGGGGGACGATAAAGTGTCTTATAAAGATCTTGATAGTCTTTATGAAAAAGCGATCGAGTATGATCTTGAGGAGATAGGCCTGCTAACCATGGCTGCTCGCATGGCTCCACCTCCGGTCCGCCAGGCTCTGTTGGGAATGATTAAAGAAGAAGCTCAGAGTGCGAAGTTTTGGAATACTCTATCCGCATGTACAGCTGATTACAGCAGACCATGCCAGCCAGACGATCAAATGAGGCCTCCAAGTTATTACCCTTTGCAAAAAAATGATGAAGATGAGAAAAAAGATTAACAAAAGGAGGGATAGGGAATGAGTGGAACCTGGCAAGATAGTTTACAACGTGTACTCAAAATTAGTGAAGCCGAAATTGAACTATGGCAAAAAATCGCCGACATGGTAGCAGGCAATTACTGCAAATGTATTATTCATATGATGATTAAGAAAGCAAAAAGTGAAATGGAAGCCCTAAAAATGTTGTTGGATATGCATGAGCGGGAACCTTGTGATAAGCCACATAAGCCAGGTCCGGATTATAGCCCTGGTTATGATCCCGGATATAAACCAGGATATGATCCTGATTATGCTCCAGGGAATAAACCTGGCTATGATCAGGACTATGATTCAGGGTATAGACCCGGCTATGATCACGACTATGCTCCAGGATATAAACCTGGGTATGATCCCGGTTATTCCCCAGGTTATAAACCCGGATATGGGCCAGATTATGGCTATGGTAAAGATAAGGACTTCGATTCCGTTCCATATGCGGAAGAAGATAAAGAAGATAAATAAATAGCTAAAAAACAGATACACAATAACCGGCAGTTTTTTTATGCTGCCGGTTTTTACTGTGGACAGTACTGATTTGCCCCTAAAGTATTTGCGGTTATCAGACGATATATTAAAAAGAGGAATGTTAACAGGAGAGGAGAGCATGATATGGCGGTGCTCAACCGGATCAGCGGTCTGGCCTCAGGCTTGGATGTGGATCAGATAGTAAAAGATTTGATGAAAAGCTACCAGATGCGCATTGATAAGGTCAAGCAGAATAAACAGATCTGGCAGTGGCGCCAGGAGGACTACCGGGCGATCAATACCAGTCTCCTTTCATTGAGGAATGCTGTTTTTGACCTTAAGCTACAGAGGACTTTTCTGGCCAGGAAAGTGAGCTCCAGTAATGAGAATATTGTTACTGCATCAGTGAGTTCTAGTGCTGTGCCCGCTTCATACCAGGTTTGTGTTAAGCAGCTTGCCACTGCGGCTACCAACAGCAGCACTGGTCGAATCTCCGCTGCAGCTGCCCTTACCGGCGATACCTTGGATGTTGATGTTGTTAATACAACAACTGCTAACCGGTTTAAGATCTCCCTTGATGGGGAAGAGATGGAGATCCGGTTACAAGAGAATGCATCCTACGATCTTAATGAATTGGTAAATGATATTCAGACTCAGATTAACGAATCTTCTCTCGAAGGTAAAGTTTTTGTTTCCCTCACCAAAGATAACCAACTCAGGTTTGCAGCAGTCAGACAGGATGACGGCTCAGTTCCAACAATTAAGGTGACAGGTGATGCTCTAACGGTTCTGGGGTTTGAGGAGGAGCAGACCTCGCAAAGCCTTGAACCTATCGATACCAGCGCCTCCCTTTGGTCACAGAGAGATAAGTTTCTATTTAATAATTTTGAGTGGACTGAGGACCATCAATTTCGGTTTACCATCAATGGAGAGGAGTTTGTTTTTGACGGGGATACAGACTCCCTTGATAGTGTTATTGCTGCCATTAATAAAAATACAAAAGCAGGGGTCAGTGTATTTTATGATGCGGGAACTGACCGGATCTCTTTAACTACAGTTAAAACAGGTGATTATAGAAAAGGCCAGGGAATAGAAGGCGCAGAGATTCAAATTGCAGGCGGATTCATGTCAGGTGTACTGCGGATCGATATGGCTAATGAAAAGGGTGGAGAGGATGCCCTCTTTGAGATCAATGGATTGGATGGTATGACCAGCCATGATAATAGTTACACGGTCAACGGAGTGACATTTTATTTTAAAGAAGCAAATCCGGAAAAAACAGTAATTGTTACTGTGGAAAACGATATCGATGGGGTGGTCAACGCCATTAAAAACTTTGTTGATAGTTATAATAAGATTTTGGAAGAGATCAACAAAAAACTGACTGAACCCCGTTACCACGATTATGCCCCCTTAACAGAGGAGCAGATTCAGGAGGGCAAGCTGACCGACCGCCAAATCGACGCCTGGGAGGAGAAGGCCAGAAGCGGCCTGCTGAAAGGTGATCCTATACTGAGCGGAGTTCTGGCAGATATGCGGAGTGCTTTAGCGAGTATTGTACAGGGTGTGACAGGTGAGGTAACAGTCACCAATGGTTTTGAACAGTATACAACTATAGCTGACAGGCTCAGTGTGATCGGTATCACTACTGGTGAGTATTCAGAGCGGGGAAAACTGCACCTGGATGAAACAAGGCTGCGGGAAGCCCTGCAGTCCAACCCTGAAGCTGTGATGGAGTTATTCACCAGGACCAGGGACGCAGAGGGGAATGAGATTGATGATAAGAGTCAACTGGGTATTGCTGCTAGGCTTTATGACGCGGTCAATAATGCCATGACCCGGATCACCAGACAGGCGGGTTCAGCAGGCAGCCTTTATGATAACAGCTATATCAGCCGTATGCTGCGTCAATTTGACGAGCGTTTGGATAGAATGAATGATCAGTATATAAGAATTGAGGATCGTTATTACAGACAGTTTACAGCACTGGAGAAAGCTATTGCTCAGATGAACACCCAGAGTATGTGGCTTACTATGCAGTTTGCAAGTAACCTCCAGTGAATAGTGTAAAGTGATTAATGCGGGGGAGATAGGATGATATGCGAGCGGAAAGTATTAAAACTGTTGGTGAAACAGTGAACCAGCAGTTGTATGCTCCAAAATTGGACAAGAAACCTGAGGAGAGGCAGCAGCAAGCCACTGTGGGGCAGGATCAACTTATTAGAAAACCTCTGGCGGAGTTATTGAAAAGTGATTATGACATCAATTTTCAGTTGAGCTTTACTTTTCACAAGGAAACTGAGCAGTTGGTGGTTGAGGTGATCGATCCTGACAACGGAAAGGTGATCCGGCAGATACCACCTGAGGAACTGCTTGAGCTGGCGGTTAAACTGCAGGAGATGATCGGCCTGTTTCTCGACAAACGGGTTTAGTATGTATGAATGATAAGCAAGGGAGTTGTGTAAATTGTATTCAGCGGTATCAAATCCTTTTCAGCAGTACAGAACAACCTCAATAAAAACAGCCAGTCCGGCTAAACTCTTATTGATGCTCTATGAAGGGCTTATTGTCTTCATTAAAAGGGGAAAGCAGGAGATTGAGTCTGGCAATCCTGCTCAGGCACACATCTCCATTGTGAAAGCCCAGGATATCCTCACTGAGTTGATGAGCAATTTAAACATGGAATATCCTATCTCACATAATCTTTTTCAACTTTATGATTATATGAAACAGCGTTTGGTTGCTGCCAATATTAAGAAAGACACAGATATATTAGATGAGGTACTCACCTTTGCAGAAGAACTGCGGGACACCTGGGCGCAAGCAGCAAAAATTGCCAGGGGAAGGGAAGCAGAGATTTGAGGATGATGAGTAATGCTGTCTGGCAGGAAGCCTTGAAGCTGACCCAATCTTTAGAGGAAATAACAGGGCTTATGAAAGATAAGCTCGATGCCGGAGAGGTTGAGGCTTTTCTTTCTTTACTTGATCAACGGCAGAAGATTATCGAACAGCTGGACCAGCTAAAGAATGAATCAGGGATAGCATCGTGGATTGATGTGGCAGATAAAGAGGTATCCCAGGAGATACAGAAGATCAGCCAGGAGATAGCTAATACTTTCAGGCATTTGCTCCAGGAGGATCAGCGTATCAAAAACATCCTTGAAGAAAAAAGATCTATCACCTTAAAAAAACTGGGAGAGATACGCAGGTCGCAGCAGGTACATAAAACTTATGAAAAAGGTGGCATCTGCGGAGCTTTTATTGATAGCAGAGGTTGATATTGAGGTGGCCGGTTTGCGTATAGAAATAGACCAGGTTTTCGGAAAACTGGGGCTTGTGCAGACCATCCCCTTCTTGAGGCTTGAACATACTTACCCTCAAATAAAATTGCGTATTGATGACCCTGTGCTGACAGTCAAACTGGATCAGGTGGAACTGTCCATCGATTATGAGGAATGTTGGGCGGACCTGAACATGTACAAACCG
>DULM01000258.1 GCA_012840405.1 Syntrophomonadaceae bacterium | reverse complement strand
TGGTCCAGTAATCTTCCCTTAAATGTCTCTTTTTTCGGCCCCCGCTTGGGGAGTAAGGTGAGTGTGGCCAATATGGTGATACTGGAGGTAGTGACCTGTTTGGTGCTGGGTGTGGTAGTGCTTGTATGGTGAATAATCACCAAAGTGAATAAGCAAATCAGTAATATATATATTGCATACCCTTTGAGGTTAAAACCCTTAGTCTATATCCCTTTTCCCGACCTAAATGACGTTTCTCAATGTCGTTGGACCTGCGGCGTTTAATAAAAACAAAATTATCGGAACAGGTGCTTAAATTTATTGTCGCAATTTTCTACTCCTGAGGAACAAGACTAATGATGAGTTCTTCCCCGTGACCGGTACTGCTAGTTGCGCGGAACAACAGTAGAGGTTATTTTTGACGATCAACCTCAGCTAGTGGGGTGGATTCGAAGATTGTCAGAAGGGTCCAGCAAAATGAAAGCTTGTCATCAGGTTGGCTGGTTATTATAATTAAAATCGGTTGATCAAGGGAGATTGCCTGTTTGGGCATTATAATCAGGATAGTGATCAGCCATGAAAGGATGGAGCCAATGAACAAATTTACTCTACCGGAAAACACCGGAGTAGCAGCAGTAGGATTGAAAATCGGTTTGATTGTACCCAATGATGATATTACTGCTATCACTGCTGATGCTGTTAAAGATATCGCAGTTGATGGTGATATCATCTGCATCACCGAGGCTGTAGTCGCCAGGTCACAAAACCGTTATGTCAGCTGTTCTGAACTGGCTGAGGATGTGCAGCAGAAGTTGAACCTGAAAGCTGGCAGCACTGTTGCCTTGATCAGTCCTATAGCCAGCCGCAATCGATTTACCTTGGTATTGAGAGCGATCGCTATGGCGACCAGGGGAGGGAAAGTGATCGTTCAATTCCCAATTCCCTTTGATGAGGTCGGCAATGAGGTAATCAATGAGGAATTCGCTACAATCCGTCTGAAACTGAAGAAGACACTGCAGAGCCTGCGAGAAGCCAGGGGCAACACACCGATGCTCAATGTTTTGATCAGGGAGATTATTGCTGCCCTGAAACTGCAGGAGATCGGTTACCATATTATCAGCATTCGTAAAATTACAGGCAAAGGAATTGCTGACCTCACTGTGAAGATGCCTGATGGAAGAATTGGGGTTGTAGAAGTTACCTTTTCCGACCTGAAAAAAGCAGCCAGAAAAGCGGTTGGTATCCAACGGGATGTCCCTGAGGCTGAAAAGGCTTTAGCTATTGCTGTTAATCTGGAACACCATAAGATAACCATAGTAGATGCCAATGAATATCTAGAGCAAACAGAAGTAGAGCTTGAAACATTTGACTTTTCTGAGCAACTAGACAGCTATCACGAACCTGATGTGATTTTCTCCAATGAGCGGGGAAATAACACCTTTACCCATCCTATCACTAATGTTGACTATCGGGATTTGTATGTCAGCACAATTGAAGAAGCAGGGGCTCGTGGAGAGATAATCTATACCAATAATCCATTTAAAATCTATGATATGGGCTATATAGATGGTGTTTGTATCGGTGCTGTTCATGAGCGGGAAAAGCTGAAAGAGGAGTTCCTCTCCTTTGGGGCAATGGTACCGGTGATCACAATTCAGGAGGTAGGACCTGCACCCTGGGGAGTGATCGGTTCCAATGTTTCAGATTTTAAGGGAGGGGTATTGAAGCTCCTACCTGAAGATCCCGATGGCTCAGCTGATAGAATTAAAGAGAAGATTTATGAGGTAAGCGGTAAGGATGTAGAGGTGCTTATCTTCGGGGATGGTGCTTACAAGGACCCTGATACAGGTATTTACGAACTGGCTGATCCCCATCCTGCGATTGGGGTGAGCAGTGGTCTTAAATCAGCAGGTTTGCGCAGCGGCACCAAACTGAAACTGGTAGTCGATACCCTTTACAGACAAGGATATTCCAAGGAAGAGATCGGAACTGAAATAGAGAAGAAACAGAATGAGATTGTTACCGAAGATTTGGGGACAACACCCCGCAGTGCAACCAGCATTATCGGGACACTGGCAGACCTGGTTGCTGGTTCCGCTGATGCCGGTACACCAATTGTGCTGGTCAGGGGATTTAAATTGAACAAATAATTGACAGATAACTTTATGCCGGTTGGGTTCTGAAAGAAATCCAGCCGGTTTTTTTAATTGACAGCAT
>DULM01000095.1 GCA_012840405.1 Syntrophomonadaceae bacterium | reverse complement strand
GGAGAAGATGATAGGCAGTACTGATGCAAAACAGGGCAGCAGTTACCGTTGGCTGGTATGGGGTATTATGGCTGTTGCCTATCTGGTGGTGTTTTTTCACCGCATGGCAGCTGGGGTGGTGAAAGATGATTTGGTCACTGCTTTTAATATTTCCAGCGCAACCTTTGCCAATTTAGGGGCTGCCTATTTTTATGCTTATATGCTGATGCAGTTTCCTACAGGGGTATTGGCAGATACCTGGGGGGCACGGAAAACTGTGACCGCTGGGATGCTCTTAGCTGCTGCCGGTTCCCTTATTTTCGGCTATGCCCCATCTGTAGGATGGGCCTTTTTGGGGAGGCTGTTGGTGGGGATCGGGGTATCAGTGGTTTTTGTCTGCATCCTGAAAATACTGGACCAGTGGTTCCGGCCACAGGAGTTCAGCACTATGTCAGGTGTTACCTCTTTTATCGGCAATTTAGGCGGACTGTTGGCACAGACACCGCTGGTGTTCATGGTTGCTGTTTTGACCTGGAGGCACACCTTTGCTGTGATCGGTGTAGCTTCACTCCTCATAGCTGTTCTCTGCTACCTGATTATTCGCAACACTCCTGGGGAGATGGCTGCAGCCAGTGCAACTCCCACAAAAGCTGAAAAGGTTCCTTTTCTCCAGTCTCTGGTGGCAGTTCTGACCAACCCCCACACCTGGCCTGGCTTTTTCGTGTTTGCCGGCTTTTTTGGTGCCTATATTGCTTTTTCAGGGACCTGGGGAGTTTCCTATATGATGGATGTCTACGGTATGCCCAAGAGCGCAGCCGCCAATTACCCTATGGTGGCTACACTGGGCTTGATGCTGGGGAGCATAGCCATCGGTGGGATTTCAGATAGGATCAAAAAGCGAAAAATACCGATGATCTGTTTCGGTATCTGCTATCTGGCCAGCTGGGCTGTGCTGGTTTTTGTAGGAGAAGGCAAACCTCCCTTAGGGATTCTCTATCCCCTCTTTTTCCTGATGGGCTTCAGTTGTGCCACTTTTATTCTTTCCTTTGCTGTGGCAAAAGAGGTCAACCCCCCACAGCTGGCTGGGGTGTCTACTTCTATTGTTAATACCGGCGGTTTTTTAGGGGCTGCTGTGTTGCCTATTTTGATGGGGATCTATTTTGACCGCTATAGTGATGCATTAACAATAACTGCTCTTTACCGCAATGGTTTTTTGATAATGTTTGCTGCAGTATCTATCGCGATGATCGCTATTTTATTGGTTAAGGAAACAGGGTGTGTTAATGTGTGGAAAAAGGGAAAAGCCCTTGACAGATAGCTTTTTTTCTTGTACGATTGAGTGCGCTGCTGTGAACGATAATTGTTTTTAGTTCCTTTGCTTATGTCAGAAAACATGATATAATAAATAGCTGAGAACAACGCGGAGAGATGGCTGAGTTGGTCGAAGGCGCTCGACTGGAAATCGAGTAGGCGGGGCATAAACCTCGCCTCGTGGGTTCGAATCCCACTCTCTCCGCCATTTTTGTCTGCGCCCATAGCTCAATTGGATAGAGCGACAGACTTCGGATCTGTAGGTTGGGGGTTCAACTCCCTCTGGGCGCGCCAATGCAGAGAATAAATCATGGTCGTGCTAGATGGGGAGGTAGCGGTTCCCTGTAACCCGCAATCCGCTATAGCGGGGTCGAATTCCAGCCCGAGGGTATGCCTTGTGGGGCTGCCCGGTGTAAGTGGTGTTGACCTTTGGGTCCCGCGCAGCAGGAACCCATGAACCCCGTCAGGTCCGGAAGGAAGCAGCGGTAAGTGGTGAACTCCTGGGTGCCGCGGGGGTGCCTGAAACGAGCTAACTGCACCGGTAACGCCTGGAAGGTACTATTCGAAGGCAGGTGCACGGCCTTTATTTTTAGTGGTTAGTGGTTGGTGGTTAGAAAAGGTTTTTTTGTTCGGCTAAGACATAGGTAACCCGTCCCCCTGATTGGTCACGACTAATTTCTAACCAACGACCTAAATGATGGTTGGTTGTTAGTCTGGCTTTTACACCAAACCGCAGAAAAAAGCCCGCTATCCCTTGACACACGAGGGATGGCGGTTTTTTGTTTCTAATATTCCAACGACCAACCACCAACGATTAACGACCAACTTGCTATTTAGAGGCAGTTATAATATATTTAATTTGTATCAGCTGGGGGTATAGCTATGGAACAGGTGGCTTTATACAGGGAATGGCGGCCGCAGTTTTTCCGTGATGTTGTTGGGCAGGAGCATGTTTGCCGTACTCTCCAGAATGCTGTAAGGATGGGGCGTATAGCTCATGCTTATCTTTTCTGTGGACCACGGGGAACCGGGAAAACCAGCACAGCCCGTATTCTGGCCAAGTCTTTGAACTGCATAAATTTTAATGATAATGAAAATGAACCCTGCAATAAATGTCCTTCCTGTGAGAGCATTACCAAAGGAATATCCCTCAATGTGATCGAGATGGATGCCGCCTCCCACCGGGGGATTGAGGAGATCCGGGATCTGAAACAGAAGGTCGGTATGGCACCCAGTGGGGGAAAATATAAGGTTTATATCATTGATGAGGTCCACATGCTGACCGGTGAGGCCTTTAACGCCCTGTTAAAAACCCTGGAGGAGCCCCCTGCCCATGCGGTTTTCATACTGGCTACAACAGAGGCCCATAAGGTTCCTTTGACTATACTTTCCCGTTGTCAGCGCTTTGACTTCCGGCGGCTCAGCCGTGCTGCCATCAAAGCCCATCTGTCACAGGTGGCTAAGTCCAAAAAGTGGACAGTGGATGATGAGGCCCTGGAGTTGATCAGCCGCCAAGCGGGAGGTGCTTTGCGAGATGCTTTGGGGCTCTTAGACCAGGCGGCAAGTTTCACCGGAGGGGAGATCCAGAGAAAGGATATTGAGTTTTTAACCGGAGCTTTAGGGCAGCAGGAGTTAGAGGGAATTGTTGCTGCAGCAGCTAGAGCTGATGTGCCTGCAGTACTCAGGCAGTTAGATGGCCTTTTTGAACGGGGTTGTGACCCCCGGCAGGTGCTGTTGCAGCTGGCAGATCATGTGCGGGACTTGCTTTTTGCTCAGAATACAGGGAGCAGAGAGCAGAGATTTTATGCCCGATTCTTAAGGGGAATAGCTCTGGCTGAAGGGGAGATGAAAGGCAGTTCCAGGCCAGATCTTATCCTTGAACTAACTCTCCTTCGACTGACCAGTGCAACATCTCCAACTGATGATCAGGAACAAAGCAGAGAAGAACAGGACCAAGCAGTCCGGGAGCAAAGCATCCAGAATCCAGCAGGAAAAACCCTTTACCGGAGCAGGCCATTTAATCAAAGGCTCAGTTCTGAGGTGGTTAACCCTGCCTTAGATCCTGTTGTGACAGATGATCCTGACTCTGATCAGGGTCCTGAGATAGATTTGGCAGAGATCAAGAATTATTTGATCAAGAATACAGGCAAATATCCTCTTTTGGCTTCAGTTCTTCCCCAATGCCGCTTGAGAAAGGACGGGAATCGACTGTTTCTGGCAGCACCTTCTTTTTATTGTGATCTGATCAAGCCGGGAAAGGATGCCTTTAATTTTCTACAAAACAAACTGCGGGAATGGGGATGTACATTGCAATTGGAAATAGAGGCTGAAAGGGAAAGCGAACCCCCTCAACAGACAACCAAAGTGTTAAAAAAAGTCGAAGTTGCTAAAGAAGCTGAGAAAACTCACGATCTTAAGGAAACTGAAGAGTTTAATGATAGTAAAGAAACTAAGGTACAATCGGAGTTATTGAACCTGGCATTAACCTTGTTTGATGCCAGGATTGTTAAAAAGATGTAAAAGGAGGGCGCGTAAATGGGCTTTGGCAATATGCAAAAGATGATGAAACAGGTTCAAAAGATGCAGAAGGAAATGGCCCGGGTACAGGAAGAACTGGGCCAGATCACTGTAGAGGCCAGTGCAGGAGGCGGTGCTGTAAAGATCGTGGCCAATTGCCATCAGGAACTGCAGGAGGTGCATATTGATCCTGCGGCTATTGACCCTGATGATCCCACACTGCTGGAGGACCTGGTTTTGACTGCGGTCAATGATGCATTGAAGAAATCCCGGGAAAGGGCAGCAGAAGAAATGGAAAAGGTAACCGGCGGTTTGAAAATCCCAGGGCTTTTTTAGGAAAACGCAGGTGATGGGTTTTGCATCTTTATCCTAGCTCATTGGCAGCATTGATTGAGGCCCTGCGCAAACTGCCGGGTATTGGGCCAAAAACTGCCCAGCGTTTGGCCCTTTATCTCCTCCATGCGCCAGAGGGAGAGGCGGAAGGGCTTGCTCAGGCCATCCTTGATGCCAGAGAAAAGATTTTTTTCTGCTCAGTCTGCGGGAATCTCACAGATACAGACCCCTGTGAATTGTGCCGGGATGAAAAACGGGACAGGTCTTTGCTCTGTGTTGTGGAGTGGCCCAGGGATATAATAGCCTTTGAGCGCACTGGTGAGTTTAATGGTGTGTATCATGTACTCCATGGGGTTCTTTCCCCGATGGATGGCATCGGGCCAGATGATCTAAAAATTGCAGAACTGTTAAAGCGGGTAAGCAAAGGGGATATTAAAGAGGTGATCCTGGCCACCAATCCTAATGTGGAAGGGGAGGCTACTGCTCTTTATCTGGCTCAGTTGCTCAAACCTATAGTTCCCAAGGTAACCAGGATTGCTCATGGACTCCCTGTGGGAGGGGATTTGGAGTTTGCTGATACCGCTACTTTGAGCAGGTCACTGTTGGGCAGGCAGGTTATTTAATGTAATTTTTTCCTCCTGCGGGCAATTTTTTGAGCTGATAGTCATAGACTATAAAGAGACTTCAAAAAAATTGCTCAGGGGGAATTATCTTATGTTTGGCTGGTTGGCAAACCAAACCCGTAACCTTGCTAAAGTCTTCCAGAGTGAAGAGCGGAATGAGCTTAATGATGATCATTTAGCTCTGGCGGAAGCTCACCGTGAATGGCTGGCAGCCCGGGAATTTTTCGAACAGGCAACGGACCCCGACCTGGTGGAATATGCCATCCTTTCCTTAAAGGCCGCGGAAAAACGCTATGTCTATTTATGGAAAAAGATACGGGCCGGGAAGGATTAGGGAGGATTAATAATGGCCGGTACTGTTATAGGGGTGCTGTTCGGCCTTTTTTTGTTGTTTGTGGTGGGACAGGCCTTTTGGAAACAGATACGCTTTCTTATCTCTATCGGGCTGCGTATGGTTTTGGGTGGCTTGTTTCTCTTGTTGGTTAATTATTGTGCCGGGTCAATGGGTTTTACATTAGGGGTCAATCCGGCCAGCATCATAACTTTAGGGCTGCTGGGTTTCCCGGGTTTTTTGTTGCTGGCTGCTCTAAAATTATTAGTGTGATTAAGCTGGCAAGTTCTTGACCTACCTGCCTTCTTTTGCATATAATCAAATTATTCAGGAATCAGTAGTTGTTCTACTACAACGGAGCACCAAACAGGTGCTCCTCAAATTTAGAGGTAATCTCCATGAACCCGGAAAAACTGCCGAAACGTGTGCTAGAGGCGTATATTGGTGAGTATGCTAGTGGGAAAAGTGAGAACGCTGTCAACCGTGCCCTGGAACTTGCTCATCTGGGGCGCAAGGTGACCCTGGTAGACCTGGACCTGGTGGAACCCTGTTACACCTTGAGGCCGCTGAAACGGAAGTTAGAGGAAGAAGGGGTTACTGTACTGGCCTGGGATACCGGGGAAATGATCGGCCTGGGGGAAACAGGCAATATTTTAAAGCCGGAGGTACGTTTTTGCCTGCGGCACCCAGGAGATGTGATCCTTGATATCGGATATGGTTCTTTCGGCGCCCAGGTACTCAATTTAGTTGAGGGTGCAGCAGAGGAACAGGATCTGAAAGTTTATGCGGTCATCAATATCGCCAGACCAATGACCGGGACCGTTGCCGATATAGTTGATCATGTTCGGTCCTTAGGAAGGGTTGATGGATTAATCAACAACTCCCACTTGGGAGAGGATACAGATTTGGATTTTGTCAAACAGGGGGCTCAGATAGTAAAAGAAGCAGCGGCTATTCTGGGACTGCCGGTCGTAGCCACATCAGTGATGGAAGTACTGGCACCATCCCTTGGCAAAATTGATTGGTATGGGCATCCGGTACGTGTAATCAAAAGGTATTTACCCCAGGCCTTTTGGTAGTGGTAGATACTGTTTATTTTTATTTTCTGAGTATTGAGAAAGATATTAGGGGGTGTTACTGAAATGGGTGTTATTGAAGGAGAAAAAAAGGTTTTTATGACCGGCAATGAGGCTGTGGCTTGGGCTGCACTTGCTGCCGGAGCAGAGATCATGTATGGCTATCCTATCACTCCGCAGAATGAGATTATGCAGTATTGGACACGGCTTGCCCCGAAACATGGAAGAAAATTTCTGCAGACAGAGGACGAGCTGTCTGCAGGGTTTACCACTATAGGGGGGGTATTGACCGGAAAGAGGGCTTTTACAGCCACCGCGGGGCCGGGGAATGTGCTGATGCAGGAACCGATGTCCATGGCAGAAGCCATGCGCATTCCAACTGTTGTTGTGGTGCAGCAGCGGGGAGGCCCTTCTACTGCAACAGTGATCTATTCTCAGCAGGAAGTTACCTTGACCTGTTTTGGAGGTAATGGAGAGGGACTGCGGGTGGTGTATTCTACATCTTCTCACCAGGAGTTGTATGACTATACCATCAAGGCTTTTAATACAGCCTGGAAGTACCGCTTCCCTACTTTTGTGTTGGCTGATGGTTATCAGGCGAAAATGCGGGAGTCCCTGCTGATCTATGATCCAGAGGAGAGGGGTATCGAAATGGTTCCCACAGAAGCCTTTGTGGGGAAACCGGGGATGCCCGGGGAAGACCGCCCACCTGCTCATCTGCGCAATACCTATAATATTGAAGAAGAATTAGAGGAAGTCCTGAAGAAGGACATCCAGGAGTATGAGCAGATGGCGCCGGAGATTATCGAATACGATGAATTCAATACAGATGAAGCCGATATTTTGGTCATAGCCCATGGAGTTGTTTTTCGCTCTG
>DULM01000094.1 GCA_012840405.1 Syntrophomonadaceae bacterium | reverse complement strand
TCTGCCTCCGTTTCTAAAATTAATAAATCCGGCCGTTTCACAAATAAAAGAATCAATACACCTAGATCAAAAACTGCCCTGCAGAACATTCAGAGCTTTAATGCTGATTTTATATACTAATTATACTATCTGTGGTCAGAGCTGTGGTCAGAAAGAAGAAGCATCTCGTGAATTATTTTCTTTCACAGGGGTCCACTGTGCAGCACAATGAGAAGAGCAAGAAGGGGCGGACTGCAGAAAAATCAGCTTTCTTTTTTAGCTGTCACTACCAAAACAGCTCCAATAAGAAGCACCATTCCGCCCAGCAGTTGTAGAGCTGTCATTTTCTGTGAAAGCAGCAATGCGGAGAATACCACTGCGGTCACCGGTTCTACTGTACACAAAACAGAAGCAGTGGTAGAGCCTACCCGTTTCATACCTGCCATAAAGGTAAATAAAGCAATGGAACCGAGAACACCTGAGGCAACACAGAACAGCCATCCCCCGGAAGACATCTGAAATTGTAAGCTGCCATTTACACCGCCCAGTAAGAAAAGAGATACAGCAGTGATAAGACAAATAAATGCAGATGATACTGCTGTATCCTGCTTCTCTTGAACTTTATTACTATACATCACAAAACCGGAACAAGCCAGGCCACCGGCCAGCCCCGCAATAATACCGATGGTGCTGATCTTACCCCAAGAAATTCCCGCCACCAGTGCTAGGCCAACCAGAGCTAAGGCGATTCCAACGATACCTGAAAACTTAAGCCGCTCTTTATAGAAAATGAAACCCCAAACCGCCACCCATACAATGAACGTAAAAAAGAGAATTGCAGCCAGACCGGCTGATATTCTATCAACAGCAAACATATAAAAATAATCCGCAGCACCCTGAAAAACGCCTGCTGCCAAGGGTAATACCACTGGTATACTCTTGATGAATCTCTTTAAACCATGGGGTTTATAAACAGCAACATATAACAGAAGGAACACAGAGGAAATAGCATAGCGTAGGAAGACATACTCATTAACTGTTGCTCCACCACGGTAGGCATAAACCGCCAGAACCGGCAAAAAACCATAACAAACACCAGATAAAGTGCTGAGAAAAACTCCGATGATATAGCGGTTCAAAACACTCCTGCCCCATTTCTTTTTATTTTTCAAGAGCTTGAACCTGTAGCAAAAATATTTTATTTTGGCGGGGAGTCCGGGAGTCCAACCCGGCTGCATAGATTTAGAGTCTATGTGATCCTGCCGATCCACCCCCCGCGTATTCACAGCGAATTTATAATAAAGCCATCATTAACATTGTTGCTACACCTATCTGTAGTGGGTCATGAATCAGCCTATCTTTGAAGGCGGGATAGGCTGCGGTTGTCAATCCTAGGGGCATGCCAGGACAAGCTATTATGGTATTAGGGTGTAGGTCATCTAAATCGATGAACCCTCCCTGGGGAGTTGCATCTATAATGTAGCGGTATTTCGCTAATGCTCTTTTTTGATCCGGCTCTAATTTTATACCGGGGTCATCCTTTAATTTCTCAACTTTAGCTTCATCTATCTCAGAAAGAGCTACCATTGCTCCCAGCTTCTTTAGTGCAGCAATGGCACTGGCTCCCACTGGACCAGCACCGAGGACCAGGACTTCCTTGCCTTGAAGGCCCTTTGCCATACCATTCAGTGCTGCCACAAATCCTTTCCCTGTTGCTTCTCCGTTATCAGCAGCAGTACCGGTTAACACATTCAAAGCGATAAATTTTTTATCATCAGCCATAAATAGAATGTTTGCACCTGCTGCTATCCCTTCGGCAATACCTGCCACATCTGTTTCAGCGGTAACCACTGCTTGAAAACCGAGCTGCTGTATAATACTCTGAACAGCAGTGGAGAAAGATGGGATAATCCCCTCTCCAACAGTGACCGGGATCACAGCTGCTTTATTGTTTGCTGCTTTTTCTATTGCATCTTTTTCGGCAATGCCTGCCGCTGCACAGGCAATCTGTCTTAAAGATAAACCGGTCTTCTCTATCAACTCAGAATCATAGAACTCCAAACCTTCGGGAATCCCTTCTACATCCTCTTTAATCAAACGAGTCACTATGATTACCTCTTCCTGTCTAGATGTTCAATCTTGCTCCATCCAAGTATGATAAACTGCGCCCTGCCCGGTGGATATTTTTATGGCCTTTTACTGTAACAACCAGACGCTCAAGACCAAAACCAATCCCCACCCAGGGGTCAATAATTCCCCAGGAAGAGTCAAGTTCATGAGGCCCATAAGCACCTGATCCCAGTTCCAACTCGCCTGATATCACATCAATGGTGTTGCCGTAGACATGGCATTCATCTTTCACTAATTTATAATCCCTGATCCCTACTGCATCCATAACTATTGCAGCTAGTTCTCTTAACCTATCCTCCTGCTGGCCGTCAAAGTCATTCAACTCTACCAGATTTAACATAGTGAACTCATTTAAATGATAAGCTCCTTGGGATTCCTTACGAAAACAGGGGCCAACCTCAAATATTTTGACAGGCTTCCCCCATAGCCTCCGTAAATCTTTTAATAAATGATAGAGATTAGGAGCCAGCATCGGACGCAAACATTTATCTTTATCAACCCAAAAAACCTGTTTGACCAAGGGATGCTCTGAAGTGATTGTCATCTTGTTGAGCATGCCTTTAGACAAAAGAATAGGAGTTACTACCTGGACAAAACCTTCCTTTGTTAACCGGTCAACCAACTTGCTTTCCAACTGACAGAGCAGTGGCCGCAAGCTAGTATTTTTTAAGGCCATCAACTGCTCCTTGTTTTTTTTCACCAGTTCCCGCTCTAACTGCTTGAAATGTTTCTCTCTCGCTGCAGTATCGGGGAAAACGCAATCATATAAGGTTTCGTCAGCATTTAACTCGCTTAAGCGCTGTTTTTGGGTAGCAGTCCAGGTAACATCCACCACTTCATCCCCCAATAGATCTTTGTTGAAAAGCAAATTAAGCGTCGACTATTTTATATAATATTCGACACTAATTATAGATTCGCTGTTTCTTACGCGAATTCCTTCCATAATTTATTTATTCATCATTGAGTTGTGAACCATAATGCTGTGCAAAAAAAGTCTTTGAGTATTTTTCCAACTTCCAATCGGGAATCCGACAGGACCTGCAAGCTTTATATGCCCATTTGTTGCGCAGCCAACGGGCAGCACGGCTATTCTTAGATGTAAGTACTAAAAAATCATGTCCACAGTGGGTAGTGATTGCTGCATAAGGGCCTTTCTGCTCAATAGATTTGATCCCATGGAGAACCCCAGAACGAGATGGCCAGAGCTTGATCTTGTTCAAAAGTCTGAAAAAATCAACTCGTTTACGATAATACTTTTTTTTAGCTTTGCTCATAACTAACCCCCTATGAATAATGTATGTCGGAGGCCGTGGGGCCTCCTACCACCGGAGCCGCTGTTCCACTATGAATGGCAGTAAGCTTTTTGTAATAAGACAAAAAAGCAAGCCTGACACCGTTTATAACACCAATCATAATGTAGAGTCGTGATACTCCAACCCGAAATACTCCCTGATATTTTTTATCACCTGGCAGCGTTTTTTCCAGGCCTGGGAGCGATCATCAGCGATGATAATCAATGTAGCTGCCCAACTGCTGCTGCCGGGCATGTAATCAGTTAGAGCCTCATCTGCTCCAAAGAAATCCTGCTGATAGTTGATACAGCCGGCCTGAGCAATAATATGTTCCCCCTGGGTTTCCATTTTTCCCGGAGTGATCTGAACATGCTCATAGATCACTCCCTTTTCCTCACTAAGATCTGGAGGCAGGCCCACTTGCCCCTTGGCATATAGATCGTAAAGCATGGCCAGCATGTTAATCCCTGTTGACCTGTAGACTGTTGTGGGTGTCTGACTCGGCAGTCTGGCATCTATTTCTAATACTTTAAGAATTCCATGATGGTCTATTACTTCCACATCCATAATTCCCGTCAAGGGCAGCAGTTCTGCTATTCGTAAACTTATTTTTTGAAACTGCAGTATCTGATCTTGCGTCAGTTTCGTAGGAGCCAAGACCCTCTTGCAGTCATATCCAGCGTCCATCTCCAGATCCGTAACCTGTAGAGGCACATAAGATCCCGGGCAACCTATCACCTCAAGAGAATAAGATTCCCCCTCTAGAAACTCCTGAATCACGTATTCATCGCGCTTATAGTCTTCACTGTCTAAAAATAAAGCTAACTCCCTCT
>DULM01000257.1 GCA_012840405.1 Syntrophomonadaceae bacterium | reverse complement strand
TTTGGCGGGGAGTCCGGGAGTCCAACCCGGCTGCATAGATTTAGAGTCTATGTGATCCTGCCGATCCACCCCCCGCGTATTCACAGCGAAGTTATAGTAAAGCCATCATTAACATTGTTGCTACACCTATCTGTAGTGGATCATGAATCAGCCTATCTTTTATGTTCAGCGCCGACTGAATTATATAATTTTCGACACTATATATAGCTTCGCTGTTTATCGTTTGATTTCCTTCATCAAAGCATCTCGGCTTGAATTATTTTCTTGCACAGAAATTCCACTGTGGAGCATAACGACTTAATATTTAGATTGCATAACACACATTTACTTTTCGTTTAGTACAGCAAACCCCTGAAGCCTGTAAAACGGATCCAGGGGTTTAAATGTATAACAAAACAATATTAATAACCTATCAGAATTCAAACTTCTTCTCACGATAAGCCGTCAAGTACTTCATGCAATAATCATCCCGTCCTACCAGTGTTTCAGCAGCAATAATATTGGCCATCATCCTCTGATCCAGCGGATTGATGATCAGTCCGTCCAAACCCCGTGCAATAGCCATCACCGCAAAAGTCTGATTGAGTAGCTTACGCAGAGGCAAACCGTAAGAAATATTAGAAAGGCCGCATATAGTGTGTACTCCCGGAAAACCCTTCATAATTTTCTCAATGGCATCGAGGAATTCCGCCCCGAAAATACTATTCGTAGATACAGGCTGTACAAGAGGATCTACATAGATGTTATCGATAGGAACATTCTTTTGAACAAGGCTATTGATCAGTTTGTCAGCGATCTTTACCCTCTGCTCACAGGTCTCAGGCATTCCTTCATCACTCATACAAAGAGCTACAATCTTCAAATCTGTACCTGAAACCAGAGGAAGTAATGCCTCATACCTATCCTTTTCCAATGAAATGGAATTGATCATTGCCGTTCCTTTGTGAACAGCAAGTGCCTTTTCAATAGCTACGGGATCGGGGCTGTCGATACAGCAAGGTGCATCAACTTCCTCTTGCACTGTCTTCACAAGCCACTGCAGATAATCGGCTTCCTTCCCCACAAATACCCCAGCATTGACATCCACATAGTCAGCACCGGCTTGCACTTGGTCACTAGCAACTTTTTTTATTTCTTTTTCGTCTTGAGCCTCAATAGCCGCGGCAATCGGTTTGCGGCTGGCATTAATCAGTTCACCTACCACAAGCATAGTTCTGTCCTCCCTCTAAAAAACTAGTTTTATAATACTATCAAATTTTAGAAACAAAACTTGATTAAGAAATTCCCCCCTTTTACTAGAGATGTTTGTTTCTCACTAACCATAAGTTATATTTTTTTGACCGCCTAAAAGTATCCTAGGCTTCAATACCGCCTGCATACTAAAATAAACATGCAAGTACAATGCCAATAGAAAAACAGCATCAGTTACTGTAAGAATACTGCTGTTGCAATAATACCAATAACTGAAGGGGCTACCTTATAAATCTATAAACTTAATGTTAAGTCATTTTTGGCATTAGCCTAGTATAATTCGAACAGCAGTGGACTGCTGAAATAAACAGAAAAAACAGAGCAAAATATTATTCAAAAGACATAGATGATAATCAGACCAGTAAATATACAGGTTAGCATAAATCGATATCAGAGGTTGGTAATCGTATGTCAAAAAAGCCCAGAGCGGAGAGTTAGCCAACTCCTCGCTCTAGGCTTAATTAATTCTTCTCTTCAGCTTTTGTTGCAATAGCTCTTTTTAATTATTGGTAGACTCTTTAAGTGCTTTCTTTAATATTTCATCGATTTCTGCATCTGCCTCAGGGCTGAGTGGTACTACTTCATGTGTGGCCAGCAGTTCTTTTGCTTTTTGTCTGGCTTTATCCTCTAACTTCATCTTATTGACAGCCCAGCTATCATAGGTTGACCTATCTCCAATGGGCGGTTTCCAGAAAGCTCCGGCACGCAAATGTTTACGTGTGTGCTTATGCCCTAAAAAGGCCTCATTGGTTTTAACTATTTCTTCAATCACATCAATCGCTAATGTGTCTTCAGATACTTCACATCCCGCAATTGTATGCCGAATTACAGAAGAGAGTTCATCATCTATCACCAGCATGGCATAGCATGAAATGAGACAGTTGTCCAGTGAACCAGCTGCTGCAATTATGTCTGTTCCGATCAATGCAGGTAAAAGGGCATTATAAAGGTGTTCGTAACCGCTCTGAATATCAGCCACCTTAGCAGCCCCAGAATAACCTGTAACTGTTGATGGAATGTTATAATATTTTGCCAACTGAGCTGAAGCTGCAGCAGCTAATCCCTGCTCAGGCATTGCCCAGAGTCCAAGACCTGTTTTCATATCCATAAATGTGACCCTTGGAGACATAACTACAGGTGCTCCCGGTTTCAACAATTGGCTAGCAACAACACTGGATAGGATCTCAGCGTTATGCTGTGCAACACAACCTGCCAGGGTTACTGGACCAGTAGCGCCCATCATGGGACAGGGTACTATACCTAAAGGTATTCCTGCCTCAACAATGTCTATTAAGGCCTCAGCAGGATGGAAACCACTGTTCAGTGGGCTTATTGTAGATACTTCTATATAAGCTATCGGCCTCTGCCTTAGGGCCTCCATTCCACCGGCAGCAGCAGCAAGAACTTCAATAATATACGGAAGTTCATGTGATGATTCGGCACAAATACGCTGTGGCTTAGAGCTGTATCTCAGGGTGGCAGCTGTTTCAGATGTAACAATAATTTCCTGCGGAACATCTCTAGGGAACACCGGCGAGATAAGATGGATATTCTCTAAAGCATCAGCTAACTTAGCAAAGTCCTCCAGGTCTTTCAGAGTGGCATCGCGTTTTTCTTCTGTTTCGAGATCAATCACAGAAGGTGCGCCTACACAAGTCTGGGCATAGGCCTTCTGCTTGCCCATTTCGATAACAAGTTCACATCCATTCCGTCCATATAGATTGAAATTCGATGGGACAGTTTTTAAAGCCTTTTCTATTACTTCTTCTGTGAATAGAATCCTGCCCCCTTGTTCTTTACACCCATTATCCAGTAATAACCCCTTTAACCTATCAGATAAAGTGCTGATCCCGATTTTTGTCAAAATCTCAACGGTCGCCCTATGCATCTGTTCTAATTCTGTTTCATTAAAAAATTCAAAGTCCACGTCTCTTCAACTCCCTTTCTCTTCTTACTGGTAATGACTCAATCCTCTTTTAGTACCCCCGTGTGCTGTCCCCTACTTCAACCTGGTCAAGTCGTCCTCCCGTATCACTTGCAGTGATTAAGTCATTTAACTCACATTATGACGATAAGCCAAAACCTATTTAATACCGAGTAAATTCTTACATAGAGCCACTGCACTAAGTGCATCCTCACCATACCCATCTGCACCGATCTTATCAGCCCAGGCTTGGTTTATCGGTGCTCCACCTATAATTACCTTGACCTGATCGCGCAGTCCTTCTTCTTGCAAGAGTTCAATAATTTCTTTCTGCTTATTTACTGTGGTTGTTAACAAAGCAGAAATACCAACAATTTGCGGCTTGAGTTCCTTGACTTTATCAACAAAAACTTTGCTGGGCACATCCACACCTAGGTCAAAAACTTCAAATCCATTAGACTTTAACATCATAATTACAATGTTTTTTCCAATATCATGAAGATCTCCTTCAACAGTACCTATCATAACTTTGCCCAGGAAGTCACGTTTTTCTGACGTTAATAAGGGTTCAATAACACTGATTCCCGCATCCATTGCTTTTGCCCCTAAGATCAGGTCAGGCAAAAAGTAATCCCCTTCGGCAAAACGCTCACCAACAACCTCGATACCCTTGACCAGCCCTTCGTTAAGAATCTCGAGCGGCTTGACACCTGCAGCAACAGCCTTTTCCGTGAATTCAGTAACAGCCTCAACATCCCCATCTACTACTGCTTCTAATACATTTTTCAAGAGTTCCTGACTCATCTAGAACACACTCTCCTTTTCATTTCGTTTAAAATAAACACTTAGAAAATGTTCATACAGCTAACACTTAGCAAGACATTATCTTATTTACCATCAAGGAAATCCTGACCTTTAACCACTTGACCCTCTTTCATAATGACGAGCATATTATCAACATCGAGGTTTTCTACATCTTCTAATGGGTTTTTACTCAAAACAAGGAGGTCTGCATATTTACCTGCTTCTACTGTACCGGTGATATCATCGATTTTAAGCATTTCCGCTCCATTTTTAGTTGCAGCCACGATCATCTGCATAGGAGTAAGACCAGATTTAACAAGTGTTTTCGCCTCAGTAATCGCATATTTACCATAGGGGGTAAGAGTACTGCAGAAAGAGTCTGAACCAACAACAATACGGATGCCTTTTTCTACTGCCGCCTGGAAGTTGGCAATCGTGCGGTTGAGTTCTTTTTCAGCAGTTGTTTCTCCAGGGTAGTTGTCAAGAACTGGCCTGTATGGCGGCTCATATTGACTGTACCACTCATAGAAAAACTGCATTGTCGGACAGAAGGTAATATCCTTTTCCTTCATAATGTCAAGTGTTTCTTCGCTCAATTCCTGACCGTGTATGATACAACTTACTCCGGCCCTTGCTGAATCATATGCACCACTATAGCCTTCACAGTGGGCCCAAACAGGAAGTCCCACCATATTTGCTTCATCAACAACAGCCTTAATCTCTTCAAAACAATAGTGCTGATCAGCTTTACGCTCTAATCTCCATATTCCGCCACCAGTTGCCCAAATCTTGATTGCGTCGGGATTCTCACGTATTCGTCTGCGGACTGCTTTGCGAAGGTCCCATGGCCCGTCTACACGTTCGGCCCAGGGATGTGAAGCGTCATTATACTCAAGAGGTAGTCTGTGGGAGTCACCATGCCCCGCTGTACGGCAAAATCCGAGACCTGTAGTAACAATTCTAGGCCCCGGCACAATACCCTGCTCAATCATATTTCTGAGATCAATACCAAAACGGGATATTTCGCCAACTGAGGTAAGGCCGTGTTCTAAAGCCTCTTTAGCTTGGGCCACTGCGCAAATAGCTTTTTGATAAAGGGGTTCCAGCACCCAATCTGTATCATCTGCGCTGAGATTGCCACAAAAGTGAAGATGAGTGTCGATGAGGCCAGGCATCACCACATTGCCAGTAATATCTTTAATTTGATAGTCAGGAGTGACTTCTTTGTTAGGGCCTGCATATGCTATCTTTTTATCATCGATCAAAACTAAGGAGTTTTCTATTGGTTCTTTTCCTGTACCATCAATCAAGATTCCACCTTTTAGAGCCAGTTTCATGTTGTTTTCCTCCCGTATCCTAATACGTTATCAAAACTCCATAGTCAGCTAAATGTTTTATCATACCTTAGTTTGATTTTTCGGGGAATTGGTCTTTTAAGACCAATTCCCCGATTTAATCACTAATTTTACTTAATCCCGTACTCCTTTTCTGCTTCCTCTACTATTGCCCTGAGTCGCTCAGGCACACCGTTTGGCAAGGGGTCAGGTTTATGGTTTTTCAGTATGTCAAGAGCCTTTTCATAAGCCCTTTCAGTAAAATCTTTTCCTCCAAGTTCCATCCAGGCGTCACGCATTCTTCTATCGATTAAATCAGGTTGGGACTGCACTGCTCTCATGTGTTTGAAGGTATGCTCGTGGGTTATGAATTCACCAGCGGCACCTACCTCTCTGATGACATCCACAGCCAATGTCGCATCATTCACAGCTATACCTTCAACCGCTTTTTTGATCATTTTTACCATGTCATTATCCATAACCAATTGGGCGTAGTCAAAAGTAATTCCGAGCTCAAGCATTCCCAAGCCGTAAATTATATTGGCTCCCGCTAAAGCTGGCAGCAAGCCGGTGATAGTCTTCTCATGTGCTGCCTGAGCATCGGGAACTTTGCTATCAGCCTATCCACCAGCCACCCAACTAGGAAGCAGGTAATATTGTGCTAATGCTGCTACAGCAGCGTTAATCATACCTAGTTCTGGTGAACCGACAGGTGCGGTAGAGTATCTGAGGTCAAACTGTGTTGTAGAGCTACCATATAACACCGGTGCTCCTTTTTTAGTTAACTGGCTTAAAACTATACCACTTAGAACCTCAGCATTATGCGTCACTAGAGTGCCAGCAAGAGTGACAGGTGAAGAGCCTCCTGCCATAGCCATAGACAGGATATTAACGCATATATCCTCTCTGGCACATTCTACTATAACATCACAGCAATCTTGTATTAATTGCAGGGGACTAGTGGGGCAAACGAGAGAACTATAGATCGGCCGTTCTCTCAGTTTATCCCTACCACCAACTATAGCTGAGGCCATTTCAACTATTTTTTTAAGGTTTCGACCAGTACCTGCTCCAGCAAAACAGTGCTTGGATGTATTAGTAAAGAACTCCTCAGCTTCATGAAGAACAGCTACTTCAGGATGTACATCCCTGGCCGAAACCGCTCTTTCATGAACATCTATCTGATCAAGAGCATCACACACTAACGCTACTCTACCTACATCTGCTTTGGTGGTTTGTCTATACTCTTTGGTAAAGGGATCATTAATCATGATTCCTTCACCAAAGTTTGTAAAACCTACTCTTTTCCCGTCCACAACAAAGTCATGTTTTGGATTTCTCCCTGCTAAGAAAACAGTACTCGGTGCACTGCGAATCGCATCTTCTACTACATGTGCGGGAAATTTTACGATATTAGTTTTTGGGTTAACAATACATCCACCATCACCGAGGATTTCCTGGGCTTCTTTACTTTCTACTTTGATGCCTGTATGTCGGAGAACTTCTAGAGTGGCACAGTGGATATCAAATAGTTCATCCTCTGTAAACATCTTAAGGCCAAATCCTGAACACTGATTAACACCGGCTTTCAGGTTTCTCTTCGTCAACAGTTACCACCTCCATAATTATTGTGATAGATCAACACTATACAATTAACCTTTACCCAGTAAGGCTAATGCCTTCTCTACCGCATCCGCTGCATCCTCACCATAGGCATCTGCCCCGATTTTATCTGCCCAGCGCTGAGTGCAAGGCGCTCCACCTACCATGGTCTTAAAACGGTCCCTGAGTCCCCTTTTTCTGAGTTCGTCCTCAAGTTTCTTCTGACCGGCAAGTGTAGTAGAAAGCAGTGCACTAGTACCGATAATATCAGCATCAACTTCTAGGGCTGCTTCTATAATTTTTTCTGTCTTTACATCACGCCCCAAGTCGATTACCTCAATACCCTGGGTTCTAAGAAGCGAAATTACTATTCCTTTCCCTATGTCGTGAACGTCACCTTCGACTGTGGCAATGACCATTTTACCTTTTTTCTCGGCTGCTTCTTTTGTCATAACAGACTCAAAAACACCAGTAACCTTTTTCATGATTTCGGCACTCTGAATCAATTGGGGTAAAAATAACTCTCCTCTTCCAAACAAATCCCCAACTTTTCTAATCCCAACACTAAATCCCTCAGAAAGGATATCAACTGGATCAAAACCTGCAGCAATTGCTTTCTCTGCTATCTCTAATGCTCGTTTTTCGTCACAATTCACCATAGCATCTATGGCATTAGCTAATACTTCATCCCTATTCAAAGTAATACCCCTCCTTACAGCCCTGCTCGCTCAATAAAATTCTTAACCGACTTAATTTCGATACCCAGCAGCTTAGCAATACGGAACTTAGCTTCCATTCCCTTTGCATAACCGTCCAACTCGTGAACAAGACCGAGATTCAATTCTTCCCGCAACTCTCGAGCTACAGCTTCATTGGCCAGATCAACAACTGAAACTCCTAGCTTATTGGCTACATACTCTTTCGCTTCTTTAATTTTCATGCCTTTGGTCATTTGCATCCGGGCTACTAGATCTCCAGTAGTCCGCATTCCGCCCATGCCAGAGGCTATTGCGTGAGTGATAGCCATACCCATCGGGTCACCAACACCCAGCTATAATCCGTCCGCTTTCCCTATTTCTACTAAAGCCTTCGAAGCCCTGGAAACCACATCCTGTGGTGGAGTATCGAAAACCGGTACTGCACCAACCCCCATACCCACATTCACATGTACCGGAATATTTGCTGCCTCTGTACATGCTTTAACGAAAGTAACAGCACGAGCAATATTCCAGGGGAATGATTTACTGCTGTTGGTGTTAACAACCGCACCAAAAATGGTCGCTCCAGCCTTTTCTGCTAATTTGACTTGGTCGTGGGGGTACAACCCTGCCAAACGAACACCATCAAAATACAACTCACCGTGCATCCCTAGGACAAATTCTCCTGCCATACCCAATTCTATCGGTAGTTCAGGGTATTTTTCTTTTAATGCCCTTATTGCTCTCAATGCAGCCAAAAAATCTGCATCTCCTGAGGCACCGGTCGTATCAAAATTGATACCATCAGCTCCACCCTCATACATTTTGCTCCCTACATAAACCATGTCTCTTTCCGCATGTTCTACAGCTTCTTCCTGGGCAGCTTGAGCCTCAGTTATTTTCCCCATGGGTAAGAGTTCTGACCAGTTAGGAACAGGTCCATCTGGTTGTGTATAGAGTCCCACATTGGGCATAGCTCCATAAAAAAGCGGTATAACAGTCCCCAACTGTGCTTGTTCCATATAATATTTCTCATCGTGAGCTATCGGTTTAATCTGCTTATAACTATAATCAATGTGAGCCAGTTCCATGGTGTCAGAACCCAAAGCCCGTTCATGGATGAGAATAGCCTGTGACCTATCAACCGGTACTCCAACACGCACCATCTTTAATGTACCGGCATCGAAAGTAACCACAACTTCATTACCCGGCTCAACACTTACAAATTTCTCGCGCCTTGTACAGATATCAAACAGCCTGTCCAATTCTTCCTCAGTAAGTGGAGGTATCTTACCACGATCTGCTGCATCATTTGTACCCTCCTCTAGTTCGGCTCTCACCTCCTCTTTACTAAGCCAGACTCCAGAAGCGTCACCCATTCGTGTGAACACTTTTTCCATTAAAGTCCCTCCCATTCTTCATGGCGTAGTAAACCTACTCCTAATACATCTGTACACCTAATCTTTGATAGTTGGCTTCCGGAAACCAGAGACTTTATTTTCATTAACTTATTTATGCAAGTCTTATGCCAATTGGCTGGTTGGAAAACTGCCGTTGAAAAGCACCTAAAAACAAGCATTATAAACATCCCATATACTGCAACAACTCTGAAGTGGTTTATTTACTAATTTGATATTTCATTAATGACTTATTTTTGAGACTACAAAGCTATATAATAAACCCCTTCTATTTATAAGAAGGGGTTTACTGTTTATTCTGTCTTAATCTACTCAGTCAGCTACAGTTTCCTGAGCTGGGCTAACAGCGTTATACTCAGTGTCCAATTTCATATAACTTCTCAGCGATGGTATTCTGGACAAAAGATAGTATGTTACCGAAGATACTGCACAAGCGAGAAGAGTTGCGGTTGTGTAATTAAAGAGAGCTATCCTTGCCGCACTGCTGAAGGGATCATAAACAATAAAGTAAGCGATAATCCCCGCAGCCAGCGCTCCAAACCCTACCAAATTAAAACCACCTGTAAAGGTGCAGGAGTTTGGATCATCAACTCCGTAAAGGTGTTTCATACTGACTTTACCTTTGCGAACAATATAGAAATCGGTAACCAACAATCCAATAGCAGGGGCTGCCATGGTACCAATAATTGCCAAGAATATTGTATAGTTATCCCAGATGCCTCCCCAGCAAACCAATATTCCGCACCAAATACACCAAAGGGTTGCCAGTTGCCAGTATTTCATATCCGGTTTAATGATCTTAGAACTAAGAACATGGCTGTATGTTCCTGCACTGGCTGTAGATATATTAGCAAAACCTACTAAGACAAGAGATAACAGGCCGACAACAGGACCTCCCAAATAGACTAACCAGTCAGTTGGGTCATGGCTAACGATTCCAACACTGGACATAGCCAAACCGGCAACCGCACCGATGCAGACAAAAAGGGCAAGAGTTATGCCGAATCCAGCTATAGAGCCCCAATAGCTACCTCTTTCAGTCTTACACAGCCTTGGCAAAGCCCCTAATGATGGGTACCAAGCAAACAAATATGCAAGGTTCCATTCCGCAATCAATACATAACTTTCCCATGACTTCCCAACATCATTAACCGGCTTCATCGCTAACAGTTCAGCAAGAGACCAACGATTAAAGACCAAGATAAGAAGAATGAAACCTATCGCGAACAAACAAGGCACCATAAGCTTATTGGTTGTTCGTACTGCAACAGGTCCTCTACAAGCAACATACCATCCTAATGCAACACAGAGCAAGGCTAATAGTGTTTCCCCAACAGCAGATACATTTATTCCGAGGGCTTCAATTAGTTTTGCCATTGAGGACCCAAACACCTTAGCGTTGATCGCATACCATCCCCATGTGGCAAAAAAGAACGCCAATAAGAAAAGATTGCATCCGGTCTTACCTAAAATCGTCCTTTGGTAAACCCATATATCTGTCCCAAGCCTCGTAGCGATCACACAAACTAAAATAACAAAAACAGATGCTAAAGAAATTGTACAAAAGGTATTTAATACAGCCGGCGCAAGCCCCATTGAAGTACCAAGGTGACCGCCATGAGTATAACACCATGTAGCAATCGAAATTCCTGATAGGATGATAAAAATATCCATCCCGTTGTAAAGTTTCTCATTCTTAAAAACAGGTATTATTCCATAGTAAACCTCATTGTTGACTTCAGTGTCCATATTCTTACTCAACTCAAACATCATCTCCTTTCTAGAAATTTGTCTACATCAATATGTATCCAAGGGCAATTCCAATAGCACAAACCACGGCTAGAATTATTGCGCCAATGAGATCATTCTTGTCTAGTTTTGGACCAGGGTCATATGACGGGTCATCAATAATCCTGGCTCTTCTTGCAATTTCTTCTTCAATCCCTTCTAGTAAATCAGACATCCGTACTCACTCCCTCTCTTGGTGTTCTCTTCAGCTTACTTCCTACCCCTATTTTTTTGCTCCGGTGGCATTTACGGTTCCGTAAAGGCAAAAACTTTAATGAATATTCATAAAAATAGTGCAATTAAATGGCTATATATCAATATTGGTCCTCAAGCTGCAGAAACAATAGGAACCGTACGTTTATCACCCCCTTATTGAAGACAACGCGGAATCGTTAGAAATTTGTATAGATCCACATAACGGCCGTCCCTAGCTATAGAAGGTGTTATCATGCAGTTCTATGAGTGCGGATAAAAGAGGGACTTCGATACTTTATAAATTTATCATGCAAGTACAATGCCAATAGCAAATTGGCATCAGTTAGCAATATAAACACAGCTGTTTTCAATGCTTTCAACAGCTAAAAGGGATGTCCAATAAGTCTAAAAACTTAACTTTAAGTCAATTTTGTAGACTTTTTTTTCAAGCATTAATTCATAGTGAAAACATTAATATTAATTTGAATAGGTCTACTTTTAAATTTGATTTAAAAATGATTTAACGGATACTGCTGCCATGAAAATCTATTCTCATGAATAGAGCAGAGAATACATCAACTGTTGAATAAACACCAAATTTAATTCAATCAATTTAGCTATCCTGCAAAAAAATGATTGCTTGGCATGTAAATTGCATTTATTGCTCGGTGAATATTACTTAATCAAAAAACCCAAGGAGGCCATATCCATGGTGGACTTTGAGGAAATTAAAAAATCTGTTTTTGCAGGACAAGTTGAAAAAACCAGAAATTTAGCTGCAAGTTTGGTGCAGTCCGGTACAGACCCATTAAGCGTTATTAATGATGGCCTGATCGCCGGGATGAACGAAGTGGGAATAAAATTTAAAGCCGGCGAAATGTTTGTGCCAGAAGTAATCATGTCAGCCAAGGCCATGAGCGCCGGGGTGGAAGCAGTGAAGCCATTTATTAAGGGGGATGAGATACAAACACCCGGCGTAATTGTCATCGGAACTGTTAAGGGTGACCTGCATGATATCGGTAAAAATTTAGTATGCATGATTCTTGAGAGCGCCGGCTTCAAGGTGATCGATATTGGTGTAGATAACTCTCCCGAACAATTTATAGAAGCTGTCAAAGAACACCAGCCGCAAATTGTTGGTATGTCTGCACTCCTTACAACCACCATGCCTGCCATGAAAGAAACTATTGATGCCTTTGTCGAAGCAGGGATCAGAGATACAGTAAAAATAATAGTTGGAGGAGCACCGGTATCCCGCCAGTTTGCAGAGGAAATAGGGGCGGACGGATACGGTGAGGATGCGATAGCTGCCAGAGACTTATGCATAAAACTGGTAAGCTAATATTCAGTGATTGCTCTGTTTTAATCAATTCAGTAAAAAATCCAGCAAAATCGCCACAACTATGACCATTAATCCATCAAATAAATTTCCCCCCCAGTCAGAATAAAATCGTAAGCATTAATCGCAAGCAAGTTTTTTGAACAAACTCTACAGCAAAAAATGGAGCACTTACTGAAATGGCTAACTGGGCTGCAAACATCAACCAGCTGATAGGCTGCTATACAACCTCAAATTACATACTAAAATTTCAAGGGTATACAGTTCCTGCAGCCCAGATTAGCCCATCAAAATAAAAATATTCCGAGGCACTTCATTCCCTAAAAGTACCCCGGAATAATTTTTTATAAAGCACAGCGCATTAATCAATTTAATGTATCTCCACAGTACTTGCGAATCAATCGATAGGCCTTGCTTTGACTTATTTCTAGTGCCTCCGCAACTTTATAAGAACTCTTTAACCGTTTATGTGCCGTTACAACAATATTTTTTTCCACATTTTTAAGCGCATCTTCAAGAGGCATAATTTCGGTCTCAAAGGTTTCTCGATTAGATTGGGAACTATCAATGCTCGTATCAGACTGAACCAAATGGGAGAGATGATGAGGTTGAATTATCTCATCAGGCACAATTACAATCAGCCTTTCGATAACATGTGACAACTCTCTCACATTCCCAGGCCATGAATAAGAAAGGAGTATATCTAAGGACTTTTTAGAAAAACGGACCCTACGGCCGTATTTTTTGTTATATTTATCAACGAAATAACTTACCAGCGGTAAAATATCATCAGGCCGCTCTCTGAGCGGTGGAATTTTGATTTCCAACACATTTAATCTGAAATACAAATCTTCTCTAAATAACCCTTTCTTAACTAATGTTTTAAGATCACGGTTGGTTGCTGCTAGAATTCTGACATCAATCTTTTTTGTTTCTTTGCCGCCTACTTTAATAAATTGTCGCTCTTCGATCACTTCGAGAAGTTTGGCCTGAAGGTTTAGAGGAATTTCGGCGATTTCATCGAGGAAAAGCGTGCCTGTATCTGCCAATTCAATCAAACCGGGTTTTCCCGTTCTATTCGCCCCAGTAAAAGCCCCCGGGCTATAACCAAATAGTTCAGACTCAAATAATTGTTCAGGGATAGATGGACAATTGAGAGTGATAAAAGGCCCTTTGCTTCTTTTACTCATTTTATGAATATATTTCGCCAGGTGGCTCTTTCCGCTGCCCGATTCTCCTAGGATCAGGGCATTAGAATCAACAGCCGCCACTCGCTCAGCTATCTTAAAAACATCTTCCATTTGCTTGCTGCCGACAATAAAATTGCTGGTGTCAAGTTCTCTCTTGCGGAACTCTTCAGCTTCGTTCTTGTATTTTCGAGCTAAATGGGATAACTCATTTAGCTCCTTTCTAAGCTTCTCAATTTCTGTAATGTCCCGGGAATTCATTACGATCATGGAGACATTACCCTTGTCATTAAGAACCGGGGTTGCTGTAACCAAGAGCTTTTTTCCAATAATAGTTTCCTGAATTAAGCTTACTCTCTTTTTTTCCCTCAAAATGTGAGGCGTAATCGAGGGAAACCAATATCCTTTAGCCGCCAATTCATAAGAGGATTTGCCGATAAATTCTGAAGCCTTTAATCCGTAATGTCGTTCACATGCTTTATTTACGTAAACAACAACTCCTTTACCATCTATGACAAAGATCTCGTCGAAAGACGAATCAAGTATCTTTTTTAATGTTTCTTTGTCCAAATCCAACTTCCTAACTCACCCCCGAATTTATTACATAACCCGCTACGCAATATCATGAGGTAAGATAGTTGAGGAAGATAGTTGGTACCGAGCACAAACCCCTCCTTTTGTTTTTTAAACATTGAAATGACCAGTACAATTTCCTTTCTTGTAGTGCCTTGGTGAGATGATTCTGGAACTAAACCAATAAACCGACGAAGACTTATAGGATAGATTTGAAGTAGTTAATGAGCGGATATAGTGGTAGGATTGTTCCTAATGATAGGCTACGGTTTGATACGCTGTCTTTTTCAAATTCAACGGACAGTATAGGTTATTGTATGTTGGCGGGGAGTCCGGGAGTCTAACCCGGCTGCATAGATTTAGAGTCTATGTGATCCTGCCGATCCACCCCCCGCGTATTAACAGCGAAGTTATAGCAAAGCCATCGTTAACATTGTTGCTACACCAATCTGTAGTGGGTCATGAATCAACCTATCTTTAAAGGTGAGATAGGCTGCAGTTGTCAATCCTAGGGGCATGCCAGGACAAGCTATTTGAGTATCAGGGTGAAGGTCATCTAAATCGATGAACCCTCCCTGGGGAGTTGCATCTATGATGTAGCGGTATTTCGCTAGTGCTCTTTGTTGATCTTGCTCTAATTTTATATCGGGGTCATTCTTAAATTTCTCTACTTTAGCTTCATCTATCTCAAAGAGAGCCACTATTGCTCCCAGTTTCTTTAGTGCAGCAATGGCACTGACTCCCACTGGGCCTGCGCCGAGGACAAGGACTTCTTTGCCTTGAAGGCCCTTTGCCATACCATTCAGTGCTGCCACAAATCCTTTCCCTGTTGCTTCTCCATTATCAGCCGCAACACCGGTTAACACATTCAAAGCGATAAATTTTATATCATCAGCCATAAACAGGATGTTGGCACCTGCCGCTATCCCTTCGGCTATTCCTGCCACATCTGTTTCAGTGGTAACAACTGCTTGAAAACCAAGGTGCTGTATAATACTCTGCACAGCGGTGGTAAAGGATGGGATAATTCCCTCGCCTACAGTAATCGGGATCACAGCTGCTTTATTGTTTGCTGCTTTTGCTATTACATCCTTTTCGGCAATGCCTGCAGCTGCACAGGCAATCTGTCTTAAAGTTAAACCTGTCTTCTCTTTCAATTCAGCATCATAGAACTCCAAACCCTCGGGAATCCCTTCTACATCCTCTTTAACCAAACGAGTCACTATGATTACCTCTTCCTGTCTAGATGTTCAATCTTGCTCCATCCAAGTAGGATAAACTGCGCCCTGCCCGGTGGATATTTTTATGGCCTTTTACTGTAACAACCAGACGCTCAAGCCCAAAACCAATCCCCACCCAGGGATCAATAATTCCCCAGGCTGAGTCAAGTTTATGAGGCCCGTAAGCACCTGATCCGAGTTCCAAGTCGCCTGCTATCACATCAATGGTGTTGCCGTAGACATGGCATTCATCTTTCACCAATTTATAATCCCTGATCCCTACTGCATCCATAACTATGGCAGCGAGTTCTTTTAACCTGTCCTCCTGCTGGCCGTCAAAGTCGTTCAACTCTACCAGATTTAACATGGTAAACTCATTTAAATGGTAAGCCCCCTCAGATTCCTTACGAAAACAGGGGCCAACCTCAAATATTTTGACAGGCTTCCCCCATAGTCTCCGCAAATCTCTTAACAAATGATAGAGATTAGGAGCCAGCATAGGACGCAAACACTTATCTTTGTCAACCCAAAAAACCTGTTTGACTAAGGGGTGATCTGAAGTGATCGTCATCTTGTTGAGCATGCCTTTAGACAAAAGAATAGGTGTCACTACCTGGACAAAACCTTCCTTAGTCAAGCGGTCAACCAACTTGCTTTCCAATTGACAGAGGAGTGGTCGCAGGGTAGTATTTTTTAAGGCAAACAGCTGCTCCTTGTTTTTCTTCACCAATTCCCGCTCAAGCTGCTTGAAACGTTTCTCCCGCTCTGCAGTATCGGAGAAAACGCAATCATATAAACTCTCGTCAGCATCTAACTCGCTTAAGCGCTGTTTTTGGGTTGCAGTCCAGGTAATATCCACCGCTTCATCCCCCAATAAAGTTCGTTAAAGCTAATTATATCGACGATATTATAAAATATTCGACACTTTTTATTTTTATTGATTCGCTGCCGACTACTTGAATTCCTTCCCTTAAACTAAATTTTTATTCATCATTGAGTTGTGAACCGTAATGCTGTGCAAAAAATGTTTTTGAGTATTTTTCCAACTTCCAATCGGGAATCCGACAGAACCTGCAGGCTTTAAAAGCCCATTTGTTGCGCAGCCAACGGGCAGCCCGGCTATTTTTGGATGTGCGCACTAAAAAATCATGCCCACAATGGGTAGTGATGGCTGCATAAGGGCCTTTTTGTTCAATAAATTTGATCCCATGGAGTACCCCAGAACGAGATGGCCAGAGCTTGATCTTGTTCAAAAGCTTAAAAAAGTCAACTCGCTTACGATAGTACTTCTTTTTGGGTTTGCTCATAACTAACCCCCTGGATTTTAATTAATCAATCTGCTAACAAGCAAGGTTAGCACCATCTATAATGTAGAGTCGTGATACTCCAAGCCGAAATATTCCCTGATATTTTCTATCACCTGGCAGCGTTTTTTCCAGGCCTGGGAGCGGTCATCAGCAGTGATGATCAATGTGGCTGCCCATCTGTTGCTGCCGGGCAGGTAATCGGTTAGAGCCTCATCTGCTCCAAAGAAATCCTGCTGATAGTTTATACAACCGGCCTGAGCAATAATATGTTCCCCCAGTGTTTCCATTTTTCCCGGAGTGATCTGAACATGCTCATAGATCACTCCCTTTTCCTTACCAAGATCTTGAGGCTGGCCCACTTGCCCCTTAGTAAAGAGCTCGTAAAGCATTACCAGCATGTTGATCCCTGTTGACCGGTAGACAGTAGTGGGAGTCTGACTCGGCAGTCTGGCATCTATTTCTAATACTTTAAGCATTCCATGATGGTCTATCACTTCCACATCCATAATTCCCGTCAATGGCAGCAGTTCAGCTATGCGCAAACTTATATTTTGAAACTGGAGGATCTGCTCTTGAGTCAGTTGCGTAGGAGCCAAAACCCTTTTGCAGTCATATCCAGCATCCATCTCCAGATCGGTAACCTGGAGAGGCACATAAGATCCCGGGCAACCTATCACCTCAAGAGAATAAGATTCCCCCTCTAGAAACTCCTGAATCACGTATTCATCGCGCTTATAGTCTTCACTGTCTAAAAATAAAGCTAACTCCCTCT